>JBDHSO010000125.1:0-11839 GCA_039808125.1 Rhodobacter sp. | reverse complement strand
GAAGGCGGCGACGATTCGCTCGGCGGCGGCGACGGCGCGGATTCGCTGTTCGGCTGGGCCGGAAACGATGTGATGTACGGCTCTGTCGGCGCGGATCAGATGGCGGGTGGCGTGGGCGACGATTCCATCACCGGCGGCGAGGATGACGACCGGCTGCTCGGTGGCGCCGGCAATGACGTGCTGAACGGCGATGCCGGCAATGACTTCCTCGACGGCGGCAATGGCGACGATCTGCTGCGCGGCGGCGAAGGGTCCGACACGCTGATCGGCCAGATGGGCGCGGACACGCTGCACGCCGAAGCCGGCGACGACGTGCTGACGGTGTCGGGCGGCGTCATGTTCTCGACCGGCGAGGGAAGCGATCTGTCGACCGTGGGCCGGCTGGACGATGACTTCCCGACCGTGACCGATTACGTTGCCGGCGCAGACGATTTCACCCTTGTCGTCGACCGGATCGCGGATTTCTCCGAATCCGTGACGCTTGTCGAAGAAGACAACGAGACGGGCGGCGTCGACACGCTGGTGCAGATCCAGGGCCTGACCTATCTGCGCGTGGCCGATGTCGCCGCGGCCGATGTGGATGTGGCGGATTTCTCGCCTCAGCTTGCACCCGTGAACGAGTAGCGAACCGATACGCGGCCTGCGCCGTCAGGCGATCAGGCCGCGGGCATCGAAGTGACGGGGAAAGAAGGCGGCGGCGCAGGTCATCAGGGTGGCCAGCGCCTCTTGCGCATCATAGGGCGCTTGCATTGTCATCATGTCCAGCCAGACTCCTTCGGTCGTGACGCGCAGCACGCGCGCCGTCCGGGCAGGGTCGTTGGCATAGCCGTGTTCGGTGTTCATCCGGGCGCACAGCCCTTCGAGGATGCGGTTGTATTCCTCGTCGTTCGAGCCGCAGTTCTCCTGATAGAGCGGGCGGCCCTGCGCCTCGCCCCAGAAGGCGCACCAGGCCGACAGGCGGGCAGGCGTGCAGAGTTCCGGCAGGAAATCGGCGGCCAGCATGGCATGCAGCTGTTCCGAGGCGGAGGTGCCCGCCGCCTCGACCGCGCCGGTCCAGTTCGCCCGATATTCCTCGGCCAGATACAGCAGCACTTCGACCAGAAGCTTGTCCTTGGTCTTGAAATGGAAGTTGACCAGCCCGTGTGACAGTCCGGCGGTCCGCGCCACCTCGGTCAGCGTGGTGCGGGAATAGCCCTGCCGGGCGATGGTCTCGATCGTCGCCTCGATCAGCTGCTGGCGACGGGCGTCGCGCGGCATCTTGCGCGGCGGCGGGTCGGGGTTGGGCAAAGATTCGACGGCAACCATCGGTTTCTCCTCGGTCCAATCGTCATAGCGGAAAACGCCATATCTGTAACTGCGATATTCTGATTGACAGTACAGTCAAAATAAATGCACCCTGAGCCTGTCCGCAACCCCCGAAAGCCGTGCCATGATTCCTCCAGCCCATCGCTCCCTCGCCAAGTCGAACGCCCAGTTCCGTCGCGCGGTAAAGCGCCTGCCGCTTGGCGTATCCTCGACCTTCCGTTACTGGGGCGACGACCGGACCATCTATGTCGACCATGGCAAGGGCGGGCGCGTCTGGGATATCGACGGCAATGGCTATGTCGATTACCGGCTGGGTTATGGCCCGGCGATCCTGGGCTATGCCGATGACCGGGTGGATGCCGCGGCCCGCCGCGGGATGGAAGTGGGCGGGGTCTTCGCCCTGTCGACGGAAAAGGAACTGGTGGTCGCCGACCGCATCGCCAGCATGGTCCCCTCGGCGGAACTCGTGCGCTTCTCAAATTCCGGGACCGAGGCGGTGATGGCCGCGTTGCGCCTGGCACGCGCCTATACCGGGCGCGAAAGCTATCTGCTGGTCGAGGGCGGCTATCACGGCCTGTTCGATGCCGCCATGTGGATGGCGAACATGGACGAATGGGACGCCGGGTCGAACCGTGACCCCGAGGTCGTGCCCTATGGCCGGGGCATTCCGCCCACCGTCAAGCAGCTTGCCCATCTGGTGCCGATGAACGATCTGCAACGGCTGGAGGATACCTTCCTCCGCCACGGCGACAAGCTGGCCGCCATGCTGATCGAGCCGATCCAGGGCAATTGCTGCGGCATCTCGGCGCGGCGCGAATACGTGCAACTCGCGCGGGACCTGTGCGACCAATACGGCGTTCTTCTGATCATCGACGAGGTGAAGACCGGCTTCCGCGTCGGCAAGGGCGGCATCCAGGGCATCCTGGGCGTCCGCCCCGACATCACCACCTTCGCCAAGGCGGTTGCCAACGGCTATCCCATCTCGCTGGTCGCCGGGCGCGAGGATGTCATGCGCACCTTTCGCTACGGCGGCGCCAGCCACGGCGGCACCTACACCGCGCATTCGGTTTCCCTGGCCGCGGCAGAGGAGACGCTGCGCATTCTGGACGAAACTCCGGCGCTGGAGACCCTGGCGAACTATGGTGAGCGGCTGAAGGCCGGGATCTCCGCCATCCTGACCGCGCGCAACGTCACCCACAGCTTCTCGGGCCATGCCTCGATGTTCGGCATCTTCTTCGCCGAAACGCCCCCCGACAATTATCGCGCATGGAAGACGAGCGATTATTCGTTCTATGATCGGATGGCTTATTATCTGCACGATCTGGGCCTGATCGTCGAACCGGATTCCCGCGAACCCTGGTTCATGTGCGAGGCGCACGGGCTGGACGGGACCTGCCTGACGGATACGCTGAAAGCCGTGGAGATCGCTGTCGATCTGACCTTGCAGGATCAGGCCGAGGGCAAGCTGGACGCCGCCGAATGACCTGGGATGCCGTCGTCCTTGGCGCCGGACACAACGGGCTGGTCACGGCATGCTATCTTGCCCGGGCCGGAATGAAGGTCTGTGTCGTCGAAAAGAACGACTGGGTCGGCGGCGCCGCCGTCAGCCGCGAACTGACGCCGGGCTTCACCTATTCCAACTGTTCCTATGTCTCGTCGCTGTTCCGGCCCGAAATCATGCGCGACCTCGAACTGTCGCGCCACGGCCTGCAGATCCTGCCCTATGAGGGCGGTGCCGTGCTGAAGGAGGACGGCGGCTTTCTGGCGATGTACCGCGATCACGACGCGAACCGGCGCGAATTTGCCCGCCATTCGCCCCGCGATGCCGAAGCCTACGATATCTACTCGCGCGATGTGCAGCGGCATTGCCGTTTCATCCGGCCCCTGCTGCTGCGTACGCCACCCGATCCCGCCAGCTTTCGCCCGCGCGACATCGGCGAACTGATCTGGATCGGCAAGCACATGTCCGGCCTGTCGGAACAGCAGATCGCCGAGATGGTGCGATTCTGGACCATGTCGATCTCGGACTATCTCGACCACTATTTCGAGAATCCGGTGATCAAGGCCTATCTCGCGGTTTCGGCGATCATCGGCACGGCGCTGGGGCCAATGTCGCCCGGCTCGGCCTATGTGCTGCTGCATCACTACATGGGCGATGTCGACGGCAATATCGGCGCCTGGGGTTTTGCCCGGGGCGGCATGGGGTCGATCACCCGCGCGCTGGCGGCGTCCTTCACCGCCGCCGGCGGCGAGATCCGCACCGGCAGCCCGGTCGGGAAGATCCTGGTGAAGAACGGACGCGCCGTGGGCGTCGCGCTGGCCAACGGCGACGAGATCCGGGCGAAACGGGTGATCTCGAACATGGATGTCAAGCGCACCATGCTGCGCCATGTCGACGAGGCCGAGCTGCCGCAGGATTACGTCGCCTCGGTGCGCCGCTTCAAGACCCGCGGTTCGTCGGGCAAGCTGAACATCGCGCTCGACGCCCTGCCCCGCTTTCCGGCCCTGCCCGAGGGCGCACCGCACCTGCGCGGCGACCTGCATTTCACCGATTCCATCGAACGGATGGAGCGGGCCTATGACGACTGGAAAGCCGGCCATTTCAGCCGAGATCCGTTCCAGGACGTGATGATACCCACCACCATCGACCCGACGATGACTCCGCCCGGAAAGCATTTCATGTCCTGCTTCGTCCAGTATGCGCCGCCAAAGATCGAGGGCCGCGACTGGACCGATGCGGACCGCGACGCCTTCGGCCGCACCTGCCTTGACCAGATCGAGCGTTATGCGCCCGGCTTCAGGGATCTGGTCCTGCATGTCGAGGTCCGTACGCCGCGCGAGCTTGAGGCAGAGGTGGGCCTGACCGATGGCAACATCTTTCAGGGGGAGCTGACCTTCGACCAGTTGCTCTTCAACCGCCCGGTGCCGGGCTATGCCAATTATCGCACGCCCGTCCGGGATCTGTGGATCTGCGGTTCCTCGACCCACCCGGGCGGCGGCGTGATGGGGGCCCCCGGCCGCAATGCCGCAGCCGAAGTCCTGCGCGATGCGAAACGACCTGCAAGGGACATGAGCGATGCCTGGGCCGTTCTCTGATTCCGGAACGACAGATGTCGTGGTCATCGGCGCCGGCCCGAACGGGCTGGCCTGCGCGGCACGGCTGGCGCAGAAGGGCCGCCGCGTCACGCTGCTGGAGGCCGAGCCGGAACCCGGCGGCGGCGCCCGCGCGCTTGCCGACATCGCCCCCGGCTGGCCCGCGCCCGCGCTGGCGCATCTGGTCCGCCACATCGACCCAAGGGTCGAAGCCGCGATGGATCTCTCGCGCCACGGGCTGGACTGGGTGGCGGCCGATCTGCCGACGACGATCCTGTCGCCGGAGGGCCCGCTAACCCTGCGCGGCGATCAGGCCGAGGGCGCGGATGCCGCGGCCTGGAAGGCGCTGCACCGGCGATTGATGTCCTTTGCCGCCGCGCTGGAGCCGTTCCGCCAGATGACCCCGCCGCGCCTTGCGGGCAGCGGCAACGCCTGGGGACGGCTCGGGCGCAACGCGCTGGGTCTGCGCAGGCTCGGCACCGCCGAATTCCGCGAATTTCTCCGCATGATCCTGATCAATGCCCATGATGTCGCGCAGGACGAATTGACCGATCCCCGCCTGCGGGCCGCGCTGTGCTTCGATGCCACGTTGGGCGCCTGGGCGGGGCCGCGGTCGCCGAACACGCTGATCCTCTATCTCGACCGGCTGGCGGGTCAGATCGCCGGCCGCAAGGCAGCGCTCGGCCTGCCGCGGGACGGGCTGGCCGGGCTGACGCGAGCCATGACCCGGGCCGCACAGGCCAGCGGCGTGACCCTGCGCACCGATGCCCGCGTGGCGCGGATCGAGATCGCGGACGATCGCGTCACCGGCCTGGTGCTGACCGATGGCGAGACGATTTCCGCACCGCTGATCGTTTCGGCCATCGGACCGAAGCCCACGCTGCTGAACCTGGTCGGGCCACGCCATCTCGACGCGGGGATGACGACACGGCTGCGCCACCAGAAATCCCGCGGCGGGGCGGCCAAACTGCATCTGGCCCTGTCCGGCCTGCCGGATTTCGGCACGGATCCGAAGGCGCGGCTCATTCTGGCCAAGGACGAGCATGCCGTCGAAACCGCGTTCAACCCTGTGAAATACGGCGAGGTTCCCGAAGCCCCGGTGATGGAGATCGTCCTGCCCTCGGCCTTTGCCCCCGGGCAGGCGCCGGCCACGCCGCATGTCCTGTCGGCCATCGTGCAATTTGCGCCCCATGCGCCAAGGGCCGGCGAGGATGAGGCGCGGGCGGCGATGCTGGCTGCCTGCCTTGCCCGGCTGGAAGAGGCCGCGCCGGGAATAGGCAAGCTGATCGTCAAGGCGGATCTCCTGATGCCCTATGATATCGAACGAAAATTCGGAATGTATGGCGGCAACTGGCATCATGGCGAACTCAGCGTCGAACAGATGCTGTTCCTGCGGCCGTTGCCGCAGCTTTCGCGCTATGCCACCCCGGTATCCGGCCTCTGGCTGACGGGGGCGGGTACGCATCCGGGCGGCATGTCGGGCGCGGCGGGCTGGAACACCGCTGAGGCGATCCTGGAGGCCAGGGCATGACCGGACCGCGTTTCGACACCGCCCCGCTGCTGGAGACGCCCTTCCATCGGCGCACGGCAGAGGCAAACCTGCTGCACAACTGGGCCGGCTGGTCGGGGTATCGCACCGCCGGCTGCTACGGCGATGCCGAGATGGAGCATTCGGCGATCCGCAATGCCGCCACGCTCTATGATATCACGCCGATGATGAAATACCGGATCGCGGGGCCGGAGGCGGAGGCCTATCTCAATCGGCTGACCCTGCGCAACCTGGCGAAGCTTCCGGTCGGATCGGTGCAATACACCGCCTGGACGGATGACGCGGGCAAGATCATGGACGACGGCACGGTGTTCCGGCTTGCCCCCGACCGCTTCCGGCTGTGCTGTCAGGAGCGGCACCTGCCCTGGCTGCTCGACTCGGCGCAAGGGTTCGACGTCGAGATTGCGGACGAAACCGATGCGGTGGCGGCCCTGGCGCTGCAGGGACCGACCTCTGCCAGCGTGCTGACGGCCGCGGGCTTCGACGTCTCGGCGCTGAAGCCCTTTCGCATGCAGGACCATCCGTTCCACGATGGCAGGCTGCTCATCTCGCGCACCGGCTTTACCGGCGATCTGGGCTATGAACTCTGGGTCGCGCCCGACGATGCCGTCCCGCTCTGGGATCACCTGATGGCGCAGGGCGCGCCCTTCGGTCTGGTTCCCGTCGGGACCGAGGCGGTGATGCTGGCCCGCACCGAAACCGGTTTTCTGACCGCCAACCTCGACTTCATCCCCGCCCAGCAGGCCCTTCGCGAAGACCGGGTGCGCAGCCCGCTGGAACTGGGTCTCGACTGGATGATCGACTGGGACAAGGGCCATTTCACCGGCCGGCGCGCCCTTCTGGACGAGCGCGACCGCAAGCTGTCGCGCTGGACAACGGTCGGGCTCGACATTCCGGGCAATGTCAGCGCCGAAGGTTCCATCCTCTATTACGGCAAGAAGCGCGAGGCCGGCTTCATCACCGCGGCCTGCTGGTCGCCCACGCTGAAGCGCAACCTAGCCATCGCCCATGTCGCGACGCGATATGCCGCCTGCGACGACCTGTGGGTCGAGATCTATGCGCAGCGCGAGTTGCAGTATCACAAGCTGATGCTGCCGGTCCGGAAGACTGACCGGCCCTTCTTCGCCCCCGACCGGCGACGCGCCACCCCTCCGGGGAGATTCTGATGCCGCATCCCGGCAGCCCTCGCCTGACGCATTGCCCGCCGGGGCTGCCGCGCGACGCCTATCTGGCCGAGGACTGGTTCGCGAGGGAAATGCAGACGATCTTTTCCCGGCGCTGGGTGATGGTGGGCCGGCTGGACGATCTGCCGCCGGGCACGCTGCGCCCGGTGATGGTGGGCGCAGCGCCGGTGATCGTCGCGCGCCAGCCCGACGGCGCGGTCTCGGCCTTTCACAACAGCTGCCGCCACCGCGGCGCCGAACTCTGCCCGCCGGGCGCGGACCAGCGTCTTGGCAAGATGATCACCTGTCCCTACCATGCCTGGGCCTATGCTGCATCGGACGGGCGGCTCGTCTCGACGGCCCATGCCCGGCCGACCGGCGATTTCGACCGCACGGCGCATGGCCTGCGCCCGGTCTCGCACCGGATCTGGAATGGCTTTGTGTTTCTGAACCTTGCGCCCGAACCCCGGCCGCTGCGTGCCGACATGCCGCTCGCCACGCTGGACAACTGGCCGATGGACAGCCTTGTCACCGGCCATCGCTGGGAAACCGAGATCGCCTGCAACTGGAAGGTGTTCTGGGAAAACTATTCCGAATGCCTGCACTGCCCGGGCATCCATCCCGAACTTTGCGACATGGTGCCGATCTACGGGACCGGGATCATGGGCCGGAACGAGGCGCCGGACTGGACGCCCGACAGCCCCGGCGGCCCGAATCTGAAACCCGGCGCCGAAAGCTGGACCATGACCGGCGCCCCCTGCGGGCCGGTTTTTCCCGGGCTGACCCCGGCCGAACGGCAGGCGGGATATACGTTCGTCACCTTCTGGCCCTCGACCTATGTCGTCGCCCATGTCGATTATGTCCGCGCCGTCCGGCTGACGCCGCTGGCGCCCGGAGCCACCCGGTTGACCGCCGAATGGTACTTTCCCGCCGAAACCCTGGCCGGACCCGGCTTCGATGCGGCCGGGGTCGCGGCCTTCGCCAGGCTGGTGATGGAGCAGGACGGCGCGGCCAGCGCGATGAACCAGCGCGGCATCGCCTCTCCGGCCTTCACGCGGGGCACGCTGATGCCGGAGGAATACGAGATCCACCGCTTTCACCAATGGGTGCTTGCAGAACTGGAGGCTTGCCCATGACCTACCGTTCAGAACCCGTCCCGACCGACTGGGACCGCCGCGGCCTGCCCGCCTGGACCTATCACTCGCCCGCGCTGTTCGCGCTGGAACGCGACCGGATCTTCCTCACGCACTGGCAGGTCGCGGGCCATGTCTCGGACATTCCCGCCCCCGGCGACTGGCTCACCTTCGACCTGCTGGGCGAACGGGCGCTGGTGATGCGCGGACAGGACGGCGTGATCCGCGCCTTCATGAACCTCTGCCGGCATCGCGGCGCCCGCGTGGTCGACGGCGCGCAGGGCAAGTGCCGCGGCGCGCTGGTCTGCCCGTTCCACGGCTGGGTCTACAATCTCGACGGCACGCTGCGGGGGGCCGCGCGGCCGGAAACCTTTGGCGAAGGCCTCGACAAGGCGGCCTTCGGGCTGAAGCCGCTCGACCTGGAAATCTTCGCGGGATTCCTTTTCCTGCGCTTCCGGCCCGGCCCGCAACCCCCGGTCGCGGAACTGCTGGCGCCCTATGCCGAGGATTTCGCGGCGCAGCAGAGCGAGACCCTGCTGCCGGTGCAGACCGAGCCCTGGACGCAGGAACTGCCGGTGAACTGGAAATCCGTTCGCGACGTCGACAACGAAGGCTATCATGTGGCCCTCGCCCATCCGGCGCTTCAGGATCTCTACGGCCGTGACTATCGCGACCTTTATCTGCCTGGCGGGCTGCATGTGTCCTACGGCATGTTCGGCGACCGCCCGGGCCGGCGCTGGTCGGTAAGGAATTACGTCAAATTCTCGACCATTGCCCCGGACCGGCCCCCGCATCTGCAAAGGAACTGGTCCTACTACGGGCTGTTTCCGAATACCGTGATCGCCTTCACGCCCGAAAGCGCGCAATACTATCACGACCTGCCGCTTGCCCCCGGGCTGACGCGGCTGGCCAGCCGCAGCTACCGTTATCCCGATGAGACCCGGACCCAGCGGGCCGCGCGCTATCTGGCCGGCCGGATCGACAGCCAGACCTCAGCCGAGGACCAGCAGCTTTCGATCTGGTCGAACGAATCGATGGTGTCGCAAAATTTCGAAGGTTTCCACCTTTCGGATCTCGAATGGGGCCTGCGCCGCCATCACGACCAGTTGCGCCGGCTGCTGCCGGTCATGCTGCGCGAGAAGGCGCCGCCAGAGACAGAAATGCCGGGGATCAACGACGAAATGAGTTGCCAGACCGGGAAAGCGCCTTAGCGTTAAGAAAAACAAGACGAAAGGGAGACCGCCATGAAGCTGAGCCGTCGCAGTACGCTTGCAACACTGTCCGGGGCGCTTGCCCTTCCCTATGTCCGTCCGTCCTGGGCGCAGGCGGGAAGGCTGAACGTCTACAACTGGGCCGATTACATCGGCGAAACCACGATCGCCGATTTCGAGGCGGAAACCGGCATCGGCGTGACATACGATCTCTATGCCAGCACCGAGGAGATGGAAGCCAAGATGCTGGTCGGCGGCACCGGCTATGATGTGGTGCTGCAATCCGGCCTGTCGCTGCCGCGCTTCGTCGCGGCGGGGGTGTATCAGGCGATCGACAAGGCCCGGCTTTCCGGCTGGTCGAACCTCGATCCCGAAGTGCTGAAGATCGTGCAGGGCTTCGACCCCGACAACTCGCACGGGGTACCCTACATGTGGGGGTCGGTCGGCTATACCTACAACCTTACCATGGTGAGGGAACGCCTTCCGGACGCCGATCTGGCAAGCATGGACACGATCTTCAAGCCGGAGAATGCCGCCAAGCTGGCCGATTGCGGGCTTTCGATCCTCGACAGCCCGACGGATTCCGGCTTCATGGTGCTGAAATACCTCGGACTCGACCCCGATACCGCGGGCCCCGCGGAATATGAAAAGATGGTCGAGGCCTTCGCGCCGATCCGGCGCTACATCACCACCTTCGACAACACCAACTACCTGACCACGCTGCCCAACGGCGAAATCTGCGCCGCCAACACCTGGTCGGGCGACTATGCCGTGGCGAAGGCCCGCGCGGCTGAGGCCGGGATCGACATCGACCTGGCCTATTTCGTCCCCGAAACCGGCGCACCTGCGTGGTTCGACCTCTGGGCCATCCCGACGGATGCAGGCAATACCGATGGCGCCTACAAGTTCATCGACTTCATGCTGCGCCCCGAGGTGATCGCCGCCTGTACCAGCTATACCGGCTATGCGAATGCGAACAAGGCGGCGACCCCGCTCCTTGATCCGTCGATCTCCGGCGATCCGGCAATCTATCCCGATGCCGAGACGCTTGCCCGGCTCTATACCCCGAAGCCGCAGACCGACGAGCAGGATCGCGACATCAATCGCGCCTGGCAGACGATCAAGACCGGCGGTTGATGGCATCATGACCGGAGACCCCGGCCCCTTCATCCGCATCGAAGGGGTGTCGAAACGCTTCGGCACCTTCGAGGCGGTAAAGAACGTGAACCTGACCATCGGCAAGGGCGAGATCTTCGCGCTTCTCGGTGGTTCGGGCTGCGGCAAGACCACGCTCCTGCGCATGCTTGCAGGGTTCGAGGAACCGAGCGCGGGTCGCATCTTCATCGACGGCCAGGACATGGCGGGCACCCCGCCCTGGGATCGCCCTGTCCATATGATGTTCCAGTCTTACGCGCTGTTCCCGCACATGTCGGTGGAAAAGAACATTGCCTATGGCCTGAAGCACGAGAAGCTGACCGCCGCGCAACGCCGTGACCGGGTGCGCGAGATGCTCGATCTGGTCCAGCTGACTCAGTTCGCCGAACGCAAGCCGCATCAGATCTCGGGCGGGCAGCGCCAGCGGGTGGCGCTGGCCCGTGCGCTGGCCCGGCAGCCGAAGCTTCTGCTGCTCGACGAGCCGCTGGCCGCGCTGGACAAGAAACTGCGCGAACATACCCAGTTCGAGTTGATGAGCATCCAGCAGCGGACCGGCGTCACCTTCATCGTGGTCACGCATGACCAGGAAGAGGCGATGACGCTGGCCGACCGCATCGCGGTGATGGACAAGGGCATCGTCCGTCAGGTCGGCAGCGCCGGCGAGATCTACGAATATCCGAACTCGCGCTTTGTCGCGGGCTTCATCGGCACCGTCTCGACCTTTCCCGGCCGCGTCGTCCGGCTGACCGGCGATCTGGCCGAGATCGACATCCCGGCCATGAACGGCACCTTTGCTGCCCGTGCGGTTCCGGGCCTGAGCGAAGGTCGTAATGTCACCGTCGCCCTGCGGCCCGAAAAGGTGCAGATTTCCAGGATTTGCCCCGATGCGGTGAACGTGTTCGAGGGGCAGGTGAAAGATCTGGCCTATTTTGGCAAGGACAGCCTCTACCGCGTCACACTTCCCGACGGCGATCTGATTCTCGCCCATGCGGTGAATGCCCGCCGTGGCCCCGAAAGCGCCCGGACCGCTGACTGGGACGACAAGGTCTGGCTCAGTTTCGAACCGGCCTCGGCCATCCTCCTGACGGACTGACCCATGCAGCGCAGGCCCCCCCAACCCGTATTTTCGTTGCAGACGCGCCGGTTGGGCGCGGCCGCCAACCGGGGCGAAGGGCCGGGCGGCGGCGCAAGGTGCGGCGCGGGGGCCGTTGCGGGCGCGGGTCCGCTTCA
>JBDHSO010000124.1:0-11846 GCA_039808125.1 Rhodobacter sp. | reverse complement strand
CTGCCTGTGCCCATCGTTCATCTCCTTTGCTGCACATTACGTGATCAAAAGAGCAGCACCAAACCGCGACAGATCCAGACCTCTTCGTGGCCATCGACCGGGCGACACGCTGGGTCTTCGTGCGCATCTATCGTAACCGGCCGGTTGCTACCGCGGTGACTGGGCCTTGATGCGCGCGACGAGGTCTGCGTCGTCGAGGAAGGCGTGCCAGGTTTCGGTGGTGATGCGCGCGTCCCTGAGCATGTCTTTGAGTTCGTCGATGCTGTCATCTGTCAAGGTGGTGATTGTGTCTTCCGGGCCGGTATAGACGCTGATGATCGAGCCGTAGCTTGTCTGCCGTACCGGTGAAGGGCATGAAGGCCGGCAGCCTCTGGAAGAAAACCCCGAATCTGCCCGACAGGGCCGCTGCGTCAGTGCCGTCACTGACCTAGCCTGGGGTCATGAAGAACCGCAGGGGGCGGCCCTTGGCATCCATGACGGCATGCAGCTTGGTGCTCGGCCCGCCCGTCGTTCGGCCGATCAGACGCCCGCGCTGGTCTTCATGGACTCTTTTCCGCCCGCGGGTTCAAAGCCGTGCGATGCACCTTGAGGTCGGTCGTGTCGATCAAGACGACCTTTTTCTCACGGCCTCCGGAATCCAACCCCTTCATCATACGGGCGAAAATAACCAAGTCGCCCTATCGCTTCCACCTGTTGTCGCGCGGCTTGAGCGGCCCAGACTCACGGGGCGCAGCGCACCACCGCAACCCATTGCAATTGATAAGTTTTCCTGCTCAGTACTCGCCGATCATACACCCGCGGCCTGCCGTGGCTCTTCGGAAAGAAGGGCCGTGGCCGAGCCATCTGCGCGTCCGTCAACCAGAAATGGTTGCTCATCATCACCCCCGCCGGTTCGGGAGCTTGAATCATGCAGCGAAGGTAGTCTCACGCAGATCAATGGGTCCTGACCCTAGAATGCGGAGCGCGAAGCGCTTCTCTGTTGCGGAGATACATCCGCGATGCGGTGTTGAACGGTGCTTTGCGCGCGGCAGTGCAAGATGCAACGGCCAGGCTCAGGGGTCGCGCGATATCTCGCCCGCGTTGACCGCAGCGGGGGCGAAATGTTGTGTACGTGTGTCTTCCCAGCGCTCTGGGCGAAGCACGGTCGCCGCGAAGCGGCTTGTTCTCGGGGCGGGCGGGCGCTATCCCGAGGGCCGACCCGGAGATGGAGACACCCGAGATGAACGACGACATCAAGCGCAACGGTACCGGCCCCCGCATGTCCGAGGCGGTCTGCTACAACGGCATCGCCTGGCTGGCCGGTCAGGTCGGCAATCCCGGCGAATCGGTCGGCGACCAGACCCGCACCTGCCTTGCCGAGGTCGACCGCATCCTGGCTGCCGCCGGCACCGACAAGACCCGCATCCTGTCGGCGCAGATCTGGCTCGCAGACATGTCGACCTTCGCCGAGATGAATGCGGTCTGGGATGCCTGGGTGCCGCAGGGCCATACCCCGGCCCGCGCCACCGGCGAGGCGAAGCTGGCCGCGCCGGATTATGCGGTCGAGATCATCGTCACCGCCGCCTTGAAATAACCGGGAAATACCTGCGGCCCGGCCCGGCCGGAAGCGATGGCGGAAAGACGGCCATCCCACCTCTCCGGCGGCGGGGCGTTTTCGCCTGGCCGCCTTTGTGCATCGCCGGGAGCTCTCTCCCCCGCAGCGCCTTCACACCGGCGGCCGCGATGGTCCTGTTCGGGGGCGCCTGCCGGCCCCTCTATCGCGCAAAGCGGGGCGGGGCTGACGAGATTTCGCTGGCCCTCGCGGCATCAAAGCGCGATCTTCCGGCCACACCGGGCAAGGACGAGCAGCAGTTGAAAATCTCCGATATGGCCGAGCGACAGATTCTTAAGGCGCAGGCCGAGGGGCAGTTCGACAAGCTGCGGGGCGCGGGCAGGCCGCTGGACATGGCGGGTGACGGCAGCGTGGACGCCGTGGGCTTTCGCATCATGGCGGAATCCGGCGCCCTGCCGCGAGAGATCGAATTGCGCAAGGCCGTGGAGGCACAGAGGAAACTTGTGCAGGCGGCGCCGGACGAGGCCGCGCGCAAATCCGCGATGAAGACGCTGATCGACCTGCAATTGCGGCAGGATATCGAACAGGAGGCGCGGCGGCGGTTCCACGGCAGTTAGGCCGCTCGCCCGCCGGTGCCGTCCCCCGCCGAAGGCCGGGCGGGCCAGACATCCGGCAGACGGGAGCAGGATCGGCCGGGCCGGCCGCTGCCGCCGCCGGAAGGGTCGTGGCCGGGCGCCGAGGTTCCTGGTCCCGGCCTGCATGGCCCGCAGATCATGCAGATCATCGGGTGCGGGCCTGTGCCCCCGCCGTCAGATAGGCCACCAGTTGCGCGGTGGAGCCGTCCTTGCCCTCGGTCCCGACCCTGCCCTCCAGCACCGGCTGCAGCGCCAGCGCCAGTTCCTTGCCCAGTTCCACGCCCCATTGGTCGAAGGAATTAATTCCGAGGATCACCCCCTCGACAAAGACCCGGTGCTCGTAAAGCGCGATGATCTGGCCCAGCGTGAAGGGGGTCAGTTCGGGGAAGGCCAGCGTGGTCGAGGGCCGGTTGCCCGGAAACACCCGATGGCGGGCCTGCCGCTCCAGTTCGGCGCCGGTATAGCCCTTTTTCGCGGTGATCGCCCGCGCCTCGTCGAGGCTGCGCCCGCGCATCAGCGCCTCGGACTGCGCCAGGCAATTCGCCACCAGAAGAAGGTGCTGGTGGGCGAGATCGGCCTCGTGCCCGCGGCGGGCCACCATGAATTCGCAGGGAATGACCCGGGTGCCCTGATGGATAAGCTGGTAGAAGGCGTGCTGGCCGTTGGTTCCCGGCTCTCCCCAGACCACGGGACCGGAATTGACCACGAGCGCAGAGCCGTCGAGCGCCACCGACTTGCCGTTCGATTCCATCTCCAGTTGCTGGAAATAGGCGGGAAGCCGCGACAGGCGCTGCTCATAGGGCAGGACGGCGCGGGTCGCATAACCGCAGATCTGGTTGTGCCAGATGCCGACCAGCGCCAGCATCACCGGCATGTTCGCCGCAAAGGGCGCGGCCACGAAATGCCGGTCCATCGTCCGCCCGCCGGCCAGGAATTCGTCGAAAAGCTCCGGCCCGATGGCGATCATCAGCGAAAGCCCGATCGGCCCCCACATCGAATAGCGCCCGCCCACCCAGTCCTCGAAGCCGAAGACGCGGGCGGGGTCGATGCCATAGGCGGTGGTCTTGTCCAGCGCCGAGGAAACGGCCGCGAATTGCGCAGCCGGTTGCGCCACCTTGGCGGCCATCCAGCGCCGGGCCGTCTCGGCATTGGTCATGGTCTCGACGGTGGTGAAGGTCTTGGAAGCGACGATCACCAGCGTGGTTTCCGGGTTCAGCCCGGCCAGCGTGTCATGCACATGCGCGCCGTCGACGTTCGAGACGTAATGCACCCGCGGCCCGTCATGAAACGGCGCCAGCGCCAAGGTGGCCATCGCCGGGCCCAGATCGGAACCGCCGATGCCGATGTTGACCACATCGGTGATGCGCCCGCCCTGCCCCGTGATGCGGCCCTCGCGCAGGTCGCGGGCAAAGGCCGCCATCCGGGCGCGCACTTCGCGGACGCCGGGCATGACATCCTGGCCGTCGACGCGGATCACCGCATCGTCGCCGGCGCGCAGCGCCACATGCAGCACGGCGCGGCCCTCGGTGACATTGATCTTCTCGCCGGCGAACATCGCCGCGCGGCGCCCGGCCACGTCGGAGACCTCGGCCAGCGCGATCAGCAGGTCGCGGCCGGTCCCGTCGATATTGGTCTTCGACCAGTCGAAGACCATGCCGTCGGCCCGCACCGAAAAGACCGCCGCCCGCCCGGCGTCCGCCTCGAACAGCGAGAGGATGCGCCGTTCTCCCAGACCGGCATGATGGGCCTTCAGCCCCGCCCATTTGTCCATCATCCGCCCCCGTTTCCGCGTGGTTTCGTCATTCCGCCCAATGCACCTCGGCCTGATCCAGCACGACGCGGATCGGCGCCTCCTCGGGCGGCAGCGACGCGGCCCGTTCGATGGCGGCGCGCTTTTCCGCGCCGGTGATCAGCACATGGATGCGGATCGCCGCGCGCAGGACCGGGGCGGTCAGCGTCACCCGCGGCTCTTCCTGGCCGGGCGCACGCATCGGCATCAGCAGCGGCGCGTTATGCGCCAGCGCCTCGGCCAGCCGGTCGGCGCCGGGAAAAAGCGAGGCGGTGTGCATGTCCGCCCCCATCCCGAGCAGCAGGACCGAGATCGGCAGATGCGGGCGCAGGCCGTCCTCCAGCGCGGGGATCGCCTCCTCCGGCTCGGCCGTCGGCGCATGCAGCGGGATAAGGCGTGCCTCGCGGGCCCGGCCGCGCAGCAGGCGGTCACGCAAAAGCCGGGTGTTCGAGCGGTCCGAGGTCTCGTCGACCCAGCGCTCGTCGTTCAGCACCACCGCGACCTTGGGCCAGTCCAGATCGACACCCGAGAGAATGTCGAAGACCGGCGCCGGCGTCGTGCCGCCCGGCACGCAGAACGTGGCATCGCCTTCGCGGCGGATCACCTCGGCCAACTGGCCGGTGATAAGGTCGGCCAGTTTGAGATGCAGAAAATCCCGGTCAGGATATTCGTTGAAATTCATGCTTTTATCTCCCGCCACCGCCGCCCGTCGCGGTGCATCAGCATCAGCGCATCCTCCGGCCCCGAGGTTCCGGGGTCGTAGGATTGCGGCCGGTCGCCCCGTGTCTCCCAGCCCTCGATGATGGGATCGGTCCAGGCCCAGGCGGCCTCGACCTCGTCGCCGCGCATGAAGAGCGTCTGGTTGCCGCGGATCACATCCATGATCAGCCGCTCATAGGCATCGGGGGCGTCGTCATGCGCATCGCCCAGGGCCTCGGCATAGGACATGTCGAGCGGCACCTGCACCAGGCGCATTCCCCCGGGGCCGGGGTCCTTGATCATCACCTTCATGTTCATGCCTTCGTCCGGTTGCAGGCGGATGACAAGCACATTCTCCTTCCAGCCCGAGGCATCGTCAAAGATCGAATGCGGCGGCTCGCGGAAGGTGATGGCGATTTCCGATTCGCGCGCGCGCAGCCGCTTGCCGGTGCGCAGGTAGAAGGGCGTGCCCTTCCAGCGCCAGTTCGAGATCGCGACCTTGAGCGCGATGTAGCTTTCCGTGGTCGAGGCCGGATTTTCGACATCGGCCAGATAGCTGCCCTCGCCGCCGCCGGCAAGATACTGGCCGCGCACGATATCCTGCGCCGGCACCGGATCCAGCGCGCGGATCACCTTCAGCTTTTCGTCGCGCACGGCATTGGGGTCGAAATGATAGGGCGGCTCCATCGCGATCAGGCAGAGAAGCTGCATCATGTGGTTCTGCACCATATCGCGCATGGCGCCCGACTTGTCGTAATAGGCGCCCCGGCCGGCCACGCCCACCGTTTCGGCCACGGTGATCTGCACATGGTCGACATATTCCGATTTCCACAGCGGCTCGAACAGGATGTTGGCGAAACGCACTGCCATCAGGTTCTGCACGGTCTCCTTGCCGAGGTAATGGTCGATCCGGTAGATCTGGCTTTCGTCGAAATGCGCCGCCAGCGTGGCATTCAGCGCCCTGGCCGAGGCGAGGTCGCGGCCGAAGGGCTTTTCCACCACGATCCGCGCCTGCGGACCGGCAATGTTCTGGGTGTTCAGCCGTTCGGCCAGCGCGCCGAACAGCGAGGGCGCGACCGAGAAGTAGAAGGCCTGCACCACATCGGGCCGCATCAGCGCCTTCAGCTCCGGCCAGCCGCTGTCGCCGGTGGCGTCGATCCGGACATAGGACAGCCGCGACAGGAAGGCCGCGATCGCCTCGGGATCGCGCCGGGCGGCGGGCACGAATTCCTCGATGGCGCCGGCAACCAGCGCGCGGAACTCGTCGTCGGTATTCTCGGCCCGGGCGGCGCCGATCACCCGCGCATCGGGTGGCACCTGGCCTGCCAGCGCCCGCAGGTAGAGCCCGGGCAGAATCTTGCGCCGGGCCAGATCGCCCGTGCCGCCGAAGATCACAAGGTCGAAATCATCGACCGGAATGACGCGCGAAACCATGACACCCCCGCAAAGTTTGGCATCGGACCGGGCCCTGCCCCGTCTCGGCTGCTGTTAGCGCTAACAGACACGTTCTAACCGCCGATCCGCGGCCTGTCTAGCACCGGAATGCGCCGGGCCAAACCCCTTTGGGCGCGGTTCGGCGCCGGATTGCGGCAGAAGATGCGTCTACACCTCCTCGACCGCTTCCCAGCGCAGCGCCGAAAGCGCGGGGTTGGCCGCCAGCAGTTGCACCGCCTGTTCGACGGCATGTTCGACATCGCCCTCGCCCATGACCGTGGCGGTCAGTGCGATCTCGCTTTCGCCGCCCTCGCGTTCCAGGGCCGCCAGACGCAGGCCCAGCGGCGCGAGCGTGCGCAGGATCAGCCCCCGCACCTCGGCCTCGGCGGCGGCGGGCAACCGCAGATGCAGCCGGAAGGCGCGGCCGGCGGCATCGGCCCCGACCCGGCGTTTCATCGCCTGGACCAGCGGCCGCAGGCCGAAGTTGATGAAGACGACAAAGCCGGTCAGCAGCAGCGCATAGGGCCAGGCGCCGATCCCGGAGAGGAGCCCCACCGCGGCCGAACACCACAGGGTCGCGGCCGTGGTCAGCCCCTGCACGTTCAGCCCATCGCGGAAAATGATCCCGGCGCCAAGAAAGCCGATCCCGCTGACCACCTGCGCGGCGACGCGGGTGGGTGAAACCTCGTTCGGTACCAGCGCCGAAAAGGTCACGAAGGCCGCCGCCCCCAGCGCCACCAGCGCATTGGTCCGCAGCCCGGCCTTGCGGCGGCGCAACTGCCGCTCGATCCCGATCGTCGCGCCGCAGCCGGTGGCCACCGCCAAATGCAGCGCCGCGGCGCCCAGCGAAACCACCATCTGCCCCTCCCCGTCGTTGCGAAAAGGCCAGACCAGGGGGTCGTGCCGGCCGATGTAACAGATTTGCGACGCAAGCCTGCCAAATCCGTCAGGCTTCCAGTTCCGCATCCCAGTAAAGGAAATCGACCCAGCTGTCGTGCAGATAGTTGGGCGGAAACCGCCGGCCATGCGCCTGCATCTCCTCCGAGGACGGGCGCTGCGGCGGGCGACGCAACCGCATCCCGGCCTGGCGCAGGGTGCGGCTGCCCTTCTTCAGGTTGCAGGGGCTGCAGGCGGCAACCACGTTTTCCCAGCTTGTCACCCCGCCGCGCGACCGTGGCAGCACATGATCGAAGGTCAGATCGCCCTTCGCGCCGCAATACTGGCAGCAGAATTCGTCGCGCAGAAAAAGATTGAAGCGCGTGAAGGCCACGCGCTTCTGGGGTTTGACGAAATCCTTCAGCACCACGACCGAGGGTATGCGGAACTCCTGCCGCTGGCTCCGGACCACCTCGTCATATTCGGCAACGATCACCACCCGGTCGAGGAAGGCAGCCTTGATCGCCTCCTGCCAGGGCCAGAGGCTGAGCGGATAATAACTGAGCGGGCGGTAGTCCGCGTTCAGCACCAGCGCGGGAAAATGTTTCAGCGCCGCCGGTTCGCGCACGAAACCAAGTCTGAAATCTCCATCCATGGGTGCCGAGACTCCGCCCTCTCCTGACTGGCCGGTTCCGGCCTGCGTGGCGGGCAAGGCTGCATCCGCCGCGCAGGCCAGACTATATCTGGGCAAAGCGCCCGCGCAACCCCCAGCGGTTGCCCTCTGTTCGTGACCGCTGCCCCCGGGCGCCGGCGGCCCGCCCGGGATGCGCCATGGCAAGAAAAAGGCCCCGCACCCTTGCGGGATGCGGGGCCTTGCTTGCGGCAGGCCGTCGCCCGCCCCGGGGGGTCAGAGCCGGGCGGCAACCGCATCCCAGTTGACGAGCTTGTCGAGGAAGTTCGCCAGATAGGCCGGGCGCTTGTTGCGGAAATCGATGTAGTAGCTGTGCTCCCACACGTCGCAGCCCAGAAGTGCTGTCTGACCGAAGCAGAGCGGGTTCACCCCGTTTTCGGTTTTCGTGACCTTCAGGCTGCCGTCCTTGTCACGGACGAGCCAGGCCCAGCCCGAGCCGAACTGGCCGGCACCGGCCGCAGCGAAATCTTCCTTGAATTTCGCAACCGATCCGAAGGAGTCCACCAGCGCCTTTTCCAGCGCGCCGGGGATCTTCTTGTTGTCGCCCGGGCCCATGATCTCCCAGAACATGGAATGGTTCCAGTGCTGGCTGGCATTGTTGAAGATGCCGTTCTGCGCCACGGCGCCGGCCTGGTAGGTGCCGCGGACAATGTCCTCGACCGATTTCGAATCCCACTCGGTGCCCGCGATCAGCTTGTTGCCGTTGTCGACATAGGCCTTGTGGTGCATGTCGTGGTGGAACTCCAGCGTTTCCATCGACATGCCCAGCAGTTCGAGCGCGTTGTACTTGTAGGGAAGATCGGGAAGATGGAAAGCCATCGAAGTCTCCTGTTCGAGGATGTGGTCATCGCCGACTAAGGGCGTATCCGGTGCGAAGGTCAACCCCACGCCGTGCCGGCCCGCCGCCGTCCCGGTTCAACGCATCGCGAACGCCGCCGGTTCCGGCCGGCGGCGGTTATTTTATCGTCCGCTTGCAGGTCCCGTCCGAGGAGAAACTGTCGTCATAACCGGACGGAAGCCCGGTGATCTTGGCCGTCAGCCCGTCCTTCCGGCTCGACAGACGATAGTCGATCGGCGCGGACTGGCCGGTCTGCGTCTTCACCGGCACCCGCCAGCGATAGACCACGCGCGCATCGGTTTCCTCGTGGACGCGCACATCCATCGGCCCGCCCGTAAAATGCTGCATGATCGGATCGTTGATCGTCGCCGAATCCGCCCCGGGCGCGCGGGCCAGCACCACGATCAGCGGAACCCACCCCTTGTTCGAGGTGCGTTTGGCAAAGCTGCATTCATAGATTTCCAGCGAGGTTTTCGCGATGGCGGCGCCGGCATGCGGCAGGGCCAGAACCAGCGCCAGACAGGCGGCACGCAGCGCGGCGACGGGAACAAGGGCGGGCATGGCTTCCAGTTCGGATTGACGAGGGCGGCGCAGCTTCGCGCCGGCCGCTCCGCGATGTCAACGCGGCCGTGGCCGTCTCAGTCGAACGCGCTGCCGGTCATGGCCGAATGCGACAACAGGTCCATCGCATAACCCGCCACAGAGCGGAAGGTGACGACGGTAAAGCCGCCGTCCCTCGCCCAGAACGCCGCCGCGACCTGCGCCAGCCGCGAGCGGCGGATCTCGTCCGGGGCCAGCGCATCCATGTCGGCAGGCGTCAGCTTGCGCAGCACCTGATCGGCCCGGGCGCCCTCGACGCGGAAGACCGCGCGGGCATCGGACACGTCGACCGCCAGATGATGCTGGCCCGCCAGCGCACGGCCGATCCCGTCCAGCGCCGCATCCAGATCGGCATGGGGCAGGATCAGCAGGTATTCGTCCGGGCTCATCCAGCCGCAGGCGCGATCACCGGCGAATGCGATCCTGCGGGGGGCAGGCACGCCGGTCCCGCAGGCCGCGCGGATTGCGGCATCAAGCCCCGGCGTACCGGGCTTGGCCCGCAGCGTGATCATGCCGAAGGGTCCGACTTCGCGCACCGTCGCGAAACCGTCGAAGCGGGCGCCTTTCAGCGGCGAAACCGGATCAGGCATTGTTCCTCTCCCCTTCGGGGTCAAAGAAGACCGGGCTCACGACACGGGCCTTTACCGTGCCCTCGCCCGACAGCGTGGTGAACTCCACCACCTCGCCCATGCGCGAGGGGCCATGGCGCAGCAGGCCCATGGCGATGCCCTTGCCCAGCGTGGGCGAATGATAGGTCGAGGTGATGCGGCCCTGGGTGTTGCGCTGGCCATTGGCGTTCACGCCCGCCTCGACCGCATAGGCGCCCTCGGGCAGGACCGATCCGTCCAGCGTCTCGAACCCGACCAGCCTCCAGCGGTCCGGGCTGGCCAGATAGGTCCGCTGCTGCCCGCGCTTGCCGAGATAATCGGCCTTCTTCTTCGAGATCGCCCAGTCGAGGTTCAGGTCCTGCGGGATCACCGTGCCGTCGGTTTCATCGCCGATCATGATGAAGCCCTTTTCGGCCCGCAGGATATGCAACCCTTCGGTGCCATAGGGCATCATGCCGAACTCGGCGCCGGCGGCAAGACAGGCGTCCCAGAAAGCCCGCCCGAGGTTGGCCGGCACGGCGATCTCGTAAGACAGTTCACCCGAAAAGCTGATGCGATAGATCCGCACCGGAAAGCCGGCCAGCCGGCCTTCGGCCCAGGTCATGAAGGGCAGCGCCTCTTTCGAGACATCCATGCCGCCCAGCCTTTCCAGCACCGCGCGCGCCCTGGGGCCGACCACGGCCACCTGAGCATATTGCTCGGTCAGGTTGGCGGTATGGACCTGCCAGTCCCACCATTCGCATTGCAGCCAGTCTTCCATCCAGCCATGGATCCGGTCCGCCCCGCCGCTCGTCGTGTGGCACAGCCAGGATTCCTCGGTCAGCCGTACCACCACGCCATCGTCCGACAGGAAGCCCTGCTCGTTGCACATCAGCCCGTAGCGGCATTTGCCGACCGGCAGCGTCGACATGACATTGGTATAGAGCATGTCGAGGAAATGGCCGGCATCCGGCCCCTGCACCAGGATCTTGCCCAGCGTCGAGGCGTCGAGCAGACCCACATTGCTGCGGGTGTTCACCACCTCGCGCTGGACGGCCTGCTCATGCGTCTCGCCCGCGCGGGGATAGGTATAGGGGCGCTGCCACAGGCCCACGGGTTCCATGTAGGCGCCCTGGGACAGATGCCAGTCGTGCATCGGTGTGCGGCGCAGCGGCTGGAAGATCTCGCCCCGCGCCTCGCCCGCCAGCGCGCCGATGGTCACGGGCGACCAGGGCGGGCGGAAGGTCGTGGTCCCCACCGCCGGGATTTGCGCATCGAGGGCGCCGGCCAGGATGGCAAGCCCGTTGATGTTCGACAGCTTCCCCTGATCGGTGGCCATGCCCAGCGTGGTATAGCGCTTGGTATGTTCGACCGAGGAATAGCCCTCGCGCGCGGCAAGCTGCACGTCGCTGACCTTCACGTCATTCTGGAAGTCGAGCCACATCTTCATCTTGAGCTTCGGCCCGGCGCCCTGCGGCATGATCCAGACCGGCTCGGCCGCGGCTTCGGGCATTTCCGCGGCACGGGCGACCGGCACCTCGGCCGCGGCTTCCGCGGGCACAGGGCCCAGATCCGCCACCGCCTGTTCGGCCGCCTCAGCCGCGCTCCGAAGTGCCTCGGCCGCGGTCAGGTCGCCATTCGACGCCCCCGCCGGGATCACCATGGCGCTGCCGTCGAAGGTGACGGGCGGGCGGGCCGGATCGGGGCGGAACATCGCGGCATGGGCGTCCCAGACCAGCTTGCCGCCGCAATGGCTCCACAGATGGACGACGGGCGACCAGCCGCCTGACATGGCGACACAATCGCAGCCGATCTCGTCCAGGACGGCGCCCTCGCCCGCTTGCAGGCCGATGGCCACGCCGGTGACGCGCTTGCCGCCCCTGGCGCGGACGATGCCGCGCCCCGTCTCGACCCGGATCCCCAGGGCACGCGCCTTCTGCGGCAGGGCGCCGGTGGCCTGCCCGCGCGCATCGACGATGGCGGCCACCTCCAGCCCGGCCTCGCGCAGGGCGATGGCGGTGCGGTAGGCGTCATCGTTGTTGGTGACGACCACGGTGCGGTCGCCGGGGCTGACCGCCCAGTTGACCAGATAGTCGCGCACCGCCGAGGCCAGCATGACGCCGGGAATATCGTTGCCGGCAAAGG
>JBDHSO010000123.1:0-11898 GCA_039808125.1 Rhodobacter sp. | reverse complement strand
GCTGGTGTTTTCCGGCTTTGATCACGGTGGCGGGCTGGTTGCACCACGCGGAATATGCAGGTCAATCGGCGCGTTGTATCCGATCGCGCTGTGCGGCCTGCGGCGATGCAGACCCATGGTGTTGAGGGTCACTTGAAAGGCTGACTTTAGAGGTTCGTCTATGGTGTCGCGTCGGCCGGTCGCTGTCGATACTCCCCCCTTTGAAGGCCACCCCGGCAGATCACCTTGAACGATTGAGGTTTGTCAGAAGTGCCTGCCGGGAATAGCTTCAAAAGAGCGAAGCCTTGGGGTCGCCCCCGTGCGTCGTCGTCCGTCAAAGGCCACCTTTCGGGCTGACCATTAACGTCCTCTACTTCGTATGGTGGAGGGCGGATTGGCAGCACCGATGACTTCCCCCGTGTCGGGGTTCGCTGCGGTGCCATCCACCCGTTCCCAGACTCGGCACCCCAGCCGCCGCCTGCACATCCGGTCGGCAAGGAACGGAACAGGTGGATAGGCACGACTGCGGCGGAAGCTGACTTTCTTCCGCTGATCCTTCGGCGGGGCGAAGAACGCCGGGTTTGCAAGGACGCTGCGCAGGTGGGTGTTGCCGCCCCGCGCCTCTTTGAGCCACGCCATGAGCAACCCGAGACGTTCACCCGGCGGGGTGCCGTAGAAGGTTTCGTTCAACCAGAACAGCCGCCCGAGATTGCGGCGCTTGGTGTAGCGCACCTCTTGCGAATCCGTCTCGTTGCGCGGCCCACGGGCGGCGTTCCGCGTGGTGCGCTTCTGGCACGGCGGGTCGCAATAGGACTGGTTCTTGCGCTTGGGTGTGAACGCGACCCCGCAGCCGGGGCAGGCCGCAAAGCCCGCCCCTTCGCCGCTGACCGCCTCTGCCCCGTCAAGGGCAATGAGGGCCGGCCCGCGTCATTCGTCGCCGTCCTTCCGCGCCAAAGAGGCCTGCAGAGCCAGCTTGTCCCGTGCATGTGCCCGCGTCGGGGTCTTGGCGTTGCCCGCCTTGCCCTCGGCGGTCGCCGGATTGCCGATGACCACGACATTGCCGCTGCGCAGGTTGAAGGGGCTTCGGTCGAGAAGGCGAGCTTGCTGGCCGACCTTGGCGTTGCCGATGACACGGGCAATCGTGGTGTTCGTCACCTTGTCACCATCGCAGAGCGGCAGCTTGGTCCTGACCTGACCCTTGGCTTGGGTCTCGCCCTTGTGGGCATAGAACCACGCCTGATCGGCGCCGCATTCGATGACGTTGAGCCATGTCGAGAAATAGAGTTCGGCCCAGACCGCCTCAAGCGGCGGGAAACGGAACATGCCCAGCGGCAGGGGCAGCCGAAACTCTGCCCCGCCAAGCCCGATAAGACCCCCAAGGTGCCGATGACGGTGCCCGCACCGAAGCTGGACGGCAGGCTGCGGGTCTCGGCTTCGGCCATCTGTCGGGTCTCCTGACAGGTCGCGCCTTGTGGTGGCAGCCTGCATGGCGCCGCACAAGCCTCCCAGCGAGTCGTCCAGTGGCTTTGCGGGCTTCCCGGTGGATCGGGGGGGCGCCGCCCGCAGGGCTGCGCCTGTAGGCCCGCTGCCAGAGTCACCACGGAGCTATCGTGTCAGGCTTCGGTGCCTTCCGGCTTATCGACCCGCTTCGCCAGCCGCGACAACGTTGAGCGTGAACAGCCAGTCGCGGCGAGATGCTGTTCCAGCTTTGACCGGCCCGCAGCATGGCGGTGATGGCCTCGTTGCGCTTCACGTCCTCGGGGCAACCTCGATAGACGCCTTCGGCCTTCGCCTTGACGATCCCCTGCGCCTGCCGCCTGCGCCGGTCCTCGTAGTCCTTGCGGGCAATCGCGGCCAGCATGTCCAGCATCATGCCGTTGATCGCGTCCAGCATCCGCGCCGTGAAGTCATCGCCGCCCGGCTGCATCAACTGGTATGAGGTCGGCAGGTCAAGGGCGACGATTCGCCGATCCGGCACCCGGCCTGCGCGAGGCAAGGGCGTTCGCCCGGGGGAGCCTGGAATGCCGCCGGCGACCGGGCGCGGGGCTTGGGCCGGGGCGCATCCCAAACCCCGGGGGCCGCCGGACATCGGCCTGCGGACCGGAATCCGGGCGGCGGTTGGGCCTTGTCACGCTCTCGTCTCGCATGCTGGAGTGGCAGGGGGAACTCGGAAGGGGGTTTGCGATGAACGACGAAGCATTCGGTGCGCCGGGGCTTGCGCCCACCTGGGCCTCCAGCGACAAGGATTTCGTCACCACCGCGCTGGGCGAGGCGCGGCTCTGGGTGACGGTCGGGCATGGCATCATCACCGAAATCTACGGGCCTTCGACCGGACGGCCGCAGTTGCGCGATCTCGGCTTCTATCTCTTGGGCGAGGATCGCTGGGTCGATCTGCAGCGGATCGGCCGCTACAGCCTGACGAAGCCCGCGCCGCAGCACCCGCTGCGGACCATCCTGCATGAGGGCGACGACTATCGCCTCAGCCTCGAGGTGCTGCCCGATCCGCGGCGCGATGCCGTGCTGGTGCGCTATGCGCTGAAGGGCCCCTACCGCCTTGCCATCATCGCCGCGCCGCATCTTGACGGCGACGGCCATGACAACAGCGCCTGGATCGAGGAGGGCCGGCTGCATGCCTCGGGCGGCGGGCGGCGGCTGTGCATCGCCGCGGATTCCGCGCTGTCAAACCTCAGCGTCGGGTTCGTCGGCGCCTCGGACGGCTGGCAGGATCTTTCGCGCCACGGCCGGCTGACCTGGGGGTTCGCCTCCGCGACCAACGGCAATGTGGCGATGACCGCGGCGCTCGATACCCCCACGGGCGTGATCGCCCTGGGGTTTGCGGATCACGATGCCGGAGCCAGGACATTGGCGCTCTCTGCCATCGCCCAGGGCTACGACGAGGTGCGCGCGGGCTTTCTTGAGAGCTGGAACCACTGGGGCAGGTGGTTTGCCCTGCCGGGGCCGGCGCAGGAGGCGCATGCCCCGCTTGCGGATCTGGCGGCGGTGTCCGCCATCGTCCTGAAGACGCACGAGGACCGAAGGTTCCCCGGCGCGGTGGTGGCCAGCATGAGCACGCCCTGGGGCGACCGGTCGAACACGCGCGGCGGCTATCACCTCGTCTGGCCGCGCGACGCGACGCTCGCGGCCTTTGCGCTGCTGGCCGTGGGCCAGTTCGACGATGCCCGCCGGATTCTGGCGCATATGATCGCGGTGCAGCAGCCCGACGGGCGCTGGTCGCAGAACTATTTCCCGGATGGAGAGCCGTTCTGGACCGGTATCCAGCTGGACGAGGCGGCCTTTCCCGTCCTTCTGGCGGCAAAGCTGCATGAGTTCGGCAAGCCGGATCTGCCCGGGCTGCCGGAAATGGTCCGCGCCGCCATCGGCATGATCGCGCGCTCTGGCCCCTCCAGCGATCAGGACCGCTGGGAAGAGAACCCCGGCATCAGCGCCTTTACCCTGCCGGTGCTGATCGCGGCGCTGGTCGCGGCGGCGCCGTGGCTGGACGAGGCGGAACGGCTCTATGCGCTGGACCTCGCCGATGACTGGAACGAGCGGGTCGAGGAATGGTGCTATGTGACCGGCACGCCGATGGCCGAGGAGATGGGGGTTGACGGCTATTATGTCCGCATCGCGCCCCCCAGCCTCAACGGCGAGATGACCGGCGAGGTCGAGTTGCGCAACCGTGGCGGCGAGACGATCAAGGCGACGGCGCTGGTCGCGCTGGATTTTTCGTGGCTGGTGCGGCTTGGCATACGGAAGGCCACGGACAAGCGCGTGCTCGACACGATCAAGGTCGTGGATGTGGTGCTGAAGGCCGACACGCCTTCGGGTCCGGTCTATCGGCGCTATAACGAGGACGGCTACGGCGAATATGACGATGGCCGCCCCTATGACGGTGGCGGCGTCGGCCGGGCGTGGCCGCTCTTGACCGGAGAGCGGGGGCACCTCGCGCTGCAGGCCGGCGAGGACCCGCTGGAATATCTGCACACGATACGCCGCTGCGCCAGCGTCGGCGGGCTGCTGCCCGAGCAGGTCTGGGACGCCCCGCCGATCCCCGAGCGCGGGCTTTTCCCCGGCCGGCCGTCCGGCAGCGCGATGCCTCTGGTCTGGGCCCATGCCGAGTTTCTGAAGCTGCTGGTGGCGCGCCATGACAAGCGGCCTGTAGAGCTGCTGAAGTCGGTGGAGGAGCGTTACGGGCAGAAGCCGCCTCTGGCCAAGCATACCCGTTGGCGCAACGAGACTCCGGTCACGAACCTTGCCATCGGCCGGACACTGGTGATCGAGGATCGCGAGCCCTTCACCCTGCATTTCGGTTGGGACGGCTGGAAGAACGTCGTCGAACAGATCTCGGAGCCGCTGCCCTTCGGCATGTGGGGCGTGCCGATCGCCCCCGAACGCTACAAGGGCCATGACGAGATCAACTTCACCCGCCACTATCACGACCGCTGGGAGGGGCTGAACCATAAGGTGACGTTCAACAAGGCGGCCCCGGGACGCACGCTTGTCCATCTGGGCGGCCGCAGGCGCCAGACGGCATAGCCGGCGCTCAGGCCCGGTCGGTCAGCACGATCATATGGCCGTCCGGGTCGCGCAGGGTCGCGGCCCGCCCACCATCGCCGGGGGTGACGATGCCGGGCGAAACGAAGCGGATGCCCGCCGCCCGCGCCCGGATGACGATTGCGTCAAGCTCGCCGGTCTGATGGATCTGGCGCGCCGAGGCGATGTCCCGTGCGCCGACCTCTGCCCTCAGCCGCAGGCTGGCGGGGGTGCGGTAGTGCAGCAGTTCGATATGCGGCACTGCGGCCTCCGAAGGCGCCAGCGCGACAACATCGACCAGACAGCCCTGAAGCCCGTCCAGCCGGTCCTGCTCTGGCCCCTGGTTCAGCGAGCGGCTGGCGATGCGAAACCCCAGAATGTCGCGGTAGAAGGCGAGGCTTTCGGCCAGATCGGTCACGACGACGGCGGAATGGTCATAGCCGATGATGCCGCTGCCCGTCCCGTCCTGCCAGACCGGCGCACCGGCGCCGGGCGGAAAGGCGATCAGTTCCAGCGGATGGCCCTCGGGGTCGCGGAACTTGAACGCGGTGACGCCGCCGGTGTTCGGCGGCAGAAGGTCGGGGCGGCCTTGGGTCACGGTCCCGGCATGATGGCCCTGCAACCGTTGCCACACCGCGTTGATATCGCCGTAGACAAGGGCGACGTGCTGAAACCACGGATCATTTGACGCCGGTTTCGCCGGATAGGGCCTGCCCGGCGGATCGAACTGCGCAAGCTCAAGCACCTGTTGGCCAACGCGGATTTCAGCGATGCGCAGGACGGTGCCGCGGGGCAGGCCGAGAAGATCGAGCCGCGCCGGATCATCCTCGACCCGCAGCGGTCCGCAATCGAGGCCAAGCGCATCGCGGAAGAAACCCGCCTGCCGGTCGAGATCGGCGACGGTGATGCCGATGCGCAGGAACCGCTGCACGCCCATCCCGGCCCCCTAGCGAAAGAAACCGGGCCGGGCGCCGGCCCATACGGCGGGATCGTTGTTCTGCACGATCAGCTGCACACAAGGCTCATCGCCCAGCTGCCCGGACAGATGGCCGATGCGGCCCTGCGCATCCGCCCGGCTTTGCTGATCGCCGCCAAACGAGAACTCGCCCGGGCCGATCACCACGCGCTGCCCGTCCATGCTTTCGACAAACCAGCGCCCCGACAACACCACGATCCACTTCGCGGTGACGTTGACGTGCCAGCCCGCGCTCCACCCCACCGGCAGCACGGTGAGGAAGGCGTTCCCGTTGCCAAGGAACGGATGGTTCCATTGCGGCGCATCGCCCGCGCCAAGGGCGGCCAGTTGAAATCCGCCCATCTCGCAGCGGGTATGGCGGCTGATCCCCTGATCGTCGGCCCAGAGGTGCCAGAAGGCCAGCGGTGCCGGCGCGGTGTTCGGCGGCCCTTCGCCCGTCATCTCTGCAACCCCGTGATCTCCGAGACGGCGGCCCCGATGAAGCCGCTGTCCTGCATGACGAAGATCAGCCCGCCGACGATGGCGAAATTCTTGAAGAAATCCCAGATATGCGAATAGCCTGCGCTGCCGGTCGACCAGAAGCGCGGATAGGCCCAGAAGTTGTGATAGACGATGGCAGTGACTGCGCAATACCCGGCAAGGACAAAGGCGGCGATGCCGTCATGGAAGCGGCAGACGATCATCAGCGGGGTGCAAAGTTCGACCAGCATCGCCGGGAACAGCAGCCACTTGCCGCCCGGCAGCCAGCCCGACGAGGCCTGCTTGACCGCGTCCTGCCAGTTGACGATCTTGTCGAGAAAGCTGAACGGAAAGATCCACACGATGAAGACGCGCGCCAGAACCGGCAGGGCATCGGTTGTCAGCCATTCCATTCCTCTGCCCCCGCCTTGCGCCCGGTCGCCCCAGCTTCGGCGAAGCCCGTGCCGAGTGCAAGCCCGCCATGACTAACAGCGCAGAGCCTTTCACGATGCACGATCCGGCCTTTGACGCGGTGATCGGCACAGGTTTCCGCCGTCTGCTGCTGACGGAAACCAATGCGCATGAGGGGCCGGTTTATGTCGCGGCGGAACATGCGCTTTACTTCACCACCGTCCCAGAGCCCGGCCCGAAGAACATCGCGATCCGGCGCCTGCGGCTGACGGGCGACGCATTCCCCTTTGGCGTGGCCGGGATCGAGACGGTGCGGCAGCCCTCGAACATGGCCAATGGCATGGCGCTGGATGGCAACGGCGGGCTTGTCATCTGCGAACAGGGCACGCGGCAGGCACCGGCGCGCATCGCCCGCATGGATTTGCAGAGCGGCACGGTCGAGACGGTGATTGCCGGTTTCAACGGGTTGCCCTTCAACTCGCCGAATGATGTGGTGGTGAAGCGCGACGGTACGATCTGGTTCACCGATCCCGATTACGGACAGTTGCAGGGGTTCAAGGGGCCGGCGCAGCTTGCCGCCAATGTCTATCGCCACGACCCGACGACCGGCGAGACGAGCCTGGCCGCGACCGGCTTCGACAAGCCGAACGGGCTGGCATTCGCACCGGACGAGGCCGTTCTGTATATCACCGACACGGGCGCCGATCAGGCCTCCGGGGCTTATTTCCCCGCGCGGCCGCATCATGTGACGGTCTGGGATGTCGCGGATGGCCGCCACGTGTCGGGCGGGCGCGTCTTTGCCACGGTGACGCCCGGCACGCCAGACGGCATCAAGCTCGACCAGCAGGGCCGCGTCTATACCTCCTCGACGACCGGCGTGCAGGTTTTCCTGCCGGACGGCGCGCATATCGGAGAGATCGCCGCCCCCGGCACCTGCAACTTTACCTTCGGCGGGCCGGAAAAGGATGTGCTTTTCATCCTCGCCGACAGGTGCATCTGGCAGGCACGGCTGGCGGTGCGCGGCGCCTGACGGCTACGCCCTTGCCGCCAGATGGTCGCCGAGGCGCAGCCCCCAGGCATAGATGGTCAGCGAGGGATTGACCCGACTGGCGCGGGGCAGGGCGCTGCCATCGCCGACATAAAGCCCCTCCATCCCATGAACCTTGCCATGCGGATCGACCACCGAACGCGCGGGATCCTTGCCTGTCACCATGCTGCCAAGCGCGTGCGAGGTCGTCGCCATACCCTCATAGCGCTTGACGCCCAGCAACCCGGCCTGCACGAGCCTCTCAAGCCAGTCATCGACCAGCGCGTGATGTTCTCGCTTCGACGCCTCGATCCGGTCGAGGCTGTAGTCCATCACCGGCCGTTCGCCGGGGCCGCCCGATACGATCCGGTTCGCGGCCGAGGAGCCGTCCTCGGTCGTCGCCCAGAAGCCGATGGCGCGCTTGCCGAGGAAATCGTCCAGAAAGCCCGGCAAGGCGCGCGGTGCCTGTGGGGCCAGCGTCTCTCCGTCGATCCAGCCGAGGCATTGCATCGAGGAATGCGGGAAACGGTCGTTGTAAAGCACGGCGGTCTTGCGCAGCACGTCATGGTTCTCGAACGGCGCAAAGCCCATGATCGCGGAATTGATGTGCATCTTGAAATTGCCGCCGACCAGATCGCCGCAGGCCAGCGTAAAGCCATTCGCCGCAAGGTGATCCTGCATCAGCCGCGGCGTGGTCATGGCGCCAGCGGCCAGCACCACGGTATCGGCCAGATAGTCGCGCCCGTCGGCACAGCGCACCCCGGTAATCCGGCGCGGATCCCCCGGCGCGGTCAGCAGCGCCGAGACCGGATCGCCGGCGATCAGCGTGAAATTCGGCAGGTCGCGCACCTGATCGATCAGCTTGCGCTCGGCATCCGATTTCAGCCCGGTGGGTGAGGCGTAGCCGTCGAAATGCCGGGCCTGTTCGGGGTGGTTGACGATGTCCTTCGACAGGCCAAGCGGCAGCGGCGAGGCCTGCCAGGCCGGATCGGCCTTTGTGATCCGGTCAAGCAGCGCCTGAAGTTCCGGCTCGTTCGGGAAGCTGGTGATCGCCAGCAACTCGCTCGCCTCGTCATAATAGGGTGCCAATTCGTCATAGCCGAAGGGCCAGCCGATGAGGTCGAACGCCGGCTCGGCCTCGAACTCGACCGGGCGAAAGCGGAACAGCGCGGCGCCATACCATTTGGTCTTGCCGCCGACATTGTGGAATTCATCGGGGACGAAGGTCTTTCCCTTCGCGTCGCGCCAGGCAAGGTGGTTCGCAAAGACCCCGTCGACAAAGTCGTTGCGGACGCTGAGCGTCGATGCGTCGCGCGGCAGGTATGGTCCCCGTTCGATCAGCAGGACGCGCTTGCCGGCCTTGGCGAGGCGATAGGCCACGCTGCTGCCGCCGGCGCCGCTGCCGACCACGATCACGTCATGTCTGGCAGTCATGCGTCCTCCCTTCGCCCCTGGCGCATCCCGCGCGGAACTCCGGCTGCGGGCAGAGTTGCGCAGCGCGGGGCCGTTGTCTAGACTGCCCCTGTACCCCGAGCGATTGCGGCCCGCGATGCATCGTGGTCGCGAGATCGCAACAAGGGAGTTCTCCATGTCACTTGCAGGCAAGGTCGCTGTGGTCACCGGCGGCAGCAGCGGTATCGGCCGCTCGATCGTTCTGGAGCTGGCGCGGCAGGGCGCGAGCGTGGTGATCGACTACGACGCCCATCCCGACGCCGCCCAGTCGGTGATCGCCGAGGTCACGGCGCTTGGCGCCAAGGCCATCGCCGCCAAGGCCGATGTCGGCAAGCCGGCCGAAATTCAGGCGCTGGTCGACGCCGGCGTGGCGAAATTCGGCCGGCTCGACATCATGGTCAACAATGCCGGGATCGAGACCCGGACCTCGGTGCTCGACACCACCGAGGACCAGTATGACCGCGTCCTGCAGGTGAACCTGAAAAGCGCGTTCTTCGGTGTGCAGATCGCCGCGCGGCAGATGATCAAGCAGGGTCAGGGCGGGCGCATCATCAACATCACCTCGGTGCACGAGGACTGGCCGATGCCGGGAAACACGCCCTACTGCCTCGCCAAGGGCGGCATGCGGATGCTGACCCGCACGGCGGGGGTGGAGCTTGCCCCCCACAATATCCTGGTCGTCGGAGTAGGCCCCGGCGCGGTCGCCACGCCCATCAACAGGGGCACGATGAATGACCCGTCCGAGCTTGCGAAACTCGACGCGGCGATCCCGCTGGGGCGGATGGCCAAGCCGGAAGAGATCGCCAATGTCGTGGTATTTCTTGCAAGCGACGGCGCCAGCTATCTGACAGCCACCACGATCTTCGCCGACGGCGGCATGATGCAAAGCAGCGTCGGCCTCTGATCGGCGCCCGCGCTGCCGCTGCCCCTCATCCTTTGGCTTGCCCCCCGGGGAACCCTCGCGAAATCGGGGAACTGCGGGGGACCGGCCATGGGCGTTTTCCCGGCGGCGATGAGGGGCCGCCACAGATCGGGGTGATCCGGTCTGGCGGCCGCGCACCGCGCCGGTGTCTGCCGGCGGGGGCAAGGCCGCGGGGGCGCTGTCTCAGCCATCGCGGCGGCCGCGGCGCAGGAGCCTGCGCAATTCGCCAAAGCTCATCGCGCCGGTCAGGGCGGCGGTGAGGAAATAGACACCCGCCCCCGCGACCACCAGCAGGAGCAGCCCCGCCGGCCGGTTGCTGGCGGCACCCAAGAGCCAGACCAGCCCCCAGAGCGCCAGCGCCATCGCCCCGGCCGACCACAGGATGCGCTGGCAGCGGGTGATGAAACGGTCGTCGGGGGCGGCTGCCTCGCCCATCCCGCGCGAGCCGTGCCAGAGCTGCCAGACCATGACCCAGGAGGCCAGCGTGGTGCCCACCGCGGCCGCCATATAGCCGATCAGCGGCATCAGCCCGAAGGCGAGCCCCGCGTTCACCACCATCGAGACCAGCGCATAGTTGAAAGGCCGCCGGGTGTCGGCCCGCGCATAGAACAGCGGTTGCAGCACCTTTTGCAGGACGAAGGCCGGCAGGCCCAGGGCATAGATCGCCAGCGCCGGCGCCGTCATCGCGGAATCGCGCGCGCTATATTCGCCGCGCTGGAACAGCACCGTGATGATCGGCAGCGCGATCACCGCCAGCGCCACGGCGGCAGGCACGGTCAGGAACAGCGCGAATTCCGCGCCGCGATTGAAGCTTGCCCGCCCGCCGGCCACATCGCCCGCAGACAGGCGGCGCGAGAGATCGGGCAGCAGCACCACGCCGATGGCGATGCCGACGACACCCAGCGGCAGTTGATAGAGCCGGTCGGCATTGTAGAGCCAGGCGACGGCGCCTTCGGTGAAGCTTGCCACCTGCCGCCCGACGATCAGGTTGATCTGCACCACGCCCCCCGCCAGCACAGCGGGGGCGGCGATGATGAAAAGCCGCCGCAGTTCCGGCGTCAGCCGCGGCCGGCGAAAGGGGATGCGGAAGCCCTGCGCATGCAGCACCGCCCAGATGAACAGCAGTTGCAGCACCCCCGACAGGGTGACGGTCCAGGCCAGCGTCCGGCCGAGATCCCAGCCGAACCACTCGGCCACGAACATCGACAGGACGAGAAAGACGTTCATCAGCACCGGCGCCACGGCGGTGGCGAAGAACCGGCCCATCGCATTCAGCACCCCCGACAGCAGCGCCGTCAGCGAGATGAACAGGATATAGGGAAAGGCGATCCGGCCCAGCGTCACCGCCAGGTCGAAGCGTTCGTCGCCGCGAAAACCCGCCGCCATCGCCAGGACCAGCAGCGGCATGACGAAATGGCCGAGGATCGAGAAGACCGTGAGGAAGGCCGCCATGAACCAGTAGGCATCGCGGGCGAATCCGTTCGCATCCTGCCCCGTTTCCAGCTTCTTGGCGAACATCGGCACGAAGGCCAGGTTGAACGCTCCTTCGGCGAAAAAGCGGCGGAACATGTTGGGCAGGCTTTGCGCGACATAGAAGGCCTCGGCCACCGGGCCGGAGCCGAGCCAGGCCGCCACCATGGCATCGCGGACAAAACCGACGATCCGCGACAGCAGCGTCCATGTCCCGACCGTCAGGAAGCCCGAGACGAGCCGGATCGGTTTCATGCCCGCGCGCGCTCCGCGCCTTCGGCGATCGCCTGGCGCAGCTTGCGTTCCAGCGCCTCCTGCTTCGACTTCTGGTGTATCTTCAGGCCGAACATGTCCTTCACATAGAAGGTGTCCACCACCTGCGCGCCATAGGTGGCGATCACGGCGGATACGATGGAGATGTTGGAACTGGCCAGCGTGCGGGTCAGGTCGAACAGCAGGCCCGGCCGGTCGCGGGTGTCGACCTCGATGATGGTGTAGATTTCCGAACCCTCGTTGTCGAACATCACATGGGTGGGGAAGCGGAACTCGCGCTCGCGCTTCTTCACCTTGTCGCGGTCCTTCAGCGCGTCGCGGGCGACGACCTCGCCCTTCAGCGTCCTCTCGATCATCCGGCGCAGGCGGGGCAGGCGGCTGGCCTCGTAGGGGTGG
>JBDHSO010000122.1:0-12083 GCA_039808125.1 Rhodobacter sp. | reverse complement strand
CGGGTGCCGCATGCCTGCGTTGACCTTCCGCCGATTTCACGCTATCGGCCAATATCTCCGCAATCCGGCGGATTCTTTGCCCTGGGGCGCCCGATCCGCGTCCCGCCCCCCCGCGGCCCCGATGGCTGCCACGACTGGACGCTGATGACCAAATTTTCCGATCTCGACCTTGACCCCCGGGTTCTGCAAGCCATTTCCGAAGCCGGTTATGAAACGCCGACACCCATTCAGGCCCAGGCCATACCCGAGGCGCTGAAAGGCCGCGACGTTCTGGGCATCGCCCAGACCGGCACCGGCAAGACCGCCTCCTTCACCCTGCCGATGATCACGCTGCTGGGCCAGGGCCGCGCCCGCGCCCGGATGCCCCGGTCGCTGGTGCTGGCGCCGACGCGCGAACTGGCCGCCCAGGTGGCCGAGAATTTCGACGTCTATGCCAAGCACACCAAGCTGACCAAGGCGCTTCTGATCGGCGGCGTCGCCTTCGGCGAGCAGGACAAGCTGATCGACCGCGGTGTCGATGTTCTGATCGCCACCCCCGGCCGGCTGCTCGATCATTTCGAACGCGGCAAGCTCCTGCTGACCGGGGTGCAGATCATGGTCGTGGACGAGGCCGACCGCATGCTCGACATGGGCTTCATCCCCGATATCGAGCGCATCTTCCAGCTGACCCCCTTCTCGCGGCAGACGATGTTCTACAGCGCCACCATGGCGCCCGAGATCGAGCGGATCACCAACACCTTCCTGACCAACCCCGCCCGGATCGAGGTGGCGCGCCAGGCCACGACCGGCACCAATATCGAACAGCGGCTGGTCGTCTTCACGCCGACGCGCAAGGATCGGACCTTCACCGAAAAGCGCGCTGTCCTGCGCGAGTTGATTCGGGCCGAGGGCGAGGCCTGTACCAATGGAATCGTGTTCTGCAACCGCAAGATCGACGTCGATGTGCTGGCGAAGTCGCTGAAGGCGCACGGGTTCAACGCCGCGCCGATCCATGGCGATCTGGACCAGTCGCAGCGCACCAGAACGCTTGACGCCTTCCGCGATGGCGGGCTGCATATCCTTGTCGCCTCCGATGTCGCCGCGCGCGGCCTCGACATTCCGGCGGTGAGCCATGTCTTCAACTTCGACGTGCCCGGCCATCCCGAGGATTACGTCCACCGCATCGGCCGCACCGGCCGCGCCGGCCGGTCGGGGCGTGCGATCACCATTGCCGTCCCGGCCGACGACAAGCTGGTGAAGGCGATCGAAAGCCTGGTGAAGCAGGAAATCCCCCGCGGCGCGCTGCCCGAGGGGCTGGATCTCGCCGCGGCCGGTTCGGATCGTCCGCCGCGAGAAGACCGGCGCGGCGGGCGCGACCGGGATCGTGAGCGCGGCCGTGGCCGCGACCGCGAACCGAAAAAGCCGCGGGTGGAGGAGGCTGTGGTGCCGGCGGTGGTCGAAACCGTCGAGATCGAGGTCGAGAAGCCCCGCCCCGCCGCCGCCGAGACGCCGGCCGCGGCCCCTGCCGCCGCTGCCGCCCCCGCCCGCGACGAACGCCGCGAACCCCGGCGCGACCGCGAGGATCGCCGCGAGGACCGGCGCGATCGCGAGGACCGGCGTGAGGATCGGCGCGACCGGCGTGAGCGGCGCGAGGACGGGCCGGCCGTGGTCGGCATGGGCGATCATGTGCCCGAATTCATCCTGCGCAGCTTCGCCCTGCCCGAGCGTCCTCCGGCCGACGACAGTGCCGCCTTCGAGGAAGAGGCGCCGGCCGAACAGCCGGTCCACGCCGAAGAGGAATGAAAAAGCCCCGCCGGAGGCGGGGCCGCAGCGCCGGCGATGCCGGCGCGAAAAGGTCGGGCAATGCGACGACGGGGGCCTCGCGGCCCCCCGGTTCCGTTTCAGGCCATCCTTTCAGGCGGCGGGGCCTGGCCCCTCTGCCCGCCCTGCTCCCTATTCCAGCGCCAGCCGGCTGATGATCATCACCACCTCGGGCTTCTTGCCGATCTCCTCCATGGCGACCTGGCGGGCGATGCGGCGGATTTCCTCGTCCAGCCGGTCGTCGTCCTTCAGCACCTTGCGGCCCTGCCGGCCCAGCCATTCGCCGATCTCGGCCTCCATGCTTTCGTTCAGCGGCCGGCCACCCAGGCCGTTTTCGGTCAGCCCCGTCAGCTCGACCCAGGGCTCGCCGATCGGCTCGTCATTCTCGTCCAGGATCAGCGACACCACCGCCAGCCCGTTCAGCGCCATCCGGATCCGTTCGCGGACCACGCCGTCCAGCGCCCCGATCAGCACCGTGCCGTCCAGATAGATCCGCCCGGTCTCGATATGTTCGGCCACCGCCGGCGTCTCGCCCGACAGGTCGAGCATGGTGCCGTTCGTCGCCACGGCCGAGGCGATCCCCGCTTCGGTCGCGATCCGCGCATGTTCCGCCAGATGCCGGTGTTCGCCATGCATCGGGATCAGCATGTCGGGCAGAAGCAGCCGGTGAACCTGTTCCAGATCGGGGCGGTTGGCATGGCCCGAGACGTGGTAGAGACCGCCGGCGTCGTCGACAACCCGGACGCCCTGTTCGGAAAAGGCGTTCCAGATTCGCAGCACACCCCGTTCATTGCCGGGAATCACCCGCGAGGAAAACAGGAAGGTGTCGCCCGCCCGCATCTCGAAACCCAGATACCGGCCCCGGCTCAGGGCGGCCGAAGCGGCGCGGCGTTCGCCCTGGCTGCCCGTGACCAGCAGCATCAGGTTGCGCCGCGGCAGGGTCTGCGCCTCCTCGGGCGTCACCAGTTGCGGAAAACTGGTCAGCACCCCGGTTTCCTGCGCCGCCCGCAGCATCCGCTTCATCGACCGGCCGAGGACGCAGACCGAGCGATTCGCCGCCACGGCGGCCTCGGCCAGGGTCTTCAGCCGCGCGACGTTCGAGCCGAAGGTCGTGGCGACGAACATCTGCGGCGCCTCGGAGATCAGCGCCGTCAGCGGTTCGGCCAGCAGGCTTTCCGAGCGGCCGGCATGCGGCACGAACACATTGGTCGAATCGCAGACCAGCGCCTTCACCGGCGCCTCCTGCGCCACGCCCCGCCAGAGCACATCGTCCCAGGGTTCGCCCACCACGGGCGCCCGGTCGATCTTGAAATCGCCGGTATGGACCACCCGGCCGGCCGGCGTGTCGATGATCAGCGCCGCGCATTCCGGGATCGAATGCGACAGCGGCACGAACTGCACCTTGAACGGCCCGGCCTCGACCGCGGCGGGCCGCGCCTCGACCGTCACCACGGCATCGAGCGGCTGCGACGCCTCTTCCATCTTCAGCCGGGCGATGGCGGCGGTGAAGCGGCGGGCATAGACCTTGGCCTTCAGCCGCGGCCAGAGATGGCCCAGGGCGCCGACGTGATCCTCATGCGCATGGGTGATGAAGATCGCCTCCAGCCGGTCGACCCGCTCCTCCAGCCAGGCGAGGTCGGGCATGATCAGATCCACCCCCGGCGCGCCATCCATGTCGGGGAAGGTCACGCCCAGATCGACCAGGATCAGCCGCTCCTTGCCCGGGGCACCATAGCCGTAGACATAGGCGTTCATCCCCACCTCGCCGGCACCGCCAAGGGGAAGATAGATCAGGCGTTCGCGCGTCGTCATGCCGGCTCCTTGTTGAATTCGTTGATCAGGACCAGCCCGTGCATCGTCAGGTCGTCCTCGATGGACTGGAAGACGTCTGTGTCCTGCGCGAACAGCGTCGCCAGGCCGCCGGTCGCGATGACCTTGGTCAGCCGGTTCCGTTCGCGCCGAATCTGGCCGACAATGCCCTCGACAAGACCGATATAGCCCCAATACACGCCGGACTGCATGCAGGCCACCGTATTCGTGCCGATCGCCCGTGCGGGTTTCGTCACATCGACATGCGGCAGCGCCGCCGCCGCCATATGCAGCGCCTCGAGGCTGAGGTTGACGCCGGGCGAGATCACGCCGCCGACATAGGCGCCATCGGTATCGACCACATCGAAGGTGGTCGCGGTTCCGAAATCGACCACGATCAGGTCGCCGCCATGGCGGTCATGCGCCGCGACCGTGTTCACCAGCCGGTCGGGGCCGACCGTGGTGCCCTGATCCACCCGCGGCGCCACCGGCAGCCGGGTCTCGGGCTTGCCCACCACCAGCGGGCGGCAGTCGAAATAGCGGTTGCAGAGCACGCGCAGGTTGAACACCACCCGCGGCACGGTCGAGGAGATGATCGTCTCGGTGATCCGCACATCCATCCGGTGCAGCGTCATCAACGTGTGCAGCCAGACGAAATATTCGTCCGCCGTGCGCTTGTGATCGGTGGCGATCCGCCAGGTGGAGAGGAATTTCTCGCCGTCCCAGATCGAGAAGACCGTATTGGTATTGCCGCAGTCGATGGCAAGAAGCATCGCCGTTTCCTCAGAAGAACACATCCGCCGCCGGCAGGACCACCCGCCCCGCCGCGGTGCGCAGGATCAGGTTGCCGCTGTCGTCGACGGTTTCGAAGACGCCCTCGCGGGTTTCCGCGCCGGTCCGCGCCCGGATGGTCTGGCCAAGCCGCGCAGCCCGCGCCAGCCAGTCGGCGCGCAGGGCCGGAAAGCCGCCGCCGCGGAACTGCGCCTCGCGCGCCGACATCGCCACGGCCAGCGTGTCGAGAAAGGCCACCGGCGTCAGCCGCACCCCGGTTTCGGCAAGGACCGAGACCGGAGGCACCGCCCCCGGCTCCACCGCCTGCGGCGGGGGCGCGGCGATCAGGTTGACGCCGATGCCGATGCAGAGCAGGTCGCCCGAGGCTTCGAGCAGGATGCCAGAGACCTTGCCGCCGTTCATGAGCAGGTCGTTGGGCCATTTCAGCGCCAGGGCGGGACCGGCACCCGTCAGCGCCTCCACCGTGTCGAACAGCGCCAGCGCCGCAACATAGCTGCGCAGCGCCGCCTCGGCCGGGGCGCCGGGCAGCCGCTGCACCAGCGTGGCGTGAAAGTTGCCGGCCGGGCTGACCCAGGGCCGGGCGCGGCGGCCACGGCCGGCGGTCTGCGTCCCGGCCAGAATCCACAGGGGCCCCGACAGATGCGGGGCCCGGCGGAAACCTTCGGCATTGGTGGAATCGACCGAGGCCAGGATCACCCGGCCCGGTGACGGCATCGCCTCAGCGGACAAGAGCTTCGGCCGCGACCCGGGCCACCGGCTCGATCCCGAAGAGGTTGATCGCGCCAAGCACCATCACCGCCGCGACGGCGATCAGCATCGCCCATTGCACCGGCGCCATGCGGCTTTCGACCGGATCCTGCTCCTGCCCGAAATACATGAAATAGACGATCCGCAGGTAGTAGAAGGCGCCGATGACCGAGGCTATGGCCCCAAGGACCGCAAGCCAGACCATACCGCCCTCGACCGCGGCCATCAGCACCGCGAACTTGGCGAAGAAACCGAGGAAGGGCGGCACACCGGCCAGGCTGAACATCAGGATCAGCACGGCCAGCGCCTTCAGCGGCTCGGTCCGGGCGAAATCGTTCAGGCTGGCGATATCGGTGACGGGGCGGCCGTCACGCTCCATCGACAGGATGAAGGCGAAGGTGCCGACGTTCATCGTGACATAGATCGCCATGTAGACGAGCGTCGCCTCGATCCCGCCGGGGGTGCCGACGGCCAGGCCGATCAGCGCATAGCCCATATGCGCGATCGAGGAATAGGCCATCAGCCGCTTGATGTCGCGCTGGCCGATCGCGGCCACGGCGCCGAGGAACATCGACAGCACCGCCAGCAGCGCCAGCACCTGGCCCCATTGTCCGGGGATGGTGCCGAAGGCGTCCTGCACCAGCCGCGCGATCAGCGCCATGGCGGCCACCTTGGGCGCGGTGGCGAAGAAGGCCGTCACCGGCGTCGGGCTGCCCTCGTAGACATCGGGCGTCCACATGTGGAAGGGCACGGCCGAAACCTTGAAGGCAAGCCCCGCCAGCATGAAGACCAGCCCGAACAGCAGCCCCAGCGGCACGCCATCGGCAAGCGTGGTGATGATCCCCGAGAACAGCGTCGTCCCGGCATAGCCATAGACCAGCGAGGCGCCGTAGAGCAGCATCCCCGAGGACAGCGAGCCCAGCACGAAATACTTCAGCCCCGCCTCGGAGGATTTGGCACTGTCGCGCCGCATCGCCGCCACGACGTAAAGCGACAGCGACTGCAGCTCCAGCCCGAGATAGAGCGCCATCAGGTCGCCGGCGGAGACCATCATCATCATGCCAAGCGTGCCCAGCGCGACCAGCACCGGGAATTCGAACCGCAGAAGGCCGCGGCGCGACATGTAGTCCTGGCTGATCGCCAGCACCGCCGCCGCCGAGACGAGGATCGTCACCTTGGCAAACCGGGCAAAGGGATCGTCGATGAACATGCCGCCGAAGGCATTGCGCTCCCCCTGCCCCGCAACGCCGATCCAGAGCGCCAGCGCAAGAAACAGCGCCACGGTGGCCCAGGTCAGCAGCGTGGCGACCCGGTCCTTGCCGGTATAGACGGCGAACATCAGCGCGGCCATGGCGTAGATCGCCAGGATGACCTCGGGCAGGACGGTGTTGAAATCTGCTGCGGTCATGGTCCGGTCCTCAGTGCGTCACGACTTCGGCGGTCCCTGCCGCCGGAATCGATGCGTGATAGGTCTCAACAAGCTGGGATACCGACGGCCCGATGATGTCGGTCACAAGGCTGGGGTAGATGCCAAGGATCAGCGTCATCGCGACAAGCGGGGCGAAGATCGCCTTCTCGCGGCCCGACATGTCGGTGATCGACTTCAGCGCCTCCTTGAGCAGCGGCCCGAAGACGACCCGGCGATAGAGCCACAGCGCATAGGAGGCCGACAGGATCACGCCCGAAGTGGCGAACATGGCCACCCAGGTATTGACCTGGAAGATGCCCATCAGCGTCAGGAATTCGCCGATGAATCCGCTGGTGCCGGGCAGGCCGACATTGGCCATGGTGAAGAACATGAAGACGAGCGCATAGGCCGGCATCCGGTTCACGAGGCCGCCGTAGGCGTCGATCTCGCGGGTGTGCATCCGGTCATAGATCACGCCCACGCAGAGAAAGAGCGCGCCGGAGATGAAGCCGTGGCTCAGCATCTGGAAGATCGCACCGTCGATGCCCTGCTGATTGGCCGCGAAGATGCCCATGGTCACATAGCCCATATGCGCGACCGAGGAATAGGCGATCAGCTTCTTCATGTCGGACTGCGCCATCGCAACCAGCGAGGTATAGACGATGGCGATGGCCGAGAGCCAGAAGATGAAGCCCGACATCAGATCCGAGGCGACGGGGAACATCGGCAGGCTGAAGCGCAGGAAGCCGTAGCCCCCCATCTTCAGCAGGATCGCCGCCAGCACGACCGAGCCGGCGGTCGGCGCCTGGACGTGGGCATCGGGCAGCCAGGTATGCACCGGCCACATCGGCATCTTCACCGCGAAGCTGGCGAAGAAGGCCAGGAACAGCAGCGTCTGCATCCCGCCCGCGATATGAAAGCCCAGAAGCGGGATCGGCGCCGAACTGAAGTCGTGCGCCATCAGCTTCACCATGTCGGTGGTGCCGGCATCCATGTACATCGCGATCATCGCGACCAGCATCAGCACCGAGCCGAGGAAGGTGTAGAGGAAGAACTTGAAGGCCGCATAGATGCGTTCCTTGCCGCCCCAGATGCCGATGATCAGGAACATCGGGATCAGGCCGGCCTCGAAGAACAGGTAGAACAGCACCAGGTCGAGCGCGCAGAACACGCCGATCATCAGCGTCTCCAGCACCAGAAAGGCGATCATGTAGTCCTTGACGCGGCGCTCCACCTCCCAGGCCGACCAGATGACCAGCGGCATCAGGAAGGTGGTCAGCATCACGAACAGGATGGAAATCCCGTCGACGCCCATCTTGTAGGTGAAGCCGAGTATCCAGGGCCGCTCCACCACGAACTGCATGCCGGGGTCCGAAGGATCGAACTCTGCCAGCAGGAACAGCGAGGCGAGGAAGGTCGCCAGCGTCGCGAACATGGCAAGCCATTTCGCGCTGCGCTGGGCCGCGGCATCCTCGCCGCGCAGGAACAGCGCCATGATGGCGGCCGCAACCAGCGGCAGGAAGGTGACGATAGAAAGAAGCTGTTGTGCCATGGTCCGTCGCGCCCCCTTACCTGGCGCCGCCGCTGAGCGTCACCCAGGTGACGAGAACGACGATCCCGGCCACCATGGCGAAAGCATAGGTGAAGACATAGCCCGACTGCGCCCGGCCGGCGAGGCGGGTGAAGAACGGGATGATGCCCATTGCGATCCCGTTGATGGTGCCGTCGATGATCTTGCCATCGCCCACCTTCCACAGGAAATTTCCAAGCCAGCGCGTCGGCCTGACGATGAGAAAGTCGTAGATCTCGTCGAAATACCACTTGTTCAGCAGGAACAGGTAGAGCGGCCGCTGCTGCGCCGCCAGCCGTGCCGGCAGGGCGGGATTGCGGATGTAGAACAGCCAGGACAGGGCAAGGCCAATCAGCATGGCGATGAAGGGCGAAACCTTCACCCAGGCCGGCACGGCATGGGCCGCGGCGATGACGTTCACCGGCGCATGCGCGCCTTCGCCGGCATGGGCCGGATCGTAATGCAGCCGCGCCTCGACGGCGGCCTGTTCCTCCGGCCCGTAGGGAAGGATCAGCACGGCCCCCTTCGGCGCCACGGCCGCGGCATGGTCCGCCCCCGCATCGGCGGCGGTATCGGCCGCCTCCTGCGTGCCGGCGGTCGCCGTCGCCGCACCCTCATCCGCACCGGCGCCGGCCTCGCCCGCATCCGCGACATGATGTGCCGCAGCGGGTTCCATCGCGAACCAGTCGCGCATCTTCTCCTCGTTGCCGAAGAAGACGTTGTACCAGAGCATCCCGGCAAAGGTCGCCCCCAGCGCCAGCACGCCCAGCGGGATCAGCATGGTCATCGGGCTTTCATGCGGCTCGTGACCGTGATCGCCATGGGCATCGTGGCCATGGCCCTGACCCTGCGCGCGGCTTTCGCCGTAGAACGTCATGAACATCAGCCGCCAGCTGTAGAAGCTGGTGAACCCGGCCGCGATCACCAGCATCCAGAAGCCGTAGGTCGAGCCGACATAGGCGGTCTCGATCACCGCATCCTTCGACAGGAAGCCGGCAAAGCCGATATGGGTCAGCGGGATGCCGACGCCGGTGATCGCCAGCGTGCCGATCATCATCGCCCAGAAGGTCAGCGGGATCTTCTTCCTGAGGCCGCCGTAATTGCGCATGTCCTGTTCGTGATGGGTGGCGGTGATGACCGACCCCGCGCCGAGAAACAGCATGGCCTTGAAGAAGGCATGGGTGAAGAGGTGGAACATAGCCACCGGATAGGCGCCCACCCCAGCCGCCACGAACATGTAGCCAAGCTGCGAACAGGTGGAATAGGCGATCACCCGCTTGATGTCGTTCTGCACCAGACCCACGGTCGCCGCGAAGAAGGCGGTGGTGGCGCCGATCACCGTAACGAAAGCCGTCGCCTGGGGCGCATATTCAAAGACCGGCGACATGCGGCAAACGAGGAACACCCCCGCCGTCACCATGGTCGCGGCATGGATCAGCGCCGAAACCGGCGTCGGGCCTTCCATCGCATCCGGCAACCAGGTGTGAAGGAAGAGTTGCGCCGATTTCCCCATCGCGCCGATGAACAGCAGCACCGCGATCAGGTTCGCCGCGTTCCAGTCGGTCCAGAGAAAGCGGATCTGGGTTTCGGCAAGCGCCGGCGCCGCGGCGAAGACATCGTCGAAGCGGATGGAATCGGTCAGGTAGAACAGCGCGAAGATCCCCAGCGCAAAGCCGAAGTCGCCGACGCGGTTGACGATGAAGGCCTTCATCGCCGCGGAATTGGCGCTGGCCTTGCGATAGTAGAAGCCGATCAGCAGGTAGGAGGCGACGCCCACGCCTTCCCAGCCGAAGAACATCTGCACCAGGTTGTCGGAGGTGACAAGCGCCAGCATGGCAAAGGTGAAGAACGACAGATAGGCGAAGAAGCGCGCCCGGTAGGGCTCGGTCTCGGCCCAGTTCTCGTCATGCGCCATATAGCCGAAGCTGTAGAGATGCACGAGCGCGGAGACCGTGTTCACCACCACCAGCATGATCGCGGTCAGCCGGTCGACCCGGATCGACCATTCGGTCGCCAGGCTGCCGCTCTCGATCCAGCGCAGCAGGGTGATGTGCTGCGTCTCGCCGTCGAAGCCGAGGAAGATGACCCAGGACAGCGCCGCGGCCAGGAAGACCATGGCGGTCGTCAGGATCATGGCGGGCTTTTCGCCCAGAAACCGCCAGCCGAAGCCGCAGAGGATGGCGCCCACCAGCGGGGCAAGGAGGATGATCGTCGCCATGTCTGGTCAGCCCTTCATCACGTTCACGTCTTCGACGTCGATCGTTCCGCGGTTGCGGAAGAAGACGACCAGGATGGCAAGGCCGATCGCGGCCTCGGCCGCGGCCACCGTCAGCACGAAGAGGGTGAATATCTGCCCCGTCAGGTCGCCTGAATGGGTCGAGAAGGCCACGAGGTTCAGGTTCACCGCCAGAAGCATCAGTTCGATCGACATCAGGATGACGATCACGTTCTTCCGGTTGAGGAAGATCCCGAAGATGCCGATGACGAACAGCCAGGCCGCCACCGTGATGTAATGTTCGATTCCTACCATCTCACGTCCCTCGGGGCCTTCTTCGCCCGTTGTCCTTGCTTTCGGGGCGCTGCCGCCCGCGGTTCCGTCCGGCCGCGCGTCGCCCGCGCAGCCGCCGGGGGTCAGAGTCCCTGCCCCGGCTTCACGTCCTTCAGCTCCATCGTCTTTGCCGGGTCGCGCCACATCTGCGCCAGCACGTTCTGGCGCTTGATGTCGCGGCGGTGCCGCAGCGTCAGCACGATCGCGCCGACCATCGCCACCAGCAGCACCAGCCCCGAGGCCTGGAACAGGTAGATGTATTTGTCATAAAGCACCATCCCCAGGGCGCGGGCATTGTCGAGATCCGCGGGCTGGGGGTTGGCGCGCAGCGCCTCGGCCTGGGGCGCCGTCGTCCAGGCGCCAAGGCCCATCGAGATTTCCATGATCAGCACCACGCCGATCAGCAGGCCAAGCGGCATCGCCCGCGCCATCTCGCCCTTGAGCGCGGCGAAGTCGATGTCGAGCATCATGACCACGAAGAGGAACAGCACCGCGACCGCGCCGACATAGACGATGATCAGCAGCATGGCCACGAACTCGGCCCCCATCAGCACCATCAGCCCCGAGGCCGACAGGAAGGCCAGGATCAGCCAGAGGACCGAATGCACCGGGTTGCGGCTGACCGTGACCATCAGGCCCGCAATCAGCGTGATCAGCGCAAAGGCGTAGAATGCGAAAACAGCCACAGTCATTTCGCGTCGTTCCTTTCGTCGAAGACCGCCTGGGCCAGTTCCAGCGCCTTCTGCATGGCGGGCAGGCCGCCGAACATGCTCATCTGCCAGATCACTTCCGCGATCTCGCGTTCCGTGGCCCCCGCCTCCAGCGCATGGCGCACGGTCAGTTTCAGCTGCGGCTCGGCCTGCGCGCCCATCACCGTCAGCCCGGCCAGCGTGACCAGAAGCCGCGTCTTGGCATCCAGCCCGTCGCGGTTGAAGGTCTTGCCGAACCACATCTCCATCACATCGGCCGGCATGGTCGGGAACATCCGGTCGAAGCCGCCGACCTTGAACGTCTCCAGCCCCGGATTGAAGGCGCGCAGCATCTCCTGCCCGCTTTCCATCATCTGCTGGATCATCCTGGTGTAGGCTTCAGTCATTCCACCCCCCGCAGGCACAGATAGAAGTTGACGTTCTGGAACCCGGCCGTGGCCGAGGTCATGATGCCGGGATTGCTGCGCGCCTGCCCGGCGGCGGTGACGTAATCGGGAGAGGTGTTCAGCACGACCTCGCCCCCGGCAAGCCAGCCCTGCGGGCAAAGCTCGGCCGCGCGGACGAGGATGACCGCCCCCGGCCCGAGATCGCCGGCCCCCGCCACGCCCTGCGGCCCGCGGTCGCCTTGCGGGCCGGCCACACCCTCGGCCCCTTGCGGACCGGCGGCGCCCTGCGGCCCGGCCGGGCCGACCATGCCCT
>JBDHSO010000121.1:0-12176 GCA_039808125.1 Rhodobacter sp. | reverse complement strand
CTTCCAACCCGCCGTGCCGCGGTAAAGCGCCATGAAGGCGGGCCAAGCCTCGGGAGCGGCGACGGTCTTGTAGCGGCAGAAGGGGTTGCAGAAGCCGAAGCGGCGGCCGTCAAGCTCCAGCACATCGGTGACGGGTTTGCCGGAATAGGGGCAGGCGGCGTTCTCCGCCTCGGCCCCGCCCGCCGCGCCGGCCGGCAGCGGCACCGGCCCGGGCCAGGCCCGGCGGGAATAGTCGCGGCGATAGAACGGCTGATCCGCGCCATCGACCAGCGCCATCGCGCGCCAGCGGCGGAACGAGGGATGCGCCAGATGGGCCGCGACATAGGCCATGGCGAGGGGACCCGCCGGCAGGTTGTAGGTCGCGATGCGGCTGGCCACCGGGGCAAAGAAGGCATCGGCGGCGCAATAGCCGCCGCAGAGCCAGGGGCCGTCGCTGCCCGTCGCCGCCCGCGCCCAGCCCCACAGGGTTTCCAGCCGGGCAAGGTCGGCGCGCACCTCGGGCGGCGGGTCGCAGCCTTCGTAGCTGACGCGCAGGTTCATCGGGCAGTGGCTGCGCAGCGCGGCGAAGCCGGCGTGCATCTCGGCCGCCAGCACCCGCGCCGTGGCCCGCGCCCGCGGATCCGCCGGCCAGATCCCGGCTTCTGGATGGCGCGTGGCCAGTTCCTCGGCGATGGCGATGGTCTCAGGCACCACGGTCCCTTCGGGCGTGCGCATCGTCGGGGCGGTGCGGGCGGGGAAATAGCCCCGGGCCAGCAGATCGGGCAATTCGTCGCTGTAAAGCCGCGCCAGATGGCTGCGGACCGGCAGGCCGAAGGCGTCGAACAGCAGCCAGCCGCGCAGCGACCAGCTGGAATAGGCGCGGTCGCCGATCACGAGGTCATAGGGGGTCATCGGAAAACTCCGTCTGTCGCGCCCAGACTAGGGGTGCCGGCCCGCCCCGGGAAATGCCGAATCGTGGTGCCGGCCATCACGGATGGTGATTGACCGCCAGCACCTGCGGCACCGGCGCCAGCACCAGGCAAGTGACCGACAGCGGGTCGATCCGATGGGCGAAGACCGCATCGGCCGGCAGGTCTTCCGCCGCCTGCAACGCGGCAAGGATGGGACCGAAATGCGCGACCACGATCACGTCGGGGGCAAGGCCCTGCAACCGGCGCAGCGCGGCAAGGACGCGGGTGCAAAGCTCGTCCCAGCTTTCGCCCCCCGGGGGCCGCACCTCGCCCGGCCGGTCCCAGAAGGCGCGGATCAGATCGGGGGTCTCGGCCTCGATATCGGCATGCCGGCGCATTTCCCAGCGGCCGAAGTGCATCTCGCGCAGGTCGCGGTCATGCGGCAGGCGCCGGCGGCCGGGCAGGGCGTCGGCGGTGGCCGCGGCGCGCGACAGGTCGGAGGAGATCACCGGCGCCGCCGCCGGCAGATGGGCCGACAGGCGGGCCAGCGCGGCGGTATCCGACAGGTCGGCCGGCAGGTCGGTCCAGCCGACCATCGCCTTGGCATGCGTCGGGCCATGGCGGACCAGCCAGAGCCGCGTCACGGCATCCGTCCCTTCAGGACCAGCGGCAGGCCGGACAGCACGGCCACGACCAGTCCCGCCTCGGCCGCAAGCCGCTGGTTCAGCCGCCCCTGGGCATCGCGGAACTGCCGCGACAACGCATTGTCGGGAACGATGCCCCAGCCCACCTCGTTCGTGACCACGATCACCGGGCCGGACGAGGCGCGCAGGTTGCCCGCCAGCCGGTCGGTCTCGGCGTCGAGGTCGTGGCCCGCCAGCAGGTGGTTCGTCAGCCACAGCGTCGCGCAATCGACCAGCGTCACGAGGCCGGCGCCCGTTGCCAGCGCGGGGCCGAGGTCGAGGGGCGCCTCCACCGTCTGCCAGTCCGCGCCGCGGTCCGCGCGGTGATGGGCGATGCGCGCCGCCATCTCGGGGTCGAGCGCCTGGGCGGTCGCGACATAGCGGCGGGGCAGGCCGGTGGCGTGGGCCAGCGATTCGGCCAGCCGCGACTTGCCCGAACGGGCGCCGCCGGTCACAAGGGTCAGGGGGGGCAGGGCGGTCATGCGCTCCGGGTTAGCGCAAGACGCGGGCGGCTGCCAGCGGGGGCTTGCGGCGCGGCGCGCCCCGGGGCATCTGTCGCGCATGAAAACCCCCGTGACACGCCTTGCCCTTTCCTTCGCGCTCTCCCTCGCGGTCTCGCCCGCGCCGGGCGGCGAGATCGACGGCGGTGCGCTCGACCGTCTTCCGCCTGCACAGATCACGCTTCTGGGTGAAATCCATGACAATCCCCGCCATCATCTGAACCAGGCGCGGGCGGTGGCCGCCCTTCATCCCCGGGCGCTGGTCTTCGAGATGCTGCCCGAAACGGTGGCACCCGATCCCGCCGGCGGTCGCGATGCGGCCGCGCTTGCTGCGGCGCTGGGCTGGGATGGCCGGGGCTGGCCGGATTTCGCGCTTTATGCGCCGATCTTCGCGGCGGCCCCCGGAGCGCGGATCTACGGCGCCGAACTGCCGCGGCCCGAGGTGCGCCGCGCCATCGGCGAAGGTGCGGCGGCCGTCTTCGGCGCCGGGGCCGCCCGCTTCGGATTGACCGAGCCGCTTCCCGAGGCATTGCTGCAGGATGCGCTGGACGAGCAGTTCGCGGCACATTGCGGCGCGATGCCGCGCGAGGCGCTGTCGGGCATGGTCGAGGCGCAGCGGCTGCGCGATGCGGCGCTGGCCCGCGCGGCGCTGCGGGCGCTGGACGAGACCGGCGGCCCGGTCGCGGTGATCGCGGGCGCGGGTCATGTCCGGCGCGACCGTGGCCTGCCCTTCGTGCTGGCCGCCGCCGCCCCCGGGGTGACGGTGCTTGCGGTGGGCCAGGCCGAAAGCGCCGATCCCGCGGCGCAGGCGGCAGAGGATCTTCCCTTCGACCTCTGGCTCATGACCCCGCCCGCCCCGCGCGAGGATCCCTGCGCGGCCTTTTCCGGCGGCTGACCTGCCGCCACCCTTCGGGAAGGCGCGCATGGCCGCGAGAGGTGCGGCGCCGGTTGAGTTTGCCGCCCGCGCGCCCTAACCTCCGCCCCCGGAGCAAAGAGGTGCGCAATGCTGGCCGGGAAACAGATACTTCTGATCATCGGCGGCGGCATCGCCGCCTACAAGGCGCTGGATCTGATCCGCCGCCTGCGCGAACGCGGCGCGGGGGTCCGCGCGGTGATGACGGCGGCGGCGCAGGAATTCGTCACGCCGCTGGCCGTGGGGGCGCTGACCGCCGATCATGTCTTTACCGATCTGTTCGACCGGCAGGCCGAACAGGACGTCGGTCATATCCGCCTGTCGCGGGAGGCCGATCTGCTGCTGGTGGCGCCCGCGACCGCCGATCTGATGGCAAAGCTCGCCGCGGGGCTGGCCGGCGATCTGGCCTCGGCCGTGCTTCTGGCCACCGACAAGCCGGTGCTGATGGCGCCGGCGATGAACCCGCGGATGTGGGCGCATCCGGCGACCCGGCGCAATCATGCGCAACTGCGGGCCGATGGCGTGACTTTCGTCGGCCCGAACCGCGGCGAGATGGCCGAGCGCGGCGAGGCCGGCGAGGGCCGCATGGCCGAGCCGCTGGAGATCGTCGCATCGGTCGAGGCGGCCTTTGCCGCCGGGCCGCTGGCCGGCCGGCATGTGCTGGTGACTTCGGGGCCGACGCATGAGCCGATCGACCCGGTGCGCTATATCGCCAACCGCTCCTCCGGCGCGCAGGGCACGGCCATTGCCGCGGCGCTGCGCGACCTGGGCGCCCGCGTGACCTTCGTTACCGGCCCGGCCACGATGCCGCCGCCGGCCGGGGTCGAGGTCGTCGCCGTGGAGACCGCGCAGGAGATGCTGGCGGCGGTCCAGGCGGCGCTGCCGGCCGATGCGGCGGTGATGGCGGCGGCCGTGGCCGACTGGCGGGTGGCCAATCGGGGCGGGCAGAAGATGAAGAAGGACGGATCGGGCCGCATGCCGGCGCTGGAATTCGCCGAGAACCCCGACATCCTGGCCACGGTGTCCAAGGGTCCGCAGCGTCCCCGGCTGGTGGTCGGCTTCGCCGCCGAGACCGAGAAGGTGGTGGAGCATGCCAGCGCCAAGCGCCTGCGCAAGGGCTGTGACTGGATCGTCGCGAACGATGTCTCGCCCGCCACCGGCATCATGGGCGGGGTCGAGAATGCGGTGACGATCATCAGCGAGGCCGGGGCCGAGGTCTGGCCGCGGCTGGCCAAGGACGAGGTGGCGCGCCGGCTGGCCGCAAAGATCGCCGGGGCGCTGGGATGAGCGCAAAATTCTTTGAAGAATTTTGCAAGAATTTTCGAAAATTCTTGCGCCGGAGGGGGTGATGGTCGTGATTCAGGTTCTCAGGGAGGCTTGGGCCGATCCGGCGCTGCCGCTGCCCGCCTATCAGACGGCGGGGGCGGCGGGCGCCGATCTCTGCGCCAATTTCCCGCCCGAGATGCGCGAGGCCGGCCTCGTCCTTGCCCCGATGCAGCGCGCGATCTGCCCGACGGGTCTGCGGGTGGCCATTCCCGACGGCTACGAGATGCAGATCCGTCCCCGCTCGGGCCTGGCCACGAAACATGGCATCACCCTGCCGAACACGCCGGGCACCATCGACAGCGATTATCGCGGCCCGCTGGGCGTGGCGCTGGTCAACCTCGGGACCGCGCCCTTCACCATCCGGCACGGCGACCGGGTGGCGCAGGCGGTGATCGCGCCGGTGATCCGCGCCGACTACCGGGTCGTCGAGGTGCTGGACGCCACATCGCGCGGCGAGGGCGGCTTCGGCTCGACCGGGTCGCGATGATCGGGGCGCTGGGCTTTCTTGCCCTCTGGGCGGCCGGGCGCCTGTGGCACTGGCCGGCCGCCCGGACCGCGGCGCTTCTGGCGTTGTGGTGGGCGGCGCTGGTGCTGATCTCGGCGCCCGGGATCGGCGCGCCGGGGCCGGCCGCGGTGCTGGGCGGGGATTTCCGGCTCTGGGTGCTGCTTGGCCCGGCGGCGCTGGTGGTGCTGGCCTATCGTGCCGGCCTGGCCGCGCTGCGGGCACGCGCCCGCCCCCTCGCCGCCGCTGCCGCCGCCGAAACGGCCCCCGGGGCGCCCGGCCGCCCCGATGGCCCGTTGCAGCCGCAGGAGATCGAGCGCTATGCCCGGCACCTTTTCCTGCATGAGATCGGCGGGTCGGGGCAGCAGCGGCTGAAGGCCGCGCGCGTGCTGGTCGTCGGCGCCGGTGGCCTTGGCGCGCCGGTCCTCCTCTATCTCGCGGCCAGCGGGGTTGGCACGATCGGCGTGATCGACGACGACGTGGTCGAACTGTCGAACCTGCAGCGCCAGGTGATCCATGCGACCGATCGCCTGGGCCAGCCCAAGGTCCTGTCGGCGGTGACGGCGCTGGCCGCGCTCAACCCGTATGTGGCGATCCACCCCCATCATCGCCGGCTGGAGGCGGCCGGGGCCGAGGCGCTGATCGCCGACTACGATCTGGTCCTTGACGGCACCGACAATTTCGAGACCCGCTATCTGGTGAACCGCCTCTGCGCCCGGGCAGGCAAGCCGCTGGTCGCAGCCGCCCTGGGCCGGTGGGAGGGGCAGCTTGCGGTCTGGGATCCGGCGCGGGGCGGGCCGTGCTACGAATGCATCTTCCCGACGCCGCCCGCGCCTGGGCTGGTGCCCTCCTGCGCCGAGGCGGGGGTGGCCGCGCCCCTGCCCGGGATCCTCGGCGCGATGATGGCCATGGAGGCGGTGAAGCTGATCACCGGCGCGGGCGAGCCGCTGCGCGGCCGCCTGATGCTGCACGACGCGCTCGATGCCGAGACGCGGGTGATCGCGGTCAGGCGCCGCCCCGGCTGCGCCGCCTGCGGCGATCTGCCCTGACGCCGGGCCGGCCCGGTGGACATCCGGGCAAGTCCTCGGGTGCCGCGGCGGTGACGCGGGCAGTGCCACGGCGATTTTGCGGGCCGGGGGCGGGCGCGGGCCGCAGCGGCATCCCGGCCGTCAGCCGATCCGGTAGCTGGAGGCGGTGACGCCGCCGAACAGCCCATCCTCGTGATAGACCCGGGTCGCAGGCTCGCCCTCGGCGGCGCCAAGTGCGGCGAACAGCGGGACGAAATGGTCCTCCTGCGCATGGCAAACCCGCGCATGGGGCGCCTCTTCCCAGCGAATCAGCCGCTCGCTGCGTTCGGCCGGCGGGGCGGCCATGGTCTCGGCCAGCCAGCCGTCGAAGGCGGCGGAGGGCACCTTTGCCCCCGGCCCGAACAGCCGCAGGTTGTGATAGGACAGGCCCGATCCGACAATCAGCACCCCCTCGTCGCGCAGGGGTGCCAGCGCGCGGCCAAGCGCGAGATGTTCGGCCGGATCATAGCCGCGGCGGAGCGAGACCTGGAACACCGGTACCGAGGCATCGGGATACATCACATAGGCCGGCACGAAACAGCCGTGGTCGAAGCCCTGATTTTCGTCCAGCCGTACCGGCAGGCCGGCGGCCGCGATCAGTCCGGCCGCGCGCCGCGCCAGTTCGGGCGCGCCCGGGGCGGGGTATTCGATCTGGAACGTATGCGGCGGAAAGCCGTGATAATCATAGACCATCGGCGGGTTGGCCGAGGTCATGACCGCGAAGGCATCGTCCTCCCAATGGCCGGAGATCATCAGGATCGCCTTCGGCCGTTCGGGCAGATCCTGCACCATCTGGACGAAGGATGCCTCCAGATTGGCGAACATCGCCCGCCAGTCCGGCATCCAGGGCCATGGGCCGCCGCCGTGGCTGATGAAATAGGTGGGCATCCGGGCCATTGCGCGGTCTCCATCTCCGGGTCTGCTGACAGAGATGGCGCGCCCGGCCTGGCCGGGCAAGTCCGTGCCGGCGCCGGTCATCGGTGCGCGGGCGCACAGCCCCCCGGTCGCCCGGCCGCGACCCCTTTCCCGCCCCCCCCCATGGCGGATGGCAGATGGCGGGGAAGGGCGGCTCCCGCCTCGCTTGCAAGCCGCCCGCGCCGTCGCCATAGTGCGGCAAAACCCATGGGGAGCCCGACCGATGAAGCTGACCACCCTCTTCGGCGCTGCCGCGCTGACCCTTCTGCCGATTGTCGCCGCCGCCCAGGATCTGCCGGATCTGGCCGGGCGCGAGGTGACGGTGGTGACGGAGAACGCCTATCCGCCGCTGCAATTCCTCGATGCGGCCGGCACGGCGGTGGGCTGGGAATACGATGCCATGGCCGAAATCGCCAAGCGACTGAATTTCATCGTGAAATACGAGAACACCTCCTGGGATGCGATGATTCCCGCGGTGGCCGAAGGCCAGTATGACATCGGCATGACCGGCATCACCATCACCGAGGAGCGCAAGGGCGCGGTCGATTTTTCCGACCCCTACCTGCGGTCGGAAATGCTGATGATCGTGCGCGGCGATGAAGATCGCTTCACCGATGCCGCGACCTTCGCCGCCAATCCCGACCTGCTGGTCTCGGCCCAGCCCGGCACCTCGCCCTTCTACGCCGCGGTCTACGAAATTCTGGATGGCAACGAGGAAAACCCCCGCATCATCAAGTTCGAGACCTTCGGCGCCGGACTCGAGGCGCTGAAGACCGGCGATGTCGATCTTACCCTGTCGGATTCGACCGCCGCCAACGGCTATGTCTCGGCCTCGGATGGCGCGCTGAAGATCATCGGCGCGCCGCTGGCCTCGGAAGATTTCGGCTTCATCTTCCCTAAGGGTTCGGATCTGGTGGCGCCGGTCAATGCCGCCATCGCCAGCATGCGGGCCGACGGCACGCTGGATGCGCTGAACAAGAAGTGGTTCCTCGACTACAAGATGGGCGAGTGAGGGGCGGACGCATGACGGATGCGGCCCCGGGGGCGGCCCCGGGGCGCTGACGATGACGCCTTCGACCCCCGACAAGGATTTTCCCTGGTGGCTGGTGATCCTCGCGGTCGTCGGCCTCGGGCTGTTTTACGAGATCCTCGCGGATGACAATTACCGCAAGGCGCTGCGGGCGCTGTCGAAGGGAATCGGCGTGACCGTGACCGTCGCGGTGGTCGCCTATGCCGGCGCCTCGGCGCTGGGGCTGGGGCTGGCGGTGATGGGACTGTCGCGCTTCGTGGTCCTGCGGCAGGCGGCGCGGCTTTACATCGAGGTGCTGCGCGGCGTGCCGATCCTGGTCCTGCTGCTTTATGTGGCCTTCGCGCTGACGCCGGCGGTGGTCACGGGCATCGGCTGGTTGCAGCAGGGCCTGGGGATGGAGCCGATCCGCACCCGCGACGTGCCGCTTTTGTGGCGGGCGGTGATCGCGCTGATGCTGGCCTATTCGGCCTTTCTGGCCGAAATCTTCCGTGCCGGCCTGCAGGCGGTGGACAAGGGCCAGATCGAGGCCTCGATGGCGCTGGGGCTGAGCGGCTGGCAACGGTTCCGGCTGGTCCGGTTTCCCCAGGCCTTCGGTCTGATCCTGCCGCCCTATGGTAACGATTTCGTCGCCATGGTGAAGGACAGTTCGCTGGTGGCCGTTCTTGGCATCACCGATATCGCGCAGCTGGCCAAGGTCACGGCGGCCGGAAATTTCCGCTATTTCGAGACCTATAATGTCGCGGCCTTCCTCTATCTTGTCATGACCATCGGCCTGTCCTTGCTGCTGCGGCGGTTCGAGGCGCGGATGCGCATGCGGGGGCGCACGGGGCAGTGACGGACAGGGACCGGGCCACTGCGGGGTCAGAGCGTGCAACCGGCCCGGTGCGCCGGGGTCTTGCGGCCCGCCCCCCCGGGCCTATCTTCGGCAACAGGACGCAGGTGGAGATTTCGCGATGAACGTGCTGCTTGAACGCTGGGAGACGCCCTTTGGCCTGCCGCCCTTCGACCGGATCCGCGATGCCGATTTCGCACCCGCCTTCGAGGCCGCACTTGCGCTGGCCCGCGAGCGGATCGCGGTGATCGCCGATGGCCCCGGCACCGGCTTTGCCGAGGTGATCGAGGCGCTGGAACTGGCGGAGGCCGAACTCGATCAGGTCGGCGGGGTGTTCTACAACCTTGCCGGCGCCGATTCAAACTCCGAGCGCGAGGCGTTGCAGCGCGACCTCGCCCCGAAGATGAGCGCCTTCTCCAGCGAGGTGACGAACAACAGGGCGCTGTTTCGGAAGATCGAGGCGCTCTGGCAGGAGCGCGAGGCGCTGGGGCTGACGCCGGAACAGGCGCGGGTGCTGGATCTGTACCGCCGGATGTTCGTTCGCGCCGGCGCCCGGCTGGAAGGGGCCGAGGCCGGGCGGCTGACGGCGGTGAAGGCGCGGCTGGCCGTTCTGGGCACCCGGTTCAGCCAGAACCTCCTGTCCGACGAACGCAACTGGTTCATGGAACTCGACGAGGCTGATCTGCAGGGCCTGCCGGATTTCGTGGTCGATGCCGCCCGCGCGGCCGGCCGCGAAAAGGGCGCGAAGGGTCCGGTGGTGACGCTGAGCCGCAGCCTGATCGTGCCCTTCCTGCAGTTCTCGCCGCGCCGCGGCCTGCGCCGGCGCGCCTATGAGGCCTGGGTTTCCCGCGGCGCCAATGGCGGCGAGACGGACAACCGTGCCATCGCGGCCGAGATCCTCGCGCTGCGTGCGGAACGCGCGGCGCTGCTCGGCTATGCCGATTTCGCAACCTTCAAGCTGGAACCCGAGATGGCGAAGACCCCGGGCGCGGTGCGCGATCTGCTGATGCGGGTCTGGGCGCCGGCCCGTGCCCGGGCACTGGCCGACGAGGCCGTGTTGCAGACCATGATGCGGGACGATGGCATTCCCGGCCCGCTGGAGCCCTGGGACTGGCGCTATTACAGCGAGAAGCGGCGGCGGGCGGAGCATGATCTCGACGAGGCGGCGCTGAAGCCCTATCTGTCGCTCGAGGCGATGCTCGGTGCGATGTTCGACGTGGCCCACCGCCTTTTCGGGCTGGAGTTCCGCGAGATCGAGGGGCCGTTCTACCACCCCGATGTGCGCGGCTGGGAGGTCACGCGAAACGGCGCGCATGTGGCAGTGTTCCTGGGCGATTACTTCGCGCGCGGGTCGAAGCGGTCCGGCGCCTGGTGTTCGGCGATGCGCACGCAGCGCAAGCTTGGCGGCGCGCAGCGGCCGATCGTGGTCAATGTCTGCAATTTCGCCAGCGGCGAGCCCTGCCTGCTGAGCTACGACGACGCGCGGACCCTGTTTCACGAATTCGGCCATGCCCTGCACCAGATGCTGTCGGATGTGACCTATGGCTTCATCTCGGGCACGAGCGTCGCGCGCGATTTCGTCGAACTGCCGAGCCAGCTTTACGAACACTGGCTGGAGGTGCCGGAGGTGCTGGAAGCCCATGCCCGGCACTGGCAGACCGGGGAGGCGATGCCGGCCGACCTCCTGCAGCGCCTGCTCGGGGCCGCGACCTATGACCAGGGCTTCGCCACGGTGGAGTTCATCGCCTCTGCGCTGGTGGATCTGGAGTTCCACAATGGCCCGGCTGCCGCCGATCCGATGCAGAAGGAGGCCGAGGTGCTGGCCGGTCTCGGCATGCCGCGGGCGATCCGCATGCGCCATGCGACGCCGCATTTCGCGCATGTGTTTTCGGGCGACGGCTATTCCTCGGGCTATTACAGCTACATGTGGTCCGAGGTGATGGATGCCGATGCCTTCGCGGCCTTCGAGGAGGCGGGCGATCCCTTCGACCCCGCAACGGCGGCGCGGCTGGAGCGGTTCATCCTGTCGGCCGGTGGCTCCGAGGAGGCCGAGGCGCTCTACACCCGGTTCCGTGGCCGGATGCCGGGGGTGGAGGCGCTGCTGAAGGGCCGGGGGCTGGTGGAGCCGGCCTGAAGGCAGCTCGCCGGTGGTTGCTGCGGGCAAAAAGGGAGGCTTCGCCCCCCCCTGCCTTGGGGACGGGAATGGCTTGTATCCGGTAGCTTTCGGTCTGATAGGATCGGGGGCTGGGGCCAGGGTCAGGGCCGGGGGGTGGCCTCGGGGTAAGGCTATTGCGCAGACCCGCCCGGCTGGTGTTCCTTCCGATTTTTCGTTCTTTTCCATTTCGGGAGATAACCACCATTCCCGTGTGTTGAGACGACGCGGCGGATGATGGCGCGTGCGGGACATCGCCGCCGCCGAATTTGTCGTGAAGGTTCTGCCGGGACGGCAGAGATTGTCGACGCTGACGAAGGCGATGGTGGCCGGTAAGGTGTATCGGACATACTTCACCCCCACGCCTTCGCCGGTCCGCGAGACATTGACGACGCCGTCGTCGGTCTGGGCCGTCGTCGGTCTTGGCCGTCGTCGATCTGGCGGTGTGCGCTGTCGATCAGGATGAGGTCGCCGTTGACGATGATGCTGGCCGGGCGGAGGTCCCGGTGGGCCAGCCGTTTTCTGTTGAGGAAATGGAAACTGATTGTTTCGTTGTTGTCGAGCAATGATCCTCGCGGGCAGGGGCTTTGATTGGCAAAACGTGGCTTCGGGAGGAAGTCAGGCAGTTTTGAGTGGCCGTCTGTTGTGCATGGGTCGCGGGTTCCGGTCGAAATCGAGGTCGAGGGCATGCCCGACCTGCTGTCGCGTTTCGCCGGAAAGCTGCTTCCAACGACGTGATTCTTCGCCAAACAGGTCTTGATCCGATTGCGATGCGCTGCCGATAGCCGTCAAAAAATTATTTATATTCAACGATTTTAGCGAATCCGCCGCTCGCCTGCACGCGGGCGCTCCCAGTTGAGCATGTTTCCAGTGATATCCAGTCCGAAACGTTGCGGAATGAGGTGATCGCGGGGCGCCGCGGGCGCAGGGAGAAGCCTTCCGGATCTGATGGCAGGCGAACGACCTGTCGACTGCCGCGGAGATCGTGATTTTCGGCATGTCGGCCGACCCGCTGCATGGACGCCGAGGCCCGCACGCAAAAATGGTGTGTAAACGCGCCTGTGGGGTTCCGGGCGGAACACGACAAGGCGAAAGCCGTGCGGATCGCAACATTTGAGCATGACGGGTCGGCCGCTGGCCTCGGCTCCGACGCTGGTGATCGGCGGTGTGGCACGGCCCGGGCCGCGGCGCCTTTGCTTCATCGCCCATAACCGCGCGCTGGCGAGGCGCGCATGAAATACCGCAGCCGCGACGGCGAGGTCCCCGGCCCGATCTGCGCCCGGCAATACGGCGACACCGGCCGCCGGGTCGGGGATGTGCCGGCCGCCAACCCGGGGACCTCGCCGCCCATGGCCCGGTGCTGCCC
>JBDHSO010000120.1:0-12314 GCA_039808125.1 Rhodobacter sp. | reverse complement strand
CGTCCCCGGCAAGGAACCAGGCATGACCGAACAACGCCGCCCCAGTGACGGGCAATCCATTGCGCGCGCGGTGCAAGTGCTGCAGGTGCTGGCGAACCAGCCCGGTGTCAGCCTTGGCCAGATCGCCAAGGCCACCGGCCTGCCGCGCTCAACCGTGCAACGTCTGGTCAATGCGTTGAACGCGGTTGGCTTCGTGACCAAGACCTTTGGCCAGCAGGGCGTCTATCTTGGCATGGAGCTGGCACGACTGGGCGCCAAGGTCGACATCGACGCGCGCGCCCTGCTGATGCCCCTGCTCGAAAAACTCTATGGACGGGTCGGCGACAACCTCGATCTGACCGCCATCCGCGATGGTCGCGCCATCGTGATCGAACAGATCGCCTCGCACGAGGCAATTCGCGTGATTTCCTATGTGGGCAAGGAACATCCGATCCATTGCACCGCGAACGGCAAGGCCCATCTGTCGATGATGTCGCGTGAGACGGCAGGGGCGGTGATCGGCGCCTCGCCGCAACGGTTCACGGCCCGCACCCTGGTCAATCCGGCGCAGATCCTGGCCCAGGTCGACGCCTTCCGTGCCACCGGCTTTTTCATCGACGAAGAGGAATACGCCGAAGGCGCCTGCGCGGTTGCAATCGCGCTTCCTGATTTTGCCGGCAGCGATCTCGCCGTTTCGGTCGCCATGCCGACACATCGCTACCGCCAGAAGGCCGATCTCGCCAAGACTGCGCTGCTCGAGTTCCGGGCCGACCTGCGCGAAACCTTCGGGCCCGGCGTCTGACGCTTTCCGACCGTTCTTCCCATCTGCTGTCCGGCCTTGCCGGGGCCTGATTTGCCACATGGTTTGCGCCGGCGGGAATGAGGCTTGACTCGCTTCGATTGTTCGTTCACATTTTCGGTATAGTGTACCGCATAATGGTACTAGTTGGCGCGGCGGCGCCCCCAAGGGAGGACCACATGCTTCTGACCGCAAAGATTCTGCTTACGCTCGCGACCTTGGGCTACAGCGCCATTCCGGCGATTTTCGATTCGAACGAAACCCACGCGACCAATCCGTCATTCCCCGGCCACGCCCGATTTCACGTTGTCTGGCAGGTCACGTCCTATATTTTCCTGGCCGGGCTTGCGCTGTTCCTGATCTGGACGGCGGGCGATGATACCGGGCCGATCTGGCTGGCGGCGATCATTGCTGCGGGGGCCTATGGCGGGTTCTGGACGGCCTTGCTGTCGCGGCCGATGTACGAGGGCAAGCTGCAAAGCGAAGTGAACCCGGTGCCCGCGTTCCAGTGGAACCTCCTTGGCCGCCGGTTCAAGACCGATGCCAATGTCACCATCTTTTCCATCGCCGTCCTGGTCCTTGCGCTTGGCGTGATCGCGCTGGTCAACGTGCCAGCCGCCGCCTGAAAGGATCCCTCGATGAACGACACAGATCGCCAGCAGGCCGCCGATGCCCTTTTTCGCGCCGGAGAAGACCGGAAGGTCATCGCGCAGCCGTCGAAAACCTGGCCTGAAATGGTGCTTGAGGACGCTTATGACGTGCAGCGCCGTTGGGTCGAGGCCCGGGTCAGGGCCGGCGCCCGCGTGATTGGCCACAAGATCGGGCTGACCAGCCGGGCAATGCAGATGGCCTCAAAGATGACAGAGCCGGATTATGGCGTGATGCTGGATGACGCGCTGTTCAGGGATGGCGCCACGATCCCGGCCGAAACCTTCATCAAACCACGGATCGAAACCGAGCTGGCTTTCGTGATGGGCGAGGATCTGTCGGGGTCCGGCTGCCAGATGCATGACGTGATGCGCGCAACCGAATTCGTCACCCCGGCGCTTGAGATCATCGACTACCGCACGGAAACACCGCGCGCGATCGTCGATACCATCGCCGACAATGCGGCCTTCGGTGCCATCGTTCTGGGCGGGAGGATTTTCCGGCCCTTCGACATCGACGTTCGCTGGATCGCCGCCACCCTGTCACGCAACGGCGTGATCGAGGAATCGGGCGTGTCTGCCGCAATCATGGGCCATCCCGCGGCAGGAATCGCCTGGCTCGTCAACAAGCTGGCCCCGCTTGGCGGCGGCCTGAAGAAGGGTGACATCGTGCTTGGCGGATCTTTCACCCGGCCCGTCGACGTGGCGGCTGGCGACGTGTTTCATGCTGACTACGGCCCGCTTGGCGCCGTTGCGGTGGCCTTTTCATGACCGGCCTCCCGACCAATACCTTCAAGGCCGCGCTTCGCGAATTTCGGACGGTTCGCGGGCTCTGGTGCACCATTCCAGATCCGATGGTGGCGGAAATGGCGGCTGGATGCGGGTTCGACTGGCTGTTGTTCGACACCGAACATTCGCCGATGGATGCGCTATCCGTCGCCCCGCTGTTGCAAGCCGTGGCGCCCTACAGCACCGCCCCGGTGGTGCGGCCCGGATCGCTCAACCCGGTCGAGATCAAGAAGCTGCTCGATCTCGGCGCGCAGTCGATCCTGGTGCCGATGATCCAGTCGGCCGACGAGGCCCGCGCGGCGGTCGCCGCCGTCGAATATCCGCCGAAGGGCATTCGCGGTGTTTCCGGCATCACGCGCGCCACGCGGTTCGGCACCGTCGCGGGATACCACGCCAATGCACGCGACGAGATCGCCCTGATCGTCCAGGTCGAAACGCTCGAAGCTGTAAAACGGATCGAGGACATCGCGGCGGTCGAAGGCATCGACGGAATCTTTGTCGGGCCGGCCGATCTGGCCGCCAGCATGGGGCTTCCGGGCCAGCCCAGCCATCCCAGGGTTCAGGACGCGGTGGTGGCCGCCATCGGGCGTATCCGGGCTGCGGGCAAACCGCCGGGGATACTGACGCTCGACCCCGCCCTGCTGGCCAGGGCCGAAGCCGAGGGGGCGGTGTTTCTGGCGGGCGATGTGGACATGGCCGCGCTACGGCGCGGTCTGACGGCGAAACGCTGATGCAGGGGGGCATGCGATGCAGGACATGCTGAAGATCACATTTCTCGGGACCGGCACGCCGGTGCCGAACGTCGACGCCTTCGGCACATCGACGCTGATCGAGGCCGGCAGCCAGCGGGTGCTGCTGGATTGCGGGCGGGGTACCGTGGTGCGCCTGGCGCAGATGGGGTTCGGCGCGGGCGCGGTCGACCGCGTCTTCCTCTCGCACTACCATTCGGACCATTACGCCGGAATCTTCGATCTGCTGATGACCGGAGCGATCCCGCAACGCTTTGCCAACCGGCAGGGGCCGCTGCATGTGCATGGCCCGGTCGGTCTGGATCATATCGCCGAGGGCGCGTGGCGCGCGGCGACACCCGACCGGGACATCCGCGTCGCCGACAACGAGATCGATCCCGAGCGGATGCGAATGATCCCGCATGTCTACACCGAAGGGGTGGTCTACGATCAGGACGGGCTCAGGATCATCGCCATCGAGGTTGATCATGGCGAGTTCATCCGCCCGGCCTTTGCCTTCCGGGTGGAATATGCCGGCAAGGTGTTCGTCCATTCGCAGGATACGCGCTATAACGAAAACCTGATCCGTCAATCCGCCGGCGCCGATGTCATGGTGCATGAAATCGCCGCCGCCCGCCCCGAGACCTTGCGCGACCATCCTGCCGTGCGCGTGGCGATCGACCATCATGCGGACCCGACCGATGTCGGCCGGGTTTTCGCACAGGTGCAGCCAAGGCTCGCCATGCTGACACATCTCGTGTTCCTGCCGCCGAATCCGGTTTCCATAGATTCCGTCATGGAAGAACTCGGCGCGCAGTACGACCGGCCGGTGATCATCGCCGAAGACCTGATGAGCGTTCTGATCGGGAAGACGATTTCCGTCGTTCCGTACCACCGGGGCAGCAAGTAGCCCCAGCTTCACGAAATTGGGAGGATATCACATGAAATCGAACCTGCAGTTCGGGGCGGCGGCCCTGGTGATTGCCTGTGGTCCCGCCGCCGCAAGCGCCGAGACGACCTGGGTGGCCAACTGCTATCCGCCGCCGCAGCATGTGGTGTGCAAGGACATTCTGAAACCCTGGGCCGACGCCGTGGCCGATGCCACCGAGGGCCGGGTCAAGGTCAGGATCATGGCAAAAAGCATGGCGCCGCCGCCCGACCAGCTGACCTCGATCCGCGGCGCCGTGTTCGACGTGGCGGTCCAGTACAATGGTTTCATCGAAGACGAACTGGTTGGCCCGGCGGTGGCCCATCTGCCCTTTACCTCGCTGGACGATGCCGCTGCGGCCTCCGTTGCGCTCTGGGACACCTATCAGAAGTATTTCTCCGGCGTCGATGAACTGCCCGGCGTGGAGCTTCTCGGCCTCTGGGTGTCGCCCGGTGCAGATTTCTACGCAATGACCGATCCGCCCATCGCCAGCGTCGGCGATCTTGCCGCGCGCAAGATGTGGGCGCTGCCGGGGCCGCCGGCGACAATCCTGAAGCAACTCGGCTCGCCCATCGTGTCTGGCCCTGCCGCACAGATGGCCGAAATGGTGCAGCGCCGCGTTGTCGACGGCTTCGTCGGTATCCCCGCGGCGGCGCTTTTTGAGTTCAGCCTGCCGGACTATGTCACTTCCGTCACCCGAACCGAGCGCAAGCTCTTTGCACCGTCGTTCTCGCTGCTCCTCTCGGATGAGAAATGGGCGGAACTCAGCGATGAGGACCGGGCCGCGATCAGTGCGGTTTCAAACGAGGTTCTGTCGCGCAATGCCGGGGCCGCGTGGCAGACCGACGACCGCGTGGCGGTCGAGAAGCTGAATGCGACCAAGACCATCCACATCGGCGATGCTGCGTTCGAAGCCGAACTTGGCGCCGCGGCGGCAGGCTATGCCGAGGCCTGGAAGGCAAAGGCCACCGCCAAGGGATTCGATGCCGAAGGTGCCCTGAATTTCTATACGGCCCGGGTCAGGGAACTGACTGCCGCGGAATGACCTTGCGGCCCCGCCCTTTCCCGGGCGGGGCCGGTTCCGTTTCAGGGACGTTCGGAAAACGGCTTGTCAAAAACGGCTTCAAACTCTGCCTCGTCCCAGAATCCGATCAGCATGCCCGGCCCCTCGCGGCCGGTCATCCGTTCGATGCGTTGTGGTGTCACCGTGATCCGGTTGTGATGCTGCCGCGCCCAGGCCGATATCGCCATCTCCAACCGGTCCCTGACTTCGGCCAAAGCCGGATCGGCCCCCAGATCGTTCAGCTCGTCGGGGTCGGTCAAGAGATCGAACAGCATGGGCCGAAAGCCTTCGGCCTGGATGTATTTCCACCGTTCATCCCGCACCATGACCAGCCGCGCATCCTCCTCCAGGACTCCCAGCGCCGGGCGTGCCTCGCGTGTTCCATAGTCATATTCCGAGACCGCATACCGCCGCCAGCGCGCGGGCCGCTCTGCCGAATGCAGAAGCGGCGTCAGATCGCGCCCCTCGAGGATATGCGGCAAAGCCGGCGCACCGAAGAGCCGCAGGAACGTCGGCGCGAGGTCGATCGCCTCGACCAGCTCGTCACGGACCATGCCACGGGTTGCATCGGCCTCGGCCGAGGGGTCGAAGATGATCAGCGGCACCTTGACCGAGGGGTCGTGGAACAGGTCCTTCTCGCCCATCCAGTGATCGCCGAGATAATCGCCATGGTCCGAGGTAAAGACGATCATCGTATCGTCCATCAGCCCGCGCGCCTGCATCCAGCCGAACAGGCGCCCCATCTGGTCGTCGATCTGCTTGATCAATCCCATGTAGGCCGGGATCACCCGCTCGCGCACCTCGTCGCGCGCAAAGGTCCGGCAGATCCGGCTTTGCTGAAAGGCGCGAAAGACCGGATGGCCCTCCTGCCGTTCGGCATCCGACCGAACGGGCGGAAGGATGTCCCCCGGGCCATACATCGCATTATAGGGCGCGGGCACGATATAGGGCCAATGCGGCTTGATGAACGAAAGATGGCAGAGCCAGGGCCTGTCACCCGCGCTTTCCATGAATTCCATCGCCCGGGTCGTCATGTAGGGCGTTTCAGAAAGCGGCTCGGGGATGTTGGCGGGCAGATTCGAATATTTCAGAAGCCAGCCCGACAACAGCTCGCCATCTTCGCCCTTGGCTGAATTGGCAAAATCTTCCCAGGGGTTGGCACTGTCCAGCCCATGCTGGCGCAGATATTCGTCATAGGCCGGCTCGGGATACTTGCCACCATAGGGATGCAGGCCGTCGTCCCGCTCCCAGGGTTCGAACCCGCATTCCGAGATATGGATGCCGATGGTCGACCCGGGGTCGATTCCAAGCCAGGCCATGCCTTCGGCATCCGGCGTCATATGGGTCTTGCCGACGATCACCGGCCGCACACCGGCGCGGCGCAGGTGATCGCCCAGCGTCGGTTCCCCCACCCGCAGCGGAAAGCCGTTCCAGGTTGCCCCGTGCGAACGGCAATAGCGGCCGGTGTAGCTTGACATGCGGCTTGGGCCGCAGATCGGCGACTGGACATAGGCATTCGAGAACCGCACCCCGCGTGAGGCCAGCGCATCGATATGCGGCGTGTGAAGATGCGGATGCCCGTAACAGGACAGATAATCCCAGCGAAGCTGGTCACACATGATCCACAGAACGTTGCGCGCCTTGGGCATGGTAGGTCCGGCCTATTCCATGTCTGCCGCCGTCAATTCGGCGACAGTCGTCATGTAGAAGGCAAGCGCCTCGTCCGCGTCGATTCCCTTCGCAGCGGCCGCAGCCTTCCATTGCTCGATATAGGGTGCCGCCGCCAGGTCAAGCGCGCTCTCGAACTCTGCCGAAGCGGTCACGACCTGCATTGTGCTGTCGATCACCGCCAGTGCGGCATCCTCTTCGCCCTTCCAGATTTCGCCGGCCATCTCTGCCAGGGCTTCGCCCGAAACCGCGGTGATCGCGGCCTGATCGGCGGGATCGATCTGCGCCCAGGCGGCATCGCCGATGATGAACGAGAAGTTCGGGGCGTAGATCTTTCGTGTGGTCCGCGTCACCGACCTTGCATAGGAGACGACATTGAAGGAAATCACATCGGATGCCGCGATGCCGACAAAACCGTCGACGACGCCGCGCTGGATGATCTCGGTCATCTGTTGCGCGGGGCCAGAGACCGCGGCGGATCCGGCGTCTTTCAGGATGCCGGATGTCACGCCCGGCAGACCCCACATCTTGCGCGACAGCCCGGCCATGGTGTCGATGGGGGTATCGGTCATCGAATAGAAATCCGCCCCCGGCGACGACCAAAGTCCAAGAAGGTGGACACCCTCATATTCGTCGGCCCCGGCGAGAAACTTCTCGTAGGTCCGCCAGAGAGCCACGGAATTTGCCCGTGCATCGACCGTACCTGTGAAAGGCTGCAATGCGACGGCTGGCCCGACGATGTCCTCCGCGATGAAGCCGTTGAACTGGATCGCCACGTCGAACACGCCGCTCCGGACCGAGACAAGCTGATCGGGTGCCGGCGCCATGCTCTTGGCAAGCCTGGTGATCTTTACGCGCCCTTCGGTGGCCTTGTCGACCGCCTCGATCCAGGCCGGCATGATCTTGGCGCACATGACATGACTGGCCGCCGCATGACAGTTCGCGGTCAGCCGCACCTGGGCGTCGGCCGCGCCTGCGGCAAGTGTTGTGGCTGCGGCAATGAGAATGCACTTCATGGCGTTTCCTTGCAGAAGATTGGCGACATCGTCGGTCATCCGGCCATGAGGCCGGGCAACCAGGTCACAAGGGCGGGGAAACAGAGAATGAGCGCCAGCCCGACCAGCATCGCGACGACAAAGGGAAGAACTCCGAGAAACATCGCCGTAAGATTGCCATCGCGCGCGATGGATTTGACGACGAAGACATTCATCCCGACCGGCGGCGTGATCAGGCCCAGTTCGGTCACGAGAACGACGATGATGCCGAACCAGATCAGATCGACCCCCGCGGTCATCAGCGCCGGCAGGAAGACGGGTACCAACAGCAGAAGGATGCCGATGGATTCAAAGAACATTCCCATCACGATGGCAATGAGGATGATCATCAGGACGAGGCCGATCGCGGAAAGCTGCATCGCATCGACCCAATCGACGATCATGTAGGGCAACCCGATGTAATTCGCGTATTCGGCAAAGACCAGCGCGCCGAAAATCACCAGAAACAGCGAGGCCGTGGTGCTCGACGCCTCGACCAGTACATCCTTCCAGTCGGCAAGGCTCTTCAGCCGCCCCCGGGCAACGGCGATCAGCGCGGCCCCGACAGCACCGATGCCCGCAGCCTCGGTCGCGGTGAAAAGCTCGGCATAAATCCCGCCAAGTATCAGCACGAAAAGCCCCAGAACCGCGATGACCGCCGAACTGCCCCGCGGCTTGTCCTCGGCCCCGCTTTCGGCCCGTGCCGCTCCGGGCCGCAGCCGCAGCCAGATCGCGATCGTCAGCATGAACAGGACGACAAGCATCAGTCCGGGGATGACGCCGGCCATGAACAGCGCGGCGATGTCCTGCTGGGCAATGATGCCATAGATCAGCAGCGGCACCGAGGGCGGGATCATGATGCCCAGCGTCCCGCCGGCGGCAATGGAGCCGGCGGCTAGCCCCTCGTCATATTGATAGCGGCGCATTGACGGCATGGCGACCTTGGTCATGGTTGCCGCCGTCGCCAGGGACGATCCGCAGACCGCCGAAAATGCCGCGCAAGCCGCGATCGTCGCATGCGCCAGTCCGCCGCGCAGGTTGCGGAACTGATGATGCGCCGCACGATAGAGCTCGGTCGAGACATCGGCGCGGAAGATGAAGACCCCCATCAGCACGAACAGCGGGATGACCGACAGGTTGTAGTTCATCGCATCGTCCAGGATGCGCTGGCCGCTCATCTGCATTGCCGGGCCGAAGCCGCGCTCGAGCGCGAAGGCGACGAAACCCACCAGCAGCGTGGCGACCCCGATGCGCACGCCCAGAAAGCACAGCGCAAGCAGTATGATGATGGCTATGGTGATTGATGTCATTTCCCGGCTTCCTCCTCGGCCTGCGGCTCGGCGGTTTCGCTGTAGCCGATCAGGTCGATCCAGACCGCCGCCAGCGCAAGCGCCGCCGCAGGGCCGATCACCCAGACCAGCGGCCATTCCAGAACGATGGACATTCGGTGCGCCGCGCCGGCCTCGACCGCCAGCCGGACGAGCTGCCAGGCGATCAGGATCATTCCCGTCAGGTTCCCGACACGGATCAGCAGATCATAACTGCGGCCAAAGCGCCGCCGCAACCGCGCGGTAAAGATGTCCACGGTGATATGCGCATGGGTCGCGGTCGCAAGACCCATGGCCGCAAAGATCGTCAGTGCCAGAAGGAACTGGATCATCTCGGGTGCCCCGAAGATCGGCTTCATGAAGTAGCGGCCGATCACGTCCAGAAAGGTGATGGCCATCATCAGGAACATGCCCGTGGCGGCGACCGCTTTCAGGACGACCATGACTGCCCGCGTCACCGGACCGGGCGGTCGCGTCACCGGCATGGCGGTGACAGGTTGCTGATCCATTTTTCTTCTCCCGCATGTGCGCCAGCCCGCTCCGGCTCTGCCGGACCTCCCTCGGGCGGCAGGTTGGCCCGGCGGCAATGCACCGCCGGGCAATGGTCTCACGCGGCCTTGGTGCGCCAGCTGTCGGCGTAATTCTCGCGTGCTTCGCGTGCATAGGGCGTCGGTGACACGCGGACGCGGATCTCGGTCAGCTTGTGCGCTTCGGTCGAGGCAAGGCCCGCGCCTCCGTCGGCATCGCCCCAGACCATGGTCAGGACATCACCGATCTGCACATCGTCATCGACGATCCCGAGCGACAGCATCGAGCGTTCGTTGTAGCTGTAGCCCGAGAACATCGAGAAGCCGACCAGCCTGTCGCCATGCAGCACCTTGTCATAGCTGGTCGCCGCATTGGCCAGCCAGGGCAGGTCCATCCACTTGTAGTTCTCTTCGCCCGGCCGGAAAGCCGATCCGATCACCCGCACCACATCTTCGGCATTCCACTCAAAGGTCGCCTTCTTGCGATGACGCTTGTCCTTCATAGCCTCCAGCGCCGGCCGGCCGATGAATTCATGGTCAAAGCGGATGAACGGCCCATAGCCCATGTCGTAGGGCGTGACATAGTAATCGGTCACATCCTCGGTCGCAAAGCTGCCCCCGAGCGCGCCCGAGGCTTCGTAGCTGTCGGGCGTCAGCCATTCGCGATAGTCGCGCATGATGCCGTCGCCGGTATAGACCGCGGGCAGAGGGTTGGGAATCCAGCCCGATTCCAGTGTGTTGCTGGGATAGGCCCGGCTGCCGACCTGCCGAAGATCGACGCCCACGTCGCGGGCGGCCTGCAGGATCGTGTCACGGACATAGGCCTTGTCCGCATAGGGGCCCCATATCTCCAGCCCCGGCGCGCCCGCCATGCCGTGACGCAGCGCCCGCACCGTCTTGGTGCCGATCTGGATGTCGCCGACATGAAAGAACTTGATGTCGGGCGCCGTTCCGCCATTCAGCCGCGCCATGATCCGATGGGCCTCGGGCCCCTGGATCTGAAAACGGTAGTTGATCCGCGTCAGCGGCTTGCCGTCCGGCCGTGCCTCAGACCGTGCGTCGCGGCGCACGCGAACGTTGCGTTTCGAATAGGCCAGGTTGAATTCCACCCAGTTGCCGATGATTTCGCGGCCGACCAAGATGAAATGGTCTTCAGCTTCGCGGAAAGCGACCATGTCGCCGATGAACTGTCCGTCGGGGTTGACCGAGATGAACTGCTTTGCGCGGTTGATATCAAACCCGGCAAAGCTGTTCACGGCCAGGCCGTGCAGGAACTCCGCCGCCTCCGGGCCGGTCACATGGATATCATGCATGTGGTGCGACTGGTCGAACAGCACGGCCGAATGCCGCCAGGCCCGCTGCTCGTCGCGCCAGTTGGAAAACTCGGGCGCCACGCCGGGATAGATATACATCCCGGCTTTCGAGTTGCGCAACCGCGGCAGGATGCTGCCTTCGGCACGCAGAATGTCTTCAAGATTGCGGTATTCCATCATATCCCTCCAGTGTTCGCCCGGGCCCCCGACATGTCGCAACCCGAAATGCCGGCAGCGCCCGACAGCCTTGCATTTGGCGAGCATGACGGCGTCCTCCGGCCTAATCGAACAAAACCCGACATCGAATTGACACGATCCGACGCCAAACGCCGCCGCGGCCGTCAGCGACCTGATCGCAAACCGCTGGGCCGGCGGGTTACGTCACCGCGCTTTCGTTCCTGGAGTGTGTCTTCATTTGATGGATTCCCGGTTGGTCTGACATCTGATTCAAGATCGAAATCGGAAGACGATCTTGCGCAGACGGCCCCTCAACGACGCACAACGGGCGCGGATCGAACCCTTTTTCGCGGTCAGGCCGGCCGTGTGTGGACGCGCCCATGGGTGCAAGCGGAATCTTGGGCACGTTCGGGCATGTGATCAGGTGCGGTCGTGTGTCCGGCCTCGAAGATACGGCCTGTCATGCGCCGCGGGCCTTTATGGAGATATGCAGGTCGGGACCAGTTCGCTTACCCGCGCTCAACGGCGCTCCGTCCGGAATGCTGGTTCGCCCGACCCGGTCTCTTGACCGTCTGCCGTTACGTTCCCTCGCCCCCCGCTCACATCCGGCGACAACCCGACAGCATCGGCTTATGTGGCCGCCATCGCCGGATCCCTGTAGTCCTCGCACCTGCGCATCAGCGCCCATGCCGTTCGCGCCATTCTGTTGGCCAGTGCGACCGCGACCGGCATCTTCGGTTTGCGCGCCATCATGCGCCCGAGCCAGGTGCCCTCGGGCGCGCCTTTCCGTGCGGCCCATCGCACCACGGCGACAGCACCGACGATCAGCAGCCTCCGGATGTCGCGCTGGCCCATCTTCGAGGTCTGGTCAGGACGGTCCTTGCCGCCGCTCGAATGTTGTCGCGGCGTGAGGCCGACCCAGGCGGCGAAGTCCCGGCCCTTTGAGAAGGTCTCCATCGGAGGCGTAAAAGTCGTGATCGCCGCCGCGGTCACCGCCCCCACTCCCGGGATCGTCGTCAGCCGTCGCGCCGTACCGTCCTGGCCACACGCTTGCGAAGCCCGGCATCCAGGCCCGCGATCTTCTCTGCCAGCCCGGCGATCTGCTCCGGCAGAAGGCGTGCCAGGTCACGCACCGCCTCAGGCAGCAGGCCATCCTCCCCTGCGATGATGACCGCGAGGCGCCCGACATGCGCGGGGCCGGTGGGCGCCACGATGCCCTGTTCAGCCAGATGGGCGCGCAAGGCGTTGATCGTCTGCGTGCGCTGCCGAACCATAAGATCCCGGGTTCGACAGGCCATCGCCGCCGCCTGCCGGGCTTCGCTCTTCACGGCGAC
>JBDHSO010000119.1:0-12408 GCA_039808125.1 Rhodobacter sp. | reverse complement strand
CTCGCCGCCGCCGCCGGCCACCGGCATGTCGATCCAGCCGATGCCCTGGGCCGCGAGGTCCTGCTTCAGCACGTTCAGCGCCGCCGCCTCGCCGCCCGAGGTCCACCAGTGCAGCACCTCGACATCCTCGGCCCGCGCAGCACCCGCAAGTCCAACGGTCAGGGCGATCGCCGAGGCGAAGCCTTTGGTCACGATCTTCATGGTCATCCTCCCAGATGATGCGTCCCGTTCGGGAACGCGCTAGTGAAACGTTACAACACGGGGTCTCGTCAACAGGAATCTTCTTCCCTCTGCTCTGCCGCAATGCAGCGAAAAGCCGGGGTCCGGCAGGGGACGGGCCTCGCGCCTGCCGGATGGAAAACCTGTTGTATCGTTACACAACCTTGCCATAACCTGCCCCCCGCAATGCCCGGAGGAACGATCCTGAACGACCCCGCCGCCAGACCCCAGCCCCGCGCCCGGGCGACGCTGCGCACGCTTGCCGCGGCGACCGGCCTGGCCGTCACCACCGTCTCGCGGGCGCTGTCGAATGATCCGCGAATCGCCGCAGCCACCCGTGCGCTGGTGGCCGAGGCGGCGCGAAGCCACGGCTACGTCCCCGACCGTGCCGCGCAGCGTCTGCGCACCGGGCGCACCAAGGTGGTCCAGCTCCTGCTCAATCTCGACCACGAATTCCTCGGGTTCACGCATGAGCTGATCATGGGCCTGACCGAGGCCTTCGCCGGCACCGGCTATTCCGTGACGATCTTTCCCGACATCCTTGGCTCCGACCGGCTGGCGGCGGTGCGCCAGATCGTCGAGACGCGCCTGGGCGACGGGGTGATCTTCAACCGCACCGAACCCTTCGACCCCCGCGTCCGCTATCTGTCTGAACAGGGGTTTCCCTTCGTCTGCCATGGCCGCACCGAATTCACCGTACCCCATCCCTATGTCGATTTCGACAACGAGGCCTTTGCCCGCATCGCGGTCGAGCGGTTGCTCGAAAAACGGCGCGAGCGGCCGCTGATCATCCTGCCGCCGGCACGCTATTCCTTTGCCCAGCATTTGCGCTGGGGCGCGGTTGCCGCCGCCCGCGCCGCCGGCGTGCGCTGCGAGATTCCCGAACACATCACGCTCGACACGCCGCAGGCCGGGACCATGGCCTTCCTGCGCGGCCGCCTGATGCGGGCCGACCGGCCCGACGGCATCGTCTGCGTGGGCGAGGTGGCGGCCATGACGGCGCTGGCCGCGATCAGCGACTGCGGCCTGCGGCCGGGCCATGACATAGATGTGGTGGCCAAGCGCGCCTCGGAGATCTTCGATCTCTTCCGCCCCCGCATCGACACGATGGTCGAGGATCTGCGCCTTGCCGGCCGGACCATGGGCGAGACGCTGCTGCGTTCGATGGCGGGCGAGGATCCGGCCCGGCTGCAAACCCTGCATCAGCCGGTGGTCGAGTTCCGCTGAGGCGCGGCCGGGTCGCATCACCGCACCCAGTTCTGCCGGGTGCGGCCGATGCGCATGACGACCGACTTGATCTCCAGAAACTCCTCCAGCCCGTATCGGCCGTTCTCGCGGCCAAGGCCGGATTGTTTCATGCCGCCGAAGGTGACTTCGGGGAAACCATCCATCCAGGTGTTGGTCCAGATCGTGCCGGCCTCGGCACGCCGCGCGAAGGCAAGGCAGGTGTGGACATTCTCGCTCCACACCCCGGCCGAAAGGCCGTAGCTGGCGTTGTTGGCCAGCGCGACGGCCTCGTCGAGGGTCCGGAAGGTCAGGACCGACAGCACCGGGCCGAACACCTCTTCCTGCGCGATGGCCATGTCCGGGGTGACGCCGGTCACGACGGTCGGGGCGTAGAACTCGCCCGGCAACCCGTCGATCCGCATCGGCGCCCCGCCCAGGGCGATGCTGGCGCCGGCGGCCAGCGCCGCCTGCACATAACCGTCGATCCGGGCGTTATGCGCCGGGGTCACGATGGCGCCGACCTGTGTCGCCTCGTCCAGCGGGTCGCCGAAGGCCACCCGGCGCGACAGGGCCACGACGCGGGCCACGAAATCCTGCGCGATATCCTCGTGCAGGATGATGCGGCTGCCGGAATTGCAGCATTCGCCGGCGTTGAAATAGACGCCGAAGGTCACGGCATCGGCCGCGCTGTCGAGATCGGCGTCGGGGAAGATCACCTGCGCGTTCTTGCCGCCGAGTTCGAGCGCCACCTTCTTCAGCGTGCCGGAGGCCGCCGCCTGGATCGACTTGCCCACCGCGGTCGAGCCGGTGAACGTCACCATGTCGACATCGGGGTGGCTGGCCATCAGCGCCCCGACCGGCTGGCCGAAGCCCAGAACGATGTTGACCGTCCCCGCGGGAAGCCCGGCCTCGATCAGCAGTTCGCCCAGCATGACTGTGGTCGAGGGCGTCATTTCCGAGGGTTTCACCACGCAGGTGCAGCCCGCAGCCAGCGCGAAGGGCAGCTTTTGCCCCAGGATCCAGAACGGGAAATTCCATGGCGTGATGATCGAGACCACGCCGATGGGCTCTTTCAGCACCATGGCCAGCATGTCCTCGCCCAGCGAATCATGGCTGTCGCCATGCAGGGTCCGGGCCTGGGCGGCGGCATAGCGCCAGAGGTCGGCCGCGCCCGAAACCTCGCCCCGGGCCTGCTGGATGGGCTTGCCGGTTTCCAGGCATTCGAGCAGGGCCATGCGTTCGACATTGGCCTCGATCAGATCGGCCACCCGGTTCAGCACCGTGGCCCGCGCCTTGCCGCTGGCGCGGCTCCACTCCCCGCCGTCAAAGGCGGCCCGCGCGGCGGCGATGGCAGCCTCGGTCTCGGCCGTGCCGCCAAGCGCGGAGCGGCTGACCAGAATGCCATGAGCGGGCGAAATGCGGTCGAAGGTTTCCGCCGAGGCGACCCAGGCGCCGCCGATCAGATGGCGGCCCAGGAACGGTTCGGCCGGCAGGGCCTTGCGGGTGGCGGGGATCAGCGTCAGGTCCTGCATGTCATGTTCCGGTGAACTGGGGTTTGCGCTTGTCGCGGAAGGCGGCGACGCCCTCCGCTCGGTCGGCGCTGGCGGCAATGGCGGCGGAACCCAGCGCCTCGACCATGGCGGCCGCATCTTCGCACCGGGCGGCATGGATCATGGATTTTGCGATCTCGACCGCGCGCGGCGAGAGGTCGACGGCCCGCGCCGCGATGGCGAGGGCGGCCTCGCGCGGGGTGTCCGAAACCTCGGCGGCAAAGCCCAGGGCCAGCGCGCGGCCGGCCGTGATGCGGCGGCCGAAAAGCGCCATCTCCTTCACCACGGCCTCGGGCAGCAGCCGGGTCAGCCGCTGGGTGCCCGACCAGCCCGGAACGATGCCGATCCCGGCCTCGGGCAGGGCCAGCGTCGCCTTCGGCGCCATCACCCGGATGTCGCAGGCCGCTGCGAGTTCGAGGCCGCCACCGAAGGCATGGCCCGACAGGACGGCGATCGAGGGCATGGCCAGACGCGCCAGCCGGTCGAAGATGCGATGCCCGCCGCGCACCCAGTGGCGGGCGAAATCGGCCGGGGTCAGCGCGCCCCAGCCCAGGATATCGGCGCCCGCGCAGAAGCACTTGGCCTCGGCCGCGGTCAGAAGCAGCAGCCGCGCGCCCGATCGCTCCAGCGTTTCCAGATGGCCGGAGAGGTGTTCCAGCATCTCCACCGTGAAGGCGTTCATCTTCGCGGGGTTGTCCAGCCGCAACTCGGCCACCGCGCCGTCGAAGGAGAGGTGGACCGCGCTCATGGCTGCCACCCCATCGGGCCCTTCGACAGCAGGGAAAGCGGCAGGGTCACGGCATTGTCCGCCACCCTCACCCGGCCGTCGCTCGCGGCCACGATATCGCGTGCGGCGTCGATGCCCGGCATGATTTCCGTGGCGACCAGCCCCTCGCCTGTCAGCCGGATCACGCAGCGTTCGGTGATGTAGATCACCTCCTGGCCCTGTTCCCGCGCCCGCGCGCCGGAAAAGGTCACATGTTCGACTTGTGCAACCATCTTGGTGAATTTGCCAGGTTTTGCGACATGAATGCCGGATTCTGTAAGGTCGACCTGCGCCCCCGCCTCGAACCAGCCAGAGAAGACGATCTTTTTCGCATGGCTGGTGATATCGACGAAGCCGCCGCAGCCGGCCGTCAGATAGGGTTTCTTGCCCAGTTTCGAGACGTTGACGTTGCCCTCGACATCCACCTCCAGGAACGACAGGAAGGCCATGTCGAAGCCGGCGCCCTGGAAGAAGATGAACTGCTGGGGCGATGGCACGAAGGCATCGGCGTTGGACGCGCAGCCGAAGGCGAAGCCGGTCAGCGGCATGCCGCCCACCGCACCCTGTTCGATGGCCCAGGTCACGGCCTCCGGGTGGCCTTCCTCCAGCAGGATGCGCGGCACCATGGCGGAAATCCCGAAGCCGAGGTTGGCGGTCATCCCGCCCTTCAGCTCCATCGCCGCGCGCCGGGCGATGATCTTCTCGACGCCGTAGTCGGCCAGCCTGAAACTGGACCAGGGCCGCATGATCTGGCCCGATATCGCCGGGTCATAGGGTGTCTCGCAGGTCTGCTTCTGATCCTCGTCGATGACGATCAGGTCAACCAGATGGCCGGGGACCCGCACGTCATGCGGTCGCAGCGACCCCTTGGCCGTGACGCGGCTGACCTGGGCGATGACCAGCCCGCCATGATTTCTGGTGCAGATCGCCTGTTCCAGCCCGCCGAGATAGGCGCCCTCGTGTTCATAGGTCAGGTTGCCCCATTCGTCGGCCGTGGTGGCGCGCAGGATGCAGACGTCGGGAACGATGTTGGGGAAATGCAGCCAGGTGTCGCCCAGAAAGTCGACGCGCGAGACGATGGGCGCCGCAGCCCCCCGCGCATTCATGGCGCAGCCCTCGCGCCGGGGGTCGACGAATGTGTCGAGGCCGATCTTCGTCAGCACGCCGGGGCGGTTGGCCGCCGTCTCGCGGTGCATGTCGAACATGATGCCCGAGGGCACGTTATAGGCCGCCACCCGGTCCTCGACGATCATCTTCCAGATCTCGGGCATCGGCAGGTTCGATGATCCGGACGGGTAGGACCCCGCCAGGACCCGCGCCAGAAGCCCGTCCTGCGCGATCCAGTCCATGCCCTTCACGCCATACATGTCGCCGGCGGCGATCGGATGCAGGGTGGTGATCGCCCGCGGGTGGCCTTCGCTGCGGAAGCGTTCGCCGAGCGCCTGGAGCACCAGATCGGGGCAGCCGAGCGCCGAGGAGGACGAAATCGTCACCACGGCCCCGTCGGGAATGCGGGCAACGGCCTCGGCCGGGGTGACGAGTTTCATCGGGCGTCTCCGTAATTCACGACCTGGCGGCGGCCGCTGGCGGCGGCATCGCGGACCGCCAGCGCCACGGCCAGCGATTTCACCCCGTCCTCGCCGGTGGCGGCCGGCTGGCCCTTGCCGGCGGCGGCGGCGGCAAATTCCGCCACGGCCATGGTATAGAGGTCGTGGCCGGGGTAGTGCACCGTCTCGCGGCCGCCGGCGCCGACCAGTTCGATCTCGCCCAGGGGGCGCTGCGTCATCACCCCGCGGGCGAAGATCGAACCCTCGGTGCCATGCACCTCCAGCCCCGATCCGGCGAAGGGATGGGTGAAGCTTTCATGGGCAAAGACCATGGTGCCCGAGGGCAGGGCCCAGACCGACATGGCGCTGTCCTCGACCCCCTGGCCAAGGCCCGAGGCCGTCATCTGCGCAACGACCGTGACCGGATCTTCGCCCAGCAGAAAACGGGTGACATCGGCGTCATGCACCGTGATATCGGGGATCACGCCGCCGCCGGCGGCCGGATTGTCGATGCGCCAGCCCTGCAGATGCGGCGGCAGGTGGACGGCATGAAAGATGCGCAGGCTGAGAACGCGGCCGATGCGCCCCTGGGCGATCAGATCGCGGATGGCGCGGTGGCTGCCCGAACAGCGCAGATGGTGGTTGGTGGCGAAGGTCACGCCCCGCGCCGCCGCCGCGGCCACCATCTCGCGCGCCTCGTCCAGCGTCATGGCCAGGGGCTTTTCGCACAGCACATGCTTGCCCGCGGCGATGGCCGCCAGCGCCTGCGGATGATGCTTTTCGTTGGTGGTCGAGATGTAGACGGCATCGGTATCGGGGTCGGCCAGCGCCGCGTCCAGCGCGGTGAAGGCCCGGGGGATGCCATGTCTTTCGGCATAGGCCTGGCCGCGGGCGGCATCGGAACTGACGACGCTGACCACCTCATGCCCGTTGGCACGGAATGCCGCGATCATGAATTCGGCGGCAATCGTGCTCGCCCCGACCAGAATCCAGCGCATGAGGCCCCCTTGGTTTGGTGCGGAAATCGGATTTAGACCGTTCCAATATTGATTTATCGCACGATGGAACGTTCCAAACAAAAAGTCAAGCGAAATGCCGGGGTCATGCGTTCCGAAAGCCCGCGGTGCAGGCGAGGGCGCAGCGGGTCCGGCGGCATGGCCCGATCCGCCCCCTTTACCGCATTGCGGCGGCGCGGACGCCGGACCGGGCGACCGGCGCCCGACAGGGGCGCCGTCTTGCCATGACGGTTGCATTCTGGCAGCAACGGAGGAACCTTTGACCCTGATCAAGGCGCCTTGCGCGGATTCGCGTCACAAGGCGGCCGCGCGGATGGTTCAGCCCGGAGAATGCCACATGACTCGCCTGTTCCTGCTCATCTACACGTTTGCCGGCCCCTCGCTGGCTGGTGCCGGGGTGATCGTCGCGCTGGTGATGGGCTTCGTTGCCGCCAAGCCCATCGTGATCTCGGCCGCGCTGGGCGCGCTGATCGGCCTGCCGGTCGCCTGGGTCATCGCGCGGCAGTTGTCGCAGACCGCGTAACGCCGGCGGCTCAGGCGGACAGGAAGACCTCGACGGTTTCCTCGAATTCGCGCGGACGGTCGGCGTGCAGCCAGTGGCCGGCCCCCGGCAGGCGGGCAAAGCGCGCGCGCGGGAACAGCGACAGGATCGTCTCGCGGTTCTCGGGGCGGACGTAGCGGCTTTCCGCGCCGGTCAGGAACAGGGTGGGGCCGTCGAACCGGCCCGCCGTGTCGGGCCAGCCGACGATCTTCGGCATGTCGGCCTCCAGCACCGGCAGGTTCAGCCGCCAGCGCGGCCCGCCTTCGGCCCGCAGATCCAGCGATTGCAGGAAAAAGGCGCGCAGCCCGGCATCGTCGATGCCGGCCGCGGCAAGGCGACGGTCCGCCTCGCGCCGATCGGTCAGGCCGGACAGATCCATCACCTGCATGGCCCGGGCATATTGGCTCTGGTCATGGCCATAGGCCACGGGGGCGATATCGGCCACGACCAGCCGCCGCAGCAGATCGGGCCGCGTCAGCGCCAGCACCATCGCGGCCTTGCCGCCCATCGAATGGCCAAGCAGGTCGACCCGGAGGCCGAGCGATTCCATCACCTCGGCCAGATCTTCGGCCATGCCGGGATAGTCCTGGGTCGCGAAGCGCGGGCTTTCGCCATGGTTGCGCATGTCGACGGCCAGCACCTCGCGCCGCTGCGAAAGCCGCCGGGCGATGACGTTCCAGTTTCGGGCCGATCCGTAAAGCCCGTGGGCGATCACCAGCGGCGGGGCGTCGGAGGGGACGATGGCGGGATGGCGGAGCGTGGCAAGCATGCCTCGATCCATAGCGAAACCTGCGGTGCCCTGCCAGAGCGGTTGCGCCCGGGCGTTGATGCCGGCGCGCGGGCAGGCTAGCACGGGGCAACCGCCCGTCGCCGCCGGAAGAAAGCCGCATGCCCGAACCCACGATCCCCGAGATGGCCAGCCGGATCGCCGCGCTGATGGAGCGGCGCCTGGGCATCTCGGGCCCGGATCTCACGGCCAAGCTCCGGCGTGGCGGACGGCGCCTGCCGCGCCGGGTGCGCAGCGCCGCCGCGACGCTTGCCGATACGGCCGCACTTGCCGCCCATCCCAAGCTGGCGCAACGGCTGGATCGGGCCGAGGTCGCCCGCGCCTATGCGATCTGCGCAGGCTATCTGTCGCCCCTCGGCCGCGGCAGCCGGGCCAAGGGTCTGGCGCTGTCGATCCTGTCGACCATGGCCTTCGCCATCCTTGTGGTGGGTCTGGCGTTCGTCGGCTATCTGGTCTGGCGCGGCTTCGTCTGAAAGGGCGATGCCGGGCGCCGAAAATGGGACCGCCGCCCGATGGCCTCGATCCGCCACGGCGGGTCTGCGACGATCCGCAGAAGAGAGCGGCCATGTCGGAGATCATCACGGCCGCCCGGTGGTCGCCACGGCGGCAAAGCGGCGGGCAAGCGGCCGCCAGGTCAGCGCGGACATCAGCAGGATGCCAAGGCCGGCCACCCAGAACGGGGCCTGCAGCGCCGCGCTGCGCGACAGCGGCCCCTCGGCAAGCCGCACGATCAGCCCCGAAAGGCCAAGGCCGAGGGGTATCATTCCCCAGGCCAGCAGCCGGTAGAGGCTGTTCACCCGGCCGAGCAGCCGGTTCGGGACCGCGCGCTGCCGGGTCGAGACCGAGACGCTGTTCCAGATCAGGCCGGTCGCCTCGAACAGGAAGAACGTCGCGGCGAGCGTCCAGCCATTCGGCGCCAGCGCCACGCCGGCAAAGCCGATGGCCGAGGCCAGCAGCATGATCTGCGCCGTCCGCCCCGGGCCAAGCCGCCGCACGACCCGGCCGCCCGACAGCCCGCCCAGTATGCCGCCGACCGCGCCGCCCATCAGCACCAGACCGTAGACCTGCGCTGACAGGCCAAGGTTTTCCTGCACATGCAGGATCAGCGGCACGATCATCATCTGGTGAAACATGTTCCAGAACCCGGTGATCCAGGCCAGCAGCCGCAGGAGTGGCGCGTCGCGCAGAAAGGCCCAGCCCTCGGCCAGATCGGCTTTCCAGCCCTGGCCCGCCGGGCGGGCCGGGCGGAAATCGCCGGCGATGGCCGCGACGAGAAGGGCGGCCAGCCCATAGGCCAGCGCATTCGCCGCGAAGGGCAGGGGGACCAGCGCCGCCACCAGAACCGCCCCAAGCGCCGGGCCGATCAGGGCATTGCCGACCAGTTCCGCGCTCCAGAGCTGGCCGTTGGCGGTTTCAAGCCGGTCATGCGGCACCAGCGACGGCAGCATGGTCTGGGCGGCATTGTCGCGGAAGACCTCGGCCACGCCGACCACCAGGGCGGCGGCCAGAAGGACGCCATAGGCGGTGGGGGCGGCCAGGCCGGCGGCAGGCGCCTCGGGCAGGGGCAGCGCCAGCCACAGCGCCAGCGCGGCGATGGCGAAGGTCAGCGCGCGCAGCGCATCCATTGCCAGGATCAGCCGGCGCCGGTCCATCCGGTCGGCCAACAGCCCGGCCGGTATGGCAAAGATCGCCCAGGGCAGCCGCAGCGCCATGGCGACGGCCGCAATCAGCAGCGGGTCACGGGTCAAGAGCGAGGCGACCCAGGCCCAGGCCAGCGAGGCGATACCATCGCCCAGATTGGTCAGCCCCGAGGCGGCGATGAAGCGATGAAACGCGGTCTGGCCGGGCAAGGGCGGCATGGGGGCCTCGGAAGGGATCGGGTGTCGCTACGCAAAGGGGCGCGCCAACTGGTGGCGCGCCCCTGGCTTCTGACGATATCGGACTGTCACAGCGTGGGATAGATCGGGAATTTCGCGCAAAGCGCCGCCACCTCGGATTTCACCCGGCTTTCGACCGCATCGTTGTCGGTCTCGCCATGCGCGGCAAGGCCATCGACCACCTCGACGATCCAGCGGGAAATCTGGCGGAACTCGGCCTCGCCGAAGCCGCGCGTGGTGCCGGCGGGGGCGCCAAGACGGATGCCACTGGTAACAAAGGGTTTTTCCGGGTCGAACGGCACGCCGTTCTTGTTGCAGGTGATATGCGCGCGGCCCAAAGCCGCCTCGGCCGCCTTGCCCGTGACCTTCTTCGGGCGCAGGTCGGCGAGGCAGAGGTGGTTGTCGGTCCCGCCGGACACGATGTCGATGCCGCCCTTCATCAACTCATCGGCCATCGCCGCCGCATTGGCCTTGACCTGCGCGGCATAGGTCCTGAACGAAGGGTCCAGCGCCTCGCCGAAGGCCACGGCCTTGGCCGCGATCACATGCATCAAGGGGCCACCCTGAAGCCCCGGGAAGACGGCCGAATTCATCTTCTTGGCGATTTCTTCATCGTTGCACAGGATCATGCCGCCGCGGGGGCCACGCAGGGATTTGTGCGTCGTCGTCGTCACCACATGCGCGTAAGGCAGGGGCGAGGCATGGACGCCGCCCGCCACCAGCCCGGCGATATGGGCCATGTCGACATGCAGCCAGGCCCCGATCTCGTCGGCGATGGCGCGGAAGGCCGCCCAGTCCCATTCGCGGCTATAGGCGGTGCCGCCGGCCAGGATCAGCTTCGGCCGATGTTCCAGCGCCTTCCTGCGCACCTCGTCCATGTCCAGCCGCTGATCCTGCTGGCGCACGCCGTAGCTGACCACGTTGAACCATTTGCCCGACATGTTGACCGGCGAGCCATGCGTCAGGTGCCCGCCCGAGTTCAGGTCGAGCCCCATGAAGGTATCGCCCGGCTTCAGAAGCGCAAGAAACACCGCCTGGTTCATCTGGCTGCCGCTGTTGGGCTGCACATTGGCGAAGTTGCAGCCGAAAAGCGCCTTGGCCCGCTCGATTGCCAGCGTCTCTACCACGTCGACATACTGGCAGCCGCCGTAATAGCGCTTGCCGGGATAGCCTTCGGCATATTTGTTGGTCAGGACCGAACCCTGCGCCTGCAGCACGGCCAGCGAGACGATGTTTTCCGACGCGATCAACTCGATTTCGTCGCGCTGGCGGCCGAGTTCCTGACCGATGGCACGCGCGACCTCCGGGTCGCGGCTGGCAATGGGATCGGTGAAAAAGCCGTCTTTGGTCATGCGTGTCTCCCGCCGATGAAAGGCAATGCTGGCGGCTCTTTATCGCAGCGGTCCCGCGAGAGAAAGCGATGAATACGGCGGATGCCGGTCCGGAAGCGAAGTCGCGGCGGTGCAGGGGGCTGGCCTGCGATGGCCGACGTCCGGTGGGGGGCCTAGTGATGGGCGGGGGTGGGCAGTCTTGCGCTGACGGCCCAGCCGATGGCCACGCCGATCAGGACGGCGATGGGCGCGGCCGTGGTGGCGGTAAAGACCACGACCAGCAGTGCCACCAGCGGCCGGCGCAAGGCCACCGTTGCGGCGGCGCCGACACCGGCCGCCGCGGCAAGCCCGGGATCGAGCCCGGGGACAAGCTGCGCCAGGGCGATCCCCCCGGTCGCGCCGACAAAGGCTATGGGCATCACCGGTCCGCCCAGCCAGCCCGCCGCGAGGCACAGCGCCGCCACGACGGCCTTCAGGACGGCAGCGGAGATGAGCACGCCCGGACCCCCCGCCAACTCGCCCTTGACGACCTCGCCCAGCGCCTCCTGCCCGTTGAAGAGCAGGATGGGCCAGATCGCGGCGAGCGTCGCGAAGACCAGGCTGCCGGCCAGCACCTGCACCCGGACATCGCCGGAGAGCCAGGCCAGCACCCGCGTGGCAAGGCTGCGGCTGCCCAGGAACACCAGCCCCAGCAGCGCGCCGAAGGCCGCGGCCAGCAGCAGCAGCGTCAGGCTTTCGGCATTGATCTCACCCTGCGACGCCGGCATCGGAATCCGCAGCCCATGGCCTTTGGGCAGCAGGGAAGACGTCAGCATCAGCCCGGCAAAGCCCGAAATCCCGGCGATCAGCAGCAGCGGCCAGGGTGCATCGGGCCGGTTGTCGGCATAGCTCGCCCCGCCGGGCGGCGAATGATAAAGCCCGCCCAGCGCGCCGGCGGTGCCCATCTGCCGGATCAGCCGCTCTTCCGCCGCGGTCTTGCCGATGCGGCGCGCGATATAGGCCGACAATTGTCCGATCAGCGCCAGAATCCCGCCCTCGGGGCCGAGCGCGGCGCCAAAGGCCACCGAAACCACACCCAGGACGGTGAAATAGCCGGCGGCGCGCAGGCTTTGCCGGGCCACGCCGGCGGTTTCGGTCTCGATCTCGGCGTCGACGGTGGCATCGGGGGCATGCGGGCGCAACAGGGCGATCAACACGGCGCCGGCCATCACCGTCAGGAAGATCCGCAGCCACGTCCTGTCGCCGGCCCAGATCAGATCCTCGAGCTGGGCCATGGCCACCAGCACGACCGATGTGATCGCACCGGCCAGAAAGCCGAGCCAGATTGCAATGATCCAAGGTTTCATCCGCCGACTCCCGGGCTGGCCGCATCTGCCGGGGGTTGCCATCCGGTTCGGTGCGCGGAATGCTGCGGCGAAACCGCCCGCGAGGCAAGGCCCGGAACAGCGGGCCGGAAACTGCAGGGCGCCGATCTGCAGGATCCAGAACGACAGGGCCCCCGGAGAGGAGGAGGCCGCCAAGATGGAACTTCCAGGCAACCCGGCCCC
>JBDHSO010000118.1:0-12411 GCA_039808125.1 Rhodobacter sp. | reverse complement strand
TTCTCCCACGTAGAGATGAGCTTGAATCACACGACGATGGTCAAGGGAATCCCTCTTTTGTCAACATGACCTAGCTTCTCGCGTTCCGCTTCGGTTAACCGCCTAGCATCAGCTTCGCCGTGTTCGACTAGCGCGTAGGAACGATAGATTGCGCGTTGGGTGTCTACCCATCCTTGCATCATGTAGGCGCTTAGTGCGGAATCGTAACGCTTCCCCGGAATGTAAACAGTAGCTTTGACCCAATCGCCAAACTCGATCTTGTTGCCGTCATCAACGACGATGCTGCCATCCATCAAGCCTTTGAGGGTCGTCCATGCTTCTTCTTCGGTCTCAATGCTGATCGTCATTTATTGCCGCTGTGCTGATAACATTTCCGCTACCGAAGCAGGTTTCGTCGGCGGCATCAAGGATTTGCTCAACTTCCAGCAGACCGTTCGCCGTGGGTAGTGTGTGGGTAGCTTTGCGCTGCCGTCAAATTTATCAATAAAATCAATGACAAATGGCGGAGAGGGTGGGATTCGAACCCACGGTGGGCGCAAACCCACAACGGTTTTCGAGACCGCCCCGATCGACCACTCCGGCACCTCTCCGCGCTTGGGGTCGTCTTATATGTTGGGGATTTAGCGGGGTCGCCGGTAAAGCGCAAGGCACCTTCTGCGAATCTTTTCGGATCATGGACTTCCCGGCCTGTCGCCCGGCGAGAGGTCGCGAGGCAAAGAGGTCGCCGGCCTGAAACCGCGCCGGGTGGGGTACGCCGGACCCGGAGGGCTTCTTCGACAGCCGCATGTCCGGAAAGAAAACAACGTTAGAAAAGGTCATCGAGGATACCGGCGCCAGGATGATCAGATATGTCTACGACTTCGGCGATGACCGGGACCACAGCATCCGGATGGAGAGGGTGAGCGAGGCCACGCCGGGTGCAAACTATCACCGACTTCTGAAAACCAGCGGAGCATGTCCACCCGAAGACGTCGGCGCTGCCCCTGGTCATGGGGCATTCCGCGAAGCCTCCACCGATCCCGAACCCGAGCAGCAAGATGACTTGGCCCGCTGGTCAGGCAGACCCTTCGATCACGAAGAAGATGTCCCCGTCGACGGGATCATTGAAGGCCTTGACCAGTTCCAGAAGACCTGGCGCCCAAGCCAACCAAACCCATGGTCATGCCCTGAGAGACTCAAACCTGCACGGTCTACGCCAGTGGGTTGCAGATTACCGGGCCCACGACGCAAACATATGGCGCGGGATCAAAAGAAAACGGGGCCGGCGTGAAGCCGGCCCCGTTTTCATCTCTGCCAGAATCACGGTTCAGGCGAGAACGAGGTTCGTCGCCGATTCACGACCGTTGCGGTCACGCTCGATATCGAAGCTGACGGCTTGCCCGTCGTTCAACTGACGGATTCCTGCCCGCTCCAGCGCCGAGATGTGCACGAACACATCCTTCGACCCGCCCTCGGGGGCGATGAAACCGAAACCTTTGGTAGCGTTGAACCATTTCACGGTGCCCTTGGCCATCGTGATATTCCTTCTGTAGATGCCGCCCACACAGCGCGGCGGCTCGGCAAAGCTGAAGATCGAAGCTGAGCCGAGAAGGAACAGGGTCGACAATAGAAATGCTGCCAACATATACGATGCTCATGTGGAAATTACCAGAGGACAGCGGACGGTGGCGCCGCATATTCGCGCTACGCCTTGAAATAACTTGAAAACATTTCCGCGATCATGGTTCTGCGAGCTGGCCCGACCGTCCTTCTTCGGCACCCGCATCCCGCCCTTGGCGGCGCCGGCTACAATGCGGGGTTTTCCGATGCGGCCGCGACTGCACTTTTCGTCGATTTCATCGCCGCCGGCACGCCTTCGCGACAGGCGTGGACCTATCTGACAAGGAACCACCGCTCTTGGCGAGCACACGACGAAACGGCTTATCCATCCGACGCTCATGAAGCAACCGCGACATCCAGCCAGCCGAAAAGGGGCACCGCGGCGCCCGCGTCCATGCAGATGCGGCGAGGCCGTCCCTCCCCTTGCCTATACGGCGCAGCCCGCAAACCGGAATCCCTGTCAGGCACAACGTCGGACATCAATGGTGTCGGGACAGCCCGCTCTGCTCCTTTTCTGCGGCCAAGGACCTGAAGCCGCTCCAGATCGCCGGCATCATGGGCAATGTCTCGGCCGAGAGCGGGTTCGACACGCTGGCGGAGGGCGGCAGATGCAAGGCCTTCGGGCTTTTCCAGTAGAACGACCGGCGGCACAAACTCTTCGATTTCATCGGTGGCCGGCGGAAACTGGACGATATCCAGGCGCAGCCCGAATTCGCCTGGCATGAGATGATGACCGCGGAAAGCCGCTCGCCAAGGCGGCAGATCGAAGCGTCCACCTTCGCAAGCGCCGCGATCAGGCCGCTATAGATCAGCTCGCTGCAATGCGCGCCCGCCCCGGTCCGACATCGACCAGCCGAGCAGGTCGGCCATGGTGTAGTGCAGCAACACCGGGATCACGGCGGCCTTCAGGTTGATCACCTCGATTCGCGGTCGGCGCGCGTCAAGATGGGTCGGATATAGGGTCTGGAGGTTCGCCTCATTCACCGCCCCAACACTCGCACGCCGCCTCCGCGACGACGGCCTCCTCTCCATCTGCATCCCCTGCACCGAGAGACACGGCCCGGTCGCCACACCGCTTGAAGAGGCGCGTGCAGCGGTACTTCTTCTGGCCAGCGCCAGTATGTCATTTCGCCCCAACGGCAACGAACCACGCATTGCCGGCAGGACAATTCCGCGGTGCAGAATACAATTCTGCAATGTCACTTGATCTGTGTCCCCCACTGAGATTGCTTCGACCGCAAGCGACCGGGCCGCCATGCGCAATCGGTCGACGAATAAGTGGTGGAAACATTGTTGAAGCAACTGCCACTCGCCGCCCTTGCGGTGTCGGCGTTGCTCGCCGCTGGGTCCGTCAAGCCTAGCTAATGACCATGCTGTGGACCTGGGATGAAAACCGGCAGGGGCTTCTTTGACTATCGCGGTGGCGCGTCGGCGGCCGCACCGGATGCAGTTCCCGCGGTGCCAGCGGCGCGAAGCGTCGTCATGCTGGACGAGACACCGGAACGCGAGGTACTGTTGTCCCGACACGAGGTCATCGTGCTGCGAAGCGACGACGGCGTGTCGCCGATCGTGGCAGCCCCGGTCGGCGAGGATTGCGCCACCCTTGCCGCCCGGACCGGCACCGATCACGCACAACTGGTCGGGCTCGACCTGACGATGGATGCGACGAAGCGCGTGACGGTGATGTCCGCACCGGGCTGCGACGCCGACGTCCGCGACAGCCTGGTCGCGCTGCTCGGTCAGCAGCGGGCCGTGACCGTGATTGCCGACTCGCCGGGCTTCATTGCCCAGCGCATCTGCGCCATGGTCGGGAATCTCGGCTGTGAAATGGCCCAGACGGGTCTTGCGACGCCTGTCGATATCGATCTGGCGATGCGCCTCCGCCCCAACTATCCCAAGGGGCCGCTGGAGTTGACCGACGCCTATGGGGTCCGACACATCCACGAGGTCATGTGTCAGTTGCAGAAACTGACCGGCGATAATCGCTACCGGCCCAGCCAATGGCTGCACCGTGTGCCCGGCTCGATCTCTCCGCGCTGACCGTCTGAAACCGATCCGATCAGGAATCGTGCGCGCGCCCCAAGCTCTGCGCGACATCGCGCAGAGCTTCTGCAAGGGGTCCCCCGCATCATGCGGTCCGTGACGCTGGGTGCCCCAGGGGCGTTTGTCGCGGGCATAGGTCCAGAGCCTTGCCGTCTGGGTCTTACCGGTGCCGGGAGCGAGCATGCTGATGGGCGTGTCGTCTGCGAAGATCGCCTCGGCTGACAGGACATGGCGCCCGATCGCATCGGCCAGGGGTTCCAGCAGGGCGGTGCTCTTGCCGGCCCAGTCGGCCAGCGTGGAGCGGTCGAGGTCGAGCCCCTCGCGCTCGAAGATCTGGCTCTGGCGGTAGAGTGGCAGATGGTCGGCATATTTACTGACCAGCACATGGGCCAGCAGACCCGGGCGCGGGCGACCGCGCTCGATTGGGCGTGAGGGCAGCGGAGACTGAACGAAGCATTCGCAGCAGGCGGCCGCAGCCGCTCCATCTGCTCGTCGGTCAGCCGGAAAAGCTTGCGCATCATCACTCCCGCCTGTTCGGCAGCTTGAAGCACGCAGCTTCAACCCGATAAATGGGTCCTGACCCTAATTCGCAGGCACCTCGGACAGGCCGGTGATCGCTTTGAGCAGCGTGTCGGGCGTGAAGCTTGCAGTAGGCGCATCGGCAACGATTCGTCCCAGGCGCAACACCACCACGCGGTCGGTGACGGCGAAGACATGGGGCAGGGTATGGGTGATAAACACCACGGCCAGTCCGCGCGCCCTGGCCTTCCGGATGATTTCCAGCACCTCGGCGGCCTGGCGGGCGCCCAGATGGTTGGTGGGTTCGTCGAGGATGATGATCTTCCTGGCCCAGGCCACGGCCCGGCCGATGGCGACACCCTGGCGCTGGCCGCCGGAAAGCTCGGCCACCGGACGCCCGGCCGAGGGCACCGAGACACCGACCTTGGCCAGCTCATCGCCCGCCCGCCGACGCATGGCGGGTTCATCAAGAAAGCCCAGCCGCCCCAGCAGGCCCTTGCGCAGGATTTCGCGGCCCAGGAAGATATTGTCCGCCACGGTGAGGTCGGGCGCGATGCCGGAATCCTGGTAGAGCGTTTCGATGCCGGCTTCGAGCGCGTCATGGGGCGACGCCCATTCGCGCGGCTCTCCGTCGAGCAGGATCTCGCCGCTGTCGGGCCGGTTGGCACCCGACAGGATCCGCACGAGCGTGGACTTGCCGGCGCCATTGTCGCCGACCAGGGCGACCACTTCGCGGGGATGCAGCGCCAGGCTCACGTTGTCGAGCGCCACCAGCTTGCCGTAGCTCTTGCCGACATTGCGGACTTCATAGACCGGAGGAGTGGTTGGGGCGGTCATTTGCGCGCTCCGGATTTGGTGAAGCCCTGCATGCCGACGGCAAAGGCGATGAGGAAGGCCACCACGACCTGCTGCCAGTTCGGTTCGACCCGGACCATGATGAGGCCGCTGATCACCGTGGTGGTGATGAGAGCCCCCAGAATGACGCCGGAGAGCTTGCCGATGCCGCCATGCAGGCTCACCCCGCCGATGACGGTGGCGGCGATGGCGGTCAGCTCGCCGCCGCGCCCGGACAGGGGCGAGCCCGAGCCGAGCCGGAAATATACGAAGGCGCCGGCCAGGGCCGCCATTACGCCCGAAAGAACATAGACCTTGACCAGGTGGCGCGAGACATTGATGCCGGCCCCGCGGGCGGCGAATTCATTGGAGCCGATGGCATAGGTCCAGCGGCCGAAGCGCGAATAGCGCAGGAACACCCAGGCGATGGCGGTGATGACCAGCGCCGCGATGACCGGAATGGTGAAGGTGCCCAGGAAGGTCTTGTTTCCAATCAGGATCAGCTCGCGCGGCGCGCCGGCCACCTGCGCCCCGCCGGTCAGCACGATACTGAGGCCTGCCGCGGCGCCCATGGTGGCGAGCGTCGCGATGAAAGGGACGAGCCTGGCGCGGGTGATCAGCAACCCGTTGACCAGGCCGCAGACCACACCCACGGCGAGACAGGCGAGCAGGCCTGTCGAGATGGACAGGCCGGCCGCATATCCCGCCGCGTTCATGTCGCGTACCACCAGCGCCATGACGACGCCGGACAGACCCAGGATCGACCCCACGGAGAGATCGATCCCGCGGGAAATGACCACATAGGTCTGCCCGATCGCCATCAGCATGACGGGACCGAAGTCCCCAAGAACGTTTGAAAGCGCGGGCAGGGAGAAAAACCGCGGATTCAGGATGGAGAAGATGGCGATCATGCCGGCCAGGATGACCATCAGGATCAGGTCCTGACGGTCGATGAAGGTCCTGACAGGGGCGCCGTTCGCCGCGTTCTTGGTGGAATTTGCTTCGGACGTCATGACAATGGGGCCTCGTCTTACTCGGCGTAGGTGTATATTTCGGTCTCTGCGAGATTGTCCTGAGTCATGACGATATTGCCGATGACGACTTCGTCCTTGATGGCGTCGACGCCTTCGCCGGTGATGACCGCATAGGCGGCCTCAAGCGCGATCTCGGCTTCCATCCCCGGACGCTGGGCGATCAGGGCGGAGAACACGCCTTCCTTGAGCGCCTCGACCTGGGCCGGATAGGCATCATAGCCGATGAGCTTGACGGTGCCGACCGCATTGTTGTTGCGCAGCGCGGCGATCGAGCCGACGCCCGAGGTGCCGTTGAGCGCGAAGATCCCCTTGAGGTCGGGATTGGCGAGCAGGACGGTGCTGACGGCCGAGGTCGCCTGGGCCGGCTGGCTGTTGGAATATTCGCGGCCGATGATCTCGATATCGGGATAGTTGGCTTCGATTTCATCGCGGAAACCCTGCTCGCGCACCACGTCGGTCGTAGCCGAGGGCGAGCCGGAGATGATGAAGACCTTGCCCGCGCCACCGATCTGCTCGGCCAGCGTCTTGGCGGCCAGCGCGCCGCCGCCGTGGTTGTCGCCCAGGATGGTCGAGGTGATGTAGGTGCGATCCGAAACCGGCTGGTCCACGGTGATGACCGGAATCGACAGGGCCTCGGCCTTGGTCACGCTGGGCATCAGCGCGTCGGGATCGGTCGGTACAAGGATCAGCGCCTTGATGTCCTCGGCCAGCGCCGCGTTGACGAAGGGAAGCTGGGACTGCGGCGAATATTCGCTGGCACTGCCCTGCCAGATGAGATCGATGCCGAGTTCCTCGGCCTTGGCGCGGGCGCCGATTTCCATGGCCTTGAAATAGGGGTCCGAGCTGATGCCCGGGATAAAGGCGACCTTGGGCTTGTCCTGGGCAAAGCCGGCAACGGTGCTGCCCAGGAAGCCTGCCACCAGCAAGCTGGCAAATAGATATTTTTTCATAGTCCACTCCTCCGGTTGCGTTGCCGCCCGAATGGCCACGCCCTGGCGTCCTCCCGCATGCGGCACAGGTTCAATTATACGATTTGCAATCATATTACAATAATTCATTACTATGCAATTAATTGCATATAAGATAGAAGGCTGGTATGATTTTATCCCACAGAAAGTAATATATATTGCTAAAACACCGGGTAAATGCAATACCATGCCATGAAAGGCCCGACGGGGCTGCGCCTCATGGCGGGCGCGCAGATGCAGATGGGTCCGAACAGGAGAGGTTGCCCGACATGATGGATTTGGAACTGAAGGATAAGGTCGTGGTCATCACGGGCGCCAGCACCGGCATCGGGCTGGGGGTCAGCCGCGCCTTTGCGCGCCAGGGGGCCCACGTCGTCATGGCGGCCCGCAACGAAGCGCGCGTCAAGGAAGAGGCGGCGCGGCTGACGGACGAATTTTCCGTCCGCTGCATCGGCGTATCCTGCGACGTGGCAACGCCCGAGGGCACCGACAGGCTGATCGGGAGCACGCGGGATGCGTTTGGCGGTACCGACATCCTGATCAACAATGCCGGCACCGGCTCGAACGAGAAGATCGCCGACGCGCCCGACGAGAAATGGAATGCCTATTGGGAACTGCATGTGATGGCCGCGGTGCGGCTGGCACGCGGCTTCATCCCGATGATGAAGGAACGCGGCGGCGGTGTGATCCTGCACAATGCTTCGGTCTGCGCCGCCCAGCCGCTGGGGTTCGAACCGATCTACAACGTGACCAAGAGCGCGCTGCAGATGTTCTCGCGGTGCCTCGCCGAAGAGGTGATCGGGGACAATATCCGCGTCAACTGCATCAATCCGGGGCTGGTCATGACGCCTGACTGGGCCAAGACGGCCAAGCTGCATGCCGGCGAGAAATGGGAAGACTATCTCAGGAACGTGGCCAAGGAACTGGCGCCTATCAACCGTTTCGCCACGGTGGATGAGCTGGCCGATGCGTTCCTCTTCCTGTGCTCGCCGCGCTCCAGCTTCTGGGTGGGCGGCGCCTATTTCGTCGACGGCGGGCAGAAGCGCACGGTGTAAGCCACCCCATCATGCAAAAGCGGCGATGCAGATCGCCGCTTTTTTCTTGAGCTGACGGCCCTGCCTTACCCCAGCCGCGCCTCGACGAGGCTGCGCAACTGGCCCAGATCCTTGGCGAAGGCGCGGATGCCTTCGGCAAGCTTTTCCGTGGCCATGGCGTTCTCGTTGAGTTGCCAGCGGAACACCTGCTCATCCACCCTGACGGCCGGATCGGGGGTGACGGTCGCCGGATCGAGCCGGCGCACCAACCTGCCCTGGTCGGCGGCCAGCGCCTCCAGCAGCGGCGGCGCGATGGTCAGCCGATCGCAGCCGGCCAAGGCCTCGATCTCGCCGACATTGCGGAACGAGGCGCCCATCACCACGGTCGAAATGCCGTTTGCGCGGTAATAATTGTAGATCTCGCGCACCGACCTGACGCCCGGGTCGTCCTCGGCGCCATAGGTCTGGCCGGTGCTCTTGGCGTGCCAGTCCATGATGCGGCCGACAAAGGGCGAGATCAGGAAGGCCCTGGCGTCGGCGCAGGCGATGGCCTGCACCTTGGAGAAGATCAGCGTCAGATTGCAGTCGATGCCTTCGCGCTGCAGCACCTCCGCGGCGCGGATGCCCTCCCATGTGGCCGCCAGCTTGATGAGAATCTTCTCGCGGCCGATGCCGCGCCCGGCATAATCAGCGACAATCTCGCGGGCGCGCCGCACCGAACCCTCAATATCGAAGGAGAGATCGGCATCCACTTCGGTGGAGACCCGGCCGGGCACCAGTTCGGCCAATGCCACGCCCACCGACACTGCCAGCCGGTCGGCCACGGCCTTGACCACGCCCTTGCGTGCCCCGCTCTGCGAACGGCCCCAGTTGACCGCTTCTCCCATGGCGAAGTCGAATTGCGGCGTGTTCAGGGCCTTGAGCACGATGGTGGGATTGGTCGTGCAATCGGTGGGCCGCAGCGCCCTGACCGCATCGATATCGCCGGTATCGGCAACCACGGTGGTGTATTCGCGCAATTGATCGAGTTTGGAAGTCATTCCCGTCTTTCCTGCAAAACATGGCGGGCCGATAATGGGCCCTCAAGGACTTATCGCTCCGATCGCAGCAGACGCTCTGCCGTGTCGGAATCGGTCGCCAGATGGCTGACATAGCCGCCCCGCACGCTGGCCAGGATCGCATCGACCTTGTCGGGTCCGAAGGCGATGCCCAGTCGCGTAGGCACCTCCTTGAGCCGGGCCAGCGAAATTGAAATGGTGCGGTCGTCCAGATCGGATTTCAGGATATTGCCGTCGAAATCGAAGAAGCGTGCGCAGATCGAGCCTGCGGCCTGCCGCTCCACCAGTTCGGCAAGATGCGCCTCGTCGAACAGGCCGTGCTGGAAGGTCGAGGATCCCGGCGCCATCGCGCCGATGCCGAAAATAGCGACAGTCAGTTGTTGCATGCGCTCAAACACTGCCACGGCAGCATCGGAATCGACGATGGCGCGGGCGATTTCGGCATTGGGGACCACGGCGGGCACCGGCAGAACCCAGGCCCGTCCGCCCAACTGCTCGGCCAAGGCGCGGCAAATTTCGCTGGTCCCCGAAGCGGATTCGGCGCGGGCCACTCCACCGATCAGGGTGATGACCTCAATGTCGGAGGAGCGGCCGCGCTGTACTTCGCCCACTGTCGCCGCCACTGTGCGGCCGTTAGAGACGCCGAAGATGGCACCCGGCGCCACCAGGTCCCGGATGACGCGGGCGGTGGATTGGGCCAACTGCCGCTCGGTCGCCGCAAAGGTGTCCATGGTGGGCACGACGCAAGCATTGACCAGGCCGAATTTGCGCACCAACTCGGTTTCGGTGGCAAATTGTCGATAGGCGCTCGACACCACGCGGGTCTCGACGAACCCCAGCGCCAGCGCCTTTTGCAGATAACGGCTGATCGTCGCCGGGGAAACGCCCAGGCGCACGGCGATCTCGGTCTGGGGCAGACGGTCTTCGTAATGAAGACGGGCAATTTCGAGGATGCGTTCAAGGTCGCGATAGGGTCTGGGCATCAGGGCTCAGGTCGCCGTGCCGGCGATTCTGTCGGCAAGCAGAATGGCATCGCGCAGTACGGATACATCCAGCTTCACCTTGGTGGAGTAGACAATCGTGCCCTTCAATGCCGCCTCCGCGACCAAAGTCGCCTTTTCGTGAAGATTGCCCGTCACATTCAACTCGGCAAAACAGGTTGGCAAGCCGAGCGAGCGGCAGAATGCAACAGTTTGCACGATCTCGTCCAGCGGATAGGCTTCCAGTGCCATCAGGCAGATGATGCCGAAAGTCACCTTCTCGCCATGCAGAAACCCATGCACCTCGTCAAGGACGGTGAGGGCGTCGTGCACGCCATGGGCGACCGAGACGCCGCAATTCTCGAAACCCAACCCGCTCAGCAGCGTATTGGCTTCGATGATGTCCTCGACCGCCTTGGTGACCAGACCCGCCTCGGCCGAGAGTTTGGCCTTATGCGCCTCGCGCAGGATCACCGCATGGCAATGGCGCGCGATGGCCAGGCCAGCCTCGGTCGCCGGAAAGCCGCCGGCGACATAGTTCATGGTTCCCGCCTCCAGATTGGCGCGGGCCTCATACCAGGTGGAGAGGGCGTCCCCGATGCCGGCCATGAGGAAGCGCACCGGCGCCTCGACGATGATCTGGGGATCGACGATGACGGCGTCGGGATTGCGGGGCAGGTTGTAGGCCTTCTCGAACACGCCGGTTTCGGAATAGACCACCACCACGGCGCTGGTGGGCGCATCGGTCGAGGCGATGGTGGGCACGACGCAAAGCCGGGCGCCATTGCGGAAGCCGGCCATCTTGGCGGTATCAATGGTCTTGCCGCCGCCGACGCCGACCACGACGTCGCTGCCGGCCTCCCTGACCAACGTCTCGATGCGGGCAATCTCGCGCTCCGAACATTCCCCGCCGAAACGCTCGAAACGGACCTCGAACCCCTCGCCCAGCGAGGCGGCGATCAGCGGCTGGAACTTGTCATAGACGTAGCCGTCGATCAGCACGAAGGCCTTGCGTCCCAGATGGGCCAGATGCCCGGCCAGCCGGCCGATCTCGCCCTTGCGCTGGATATAGCGTCCCGGCGCGCCGAAGGATCGTGACATGGATCGAACTCCCCTTGAGAAAACCGCGTCTCTACCAGCTCGTATAGCCGCCATCGGCGAGCACGATGGAGCCGGTCATCAGGCTCGACGCGGGCGAGGCCAGGAACAGCACGACGCTCGCGATCTCGTCGTCCGTGCCCATGCGCGCCATTGGGGTGGAGTCGATCCAGCGGTCGTACATGGGCTTGTTGGTCTTCACCAGATCGTTGAGCGGCGTGTCGATATAGGTCGGCGCCACGGCGTTGACGCGCACGTTGTGCGGCGCCCATTCGACGGCCAGCGAGCGCGTCAGGTGATGCACACCGGCCTTGGAGGCGTTGTAGTGGGCCTGAGGCTGGGGCCGGTTGACGATGAAGCCTGACATGGAGCCGACATTGACGATGGCACCGCCGCCGCGCGCGATCATACGCCGGCCGAAGGCGCGGCTGCACCAGAAGGTGCCGTTGAGGTTGACATCGATGACCTTGCGCCAGCGCTCGTCGCTCATCACCTCGGCCGGGGTGTCGCTGAGGGCGATGCCGGCATTGTTGACCAGGATCGTGGTGCCACCGCGCGCCTCAAGCTCGGCGGCGATGGTTTCGATGCGGTCCGGCTCGGTGACGTCGGCGACATAGCCGGTGACCGCATGGCCCTGGGCCCGGAAATCGGCCTCGGCGGCCCGGGCGGCCGTCTCGTCCAGTTCGATGATGGATACCTGTGCCCCCGCCTCGAGCAGCGCCGCGACAATGGCGCGGCCAATGCCCCTGGCGCCGCCGGTCACCACTGCCGAAGCACCGTCGAGACGGAATTTATCGAGATACATCGCGCCAGATCCCTCACAAGAACGCCAGCGCCGAATCTAGCGCAAGGCCGCTCGCCCAACAATATATATTCGCAATTAAGCGACATTTATATGTGTAACGACAAGTTATTTCATCTTTGCGCCGACGCCATGACCGACCTCAGGGCTTGATAGAGCTGCTGGAACAGCGCCCGGCGCGGGACATAGGCGTCCCGCAGCGTCGGATCGGGCGCGATGACATCGCGCGCACCGGAGGCGCGATGACAACCTGCTCCGGCGCCTCGCCCGTCGCGGCCAGCCGCGCCTTGAACCCCGCATCGTGGTTGCCTCAAGTCTCGACAGGGTCTGTTCCCCTCGGGCCCGGAGAACAGAAGACTTCAGAGTCTAGGTCATGTTGACAAATGGCGGAGCCATAGCCTGATGCAGGCGATGTCGATGAAGCCGAGGAAGCTTTCGGCGG
>JBDHSO010000117.1:0-12467 GCA_039808125.1 Rhodobacter sp. | reverse complement strand
CAGCAGCAGGAAGGCGTAGGCCGAGGCGGTGTTCCAGTCGAGCGCATCCTTGAACCACTGGTCGATGGTCTGGGTGAACCATTGCGAGGTGGTGGATCCGAGGATCGAGGGCACCAGGAGCGAGCCGGCCGACAGCATGAACACCATGACCGACCCCGAGGCGATGCCGGGCTTGGCATGCGGCATGACGATGCGCCAGTGGATCTTCCACCAGGGCGCGCCCAGATCCTCGGCCGCCTCGATCTGGTTGGTATCGAGCGAGGAGACCGCATTGTATACGGGAAACAGCATGAACAGGACATAGGTGTAGACGAGGCCCACCACCACCGCGTCGTAGCCCACGATCCAGCGCACCGGCTTGTCGATCAGGCCGATGCCGAGCAGGAGCCAGTTCAGCGGCCCCTTCAGCGCCAGGATGATCCACCAGGCGAAGGCGCGCAGCACCTCGCTGACCCAGAGCGGCACGAACAGCAGCAGCAGCAGCGTCGGCAGCGTCCGGGGGCTGACGACCTTGGCCATGAAATAGGCCAGCGGATAGGCCAGGAGGAAGCAGACGAAGGTGACGACCATCGAATACCAGATCGTCAGCAGGAAGGTCTTCACATGGACCGGGATCCTGAAGGCGATGCCGAAAATGCGGGTCTCGATCTCGCCGTTGAACACCTTGAGATAGTTGCCGAAACTGTAAGTATCCTTGGGCCCGCCGATGTCGACCACCGGCAGGTAGGGCCGGAAGCTCTGTTCCAGCAGCGTCAGGTTCGGCACGATCACCAGCATGATCAGCCAGAAGGCGACCAGCAGCAGGATGATCGTCGTCAGCCCGGGGCCGTAGCGGCGTGCAAGATTGCCCATGCTCTATTGCCTCACGTCTGCATCGGGCAGAAGGGCGGCGCGGGCGGGGTCGAAGCTGGCATGCAGCGCGGCACCCTTTTCCGGCACAGTGGCCGATCCGTCGTTGCGCAGTTCCGCGGTGATCGGCTTGCCCGTCGCCGTGCGGCCATGGACCGAGATGAAGGCGCCCTCGAAGGCCACGTCCTCGACCGTCACCTGAACCGAGTTTTCCCCCGCCGGCGTGGCGGACAGGACCATGTGTTCGGGCCGGACGTAGAGGCGAACGGGCTTGCCCTCGGCCCCGGCGACATGGCGGGCGCGCAGCCGGCCCTCGGGCGTGTCGAAGGCGGCGTGCCCGCCCGAGGCGGCGCCGGCCGTGCCCTCGAAGATGTTGTTCTCGCCCACGAAACTCGCGACGAAACCGTTCGCGGGATTGTTGTAGATGTCGCGCGGATCGGCGATCTGCTGGATGCGGCCCTGGCTCATGACGCCCACGCGGTCGGACATGGCCAGCGCCTCGCCCTGGTCGTGGGTGATGTAGACGAAGGTGACGCCGGTGCGCTTCTGGATCGCGCGCAGCTCCGCCCGCATGTGCTGGCGCAGCTTCAGATCCAGCGCCGAAAGCGGTTCGTCCAGCAGCATCACCTTCGGCTCGACCGCAAGGGCGCGGGCGATGGCGACGCGCTGCTTCTGCCCGCCCGAAAGCTGGCTGACCATCTTGTCGGCCGCGCCGGGCAGGTCGACCAGTTTCAGCAGTTCCTCGGCCCTGGCGCGGCGGGTGGCCTTGTCGACGCCGCGCATCTCCAGCCCGAAGGCGATGTTTTCCCAGACCGGCATCAGCGGAAACAGCGCCAGGTTCTGAAAGATCAGCGCCGTCGGGCGCTGGTTCGGGCGCTTGCCCTTCACATCCGTGCCGCCGATGCGGATGGTCCCCGAGGTCGGCTCGATGAACCCCGAAATCATCCGCAGGATCGTCGTCTTGCCGCAGCCCGAGGGGCCGAGGAAGGAAAAGAACTCTCCGGGCCTGATCGATACGTTCGCGTGATCGACGGCCCGGAAACTGCCGAAGTCGCAAACCACGTCTTGAAGGTCTATGCCGGCGCTCATCGCGCGCTGTCTCCCTGTCGAAATGATCGTCTTTTTGGTTGGTTTTTGGTTGGTCTTGTTGGTCTGTTGGATCGGTCGCGCCGGAATCGGGCGACCCCTCCCGCGCCCGCACATCTGGTATCGCCGGTTCCGGCCTGCGGATGCCGGCTTGCGACCGGCCGGTCCCCGGCCGCGACATGCCGGCCCCCGAAGGGACCGGCAGGCCGAGGGCGCCGATGGGTCAGGCGGCCTTGTACTTGTCGGCATATTCGCTGCGCTTGGCCACGAATTCGGCCGTCTGCTCGGGCCACCACCACAGCGACTTCAGCGCGCTTTCGTCGAAGGTGCCGGCGTAATAGGCGGCGATGTCGGGATCCATCAGCTCGGGCGCGCCCTTGGCAACCGGATTGGCCATGAATGCCGCCGCCCACTGGGCCGAAGGCTCCGGCGTCGCCACGAAATTCGCCAGCGCAACCGCCTGCTCGGGGTTCTTCGCCGTCTTCAGCAGCGAAAAGCCCTGATTCCAGGCGAAGGCGCCCTCGACCGGGGCGATATAGCGGAACCCGTCATTGCGCAGGTTGAAGCCGGTCGAATCCCAGCACAGGCCGATGGCCGCGCCATTGGCGGTGAAGCCCGCAACCGCCTCGTTCTCGCCCGACCACCATTGCACGACATTGCCCTTGGCCGCGATCGCCTCGGTCAGCGCGATGTCCCAGAGTTCGGTCATCACCGCCATGTCGTGATAGCCTTCGCGCCAGGGCTTGGGCAGCTTGCCCTGCGCCTCGAGCCAGCGCCCCATCGCCGCCAGCGTCGAATGCGGACGCAGCACGGCGGGGTTGTCGGGATTGAACAGATCACCCAGCGAGGCCGGCGAGGACAGTTGCGCATCCGCCTCCGAGGCGACCAGCGCCTCGGTGCCCCAGACCGAGGGCACGATCATCAACTGGCCGTCGAGGCGCGACATCTCGCCCGCCTCGCCATCGGCCAGGCCCGGCAGATAGCTTGCCAGCGACATCTTCGCCTCGTCCCAGGGCTGGATCAGCCCGTTGGCGTTGTAGCTGCCCCAGCGGTCGATCGTGGTCTCGACCATGTCGTAAAGGCCCGAATCCTGCGCGACCTTGGCCTCGGCATACATCGTCTCGTGGTCGGGAACCTCCTTGAAGTTCACCTTGATGCCGGTCGCGGCCTCGAAGGCGGGAAAGATCGTCTGCGCCAGGGCCGGATAGCCGGCCCAGCCGATGAAGTTCAGCTCTCCCGAGGACGACAGCGCCTTCGACGAGATCAGCGCCGGCGCGGCCAGAAAGCCGGCCGTGCCGGCGGTTGCCTGCAGAAAGCGGCGGCGGTTGAGAGGATGGGTCATCGGAGGTCTCCTTGTTGGGCGCCCCCCTTCGGGGCGCGGCTGGAACAGCCTTCTGCACCTGCCCGGTAACAGGCCGGTGTCAGAATGGCATCGGCGGGATGGCGAAAAGGGCGGCGACCGTCTGCCGGCCGCCGCCCCCATCCCGCATCGGCCCCGGGTCAGGCGGCCTTGTACTTGTCGGCGTATTCGGCGCGCTTGGCCAGGAAATCCGCCGACTGGTCGGGCCACCACCACAGTTTCGCCAGCGCCTCGTCGTTGAAGGTGCCGTTGTAATAGGCCGCGACATCCGGGCTCATCAGATCGGAGGCACCCTTGCCCACCGGGTTGGACGAGAAGGCCGAGGCCCAGCCCGCCGCACCTTCGGGGGTGGAGACGTATTTCGCGAATTCATGCGCCTGTTCGACATTGGCGGCATTCTGCATCAGCACGAAACCCTGGTGCCAGGCGAAGGCGCCCTCGACCGGGGCGATATAGGCATAGCCGTCGTTGCGCAGGTTGAAGCCGGTCGAATCCCAGCACAGGCCGGCGGTGGCGCCATTGGCGGTAAAGCCGGCATTGGCTTCGTTCTCACCCGTCCACCACTGGACGACGTTGCCCTTCATCTCGATCGCCTTGGCCAGCGCGATGTCCCACAATTCGACCATGGCGCCCATGTCGGAATAGCCGTCGATCCAGGGCCGCGGCAACTGGCCGGTCGCATCCAGCCAGCGGCCCATGGCGGCAAGCGCCGAATGCGGGCGCAGCGTGACCTGGTTGTCGGCGCTGAACAGGTCGCCCAGCGAGGGCGGCGTGGACAGCTTCGCATCGGCGCTGTTCACCACCAGCGCCTCGGTGCCCCAGTTCGAGGGCACGTATTTCAGCACGCCGCCGGGGCGCGAGCGTTCGCCCGCCGCGCCATCGGCCAGGCCGGGCAGGTAATTGTCCATGGCCAGCTTGGATTCGTCCCAGGCGCCAAGCAGGCCGTTGGCATCCCAGGCGCCGACGCGGTCGATGGTGGGTTCGATCACGTCGATACCGCCGGCTTCCAGCGCGACCTTGGCCTCGCCGAACATCGTGTCCTGGTCGGGCAGCTCCTTGAAATTCACCTTGATGCCGGTTGCCGCCTCGAAGGCGGGAAAGACCTTGCCGGCCAGCGCCGGATAACCGGCCCAGCCGACGAAATTCACCTCTCCCGACGAGGCGAGCGCCTTCGACGAGATCAGCGCGGGGGCGGCCAGAAGGCCCGCCCCGGCCGCCGAGGCCTTAAGGAATCGGCGGCGGTTCATTTGGTTCGTCATGATCAAATCTACTCCCTGGGTTGACGCATGCAGTGCAGGCCCGGCAGGTTTTTCCCGCCTGTTTTTTGTCCTGTGTCCGGGCGTTTCCGGCCCCGTCCGGGGCCCGCCTCTGTTTCACATGCCGCACCATAATTCAGCAGCCCCCCGGCCTGTCAACGCGCCTGACGCGGCGGGAAACCGGCCACACGAAGATTTTCATCGCCCGCCCGCGACGGCCGCTGCAGCGGCGATGAAAAAGGGCGGCCCCGGGGGGCCGCCCTTCGTCCGCCGCATGTGTTTCGCGGCGGGAAAACCTGGTCGGTCGTCAGTCGATCATCGGGATCAGCGCATCGAGCGATTTCTTGGCATCGCCGTAGAACATCCGCGTGTTCTCCTTGTAGAACAACGGGTTCTCGATGCCGGAATAGCCGGTGCCCTGGCCGCGCTTCGAGACGAACACCTGCTTCGCCTTCCAGACCTCCAAGACCGGCATGCCGGCGATGGGGGAATTCGGGTCCTCCTGCGCGGCCGGGTTCACGATGTCGTTCGAGCCGATGACGATCACCACGTCGGTGTCGGGGAAATCCTCGTTGATCTCGTCCATTTCCAGCACGATGTCGTAGGGCACCTTCGCCTCGGCCAGAAGCACGTTCATATGCCCGGGCAGACGGCCCGCGACCGGGTGGATGGCGAAGCGCACGGTCTTGCCCGCCGCGCGCAGCTTGCGCGTCAATTCGCTGACCGATTGCTGCGCCTGCGCCACCGCCATGCCATAGCCCGGCACGATGATGACCGAATCCGCATCGTTCAGCGCCGCGGCCACGCCTTCGGCGTCGATGGCGACCTGTTCGCCCGTCACCTCCATCTGCGGGCCGGCGGTATTGCCGAAGCCGCCGAGAATCACGCTGATGAAGCTGCGGTTCATCGCCTTGCACATGATATAGCTCAGGATCGCGCCCGAGGAGCCGACGAGCGCGCCGGTGACGATCAAGAGGTCGTTCGACAGCGAAAAGCCGATCGCCGCCGCAGCCCAGCCGGAATAGCTGTTCAGCATCGAGACGACGACCGGCATGTCCGCCCCGCCGATCCCCATGATCAGGTGATAGCCGATGAACAGCGCGGCCAGCGTCATGCAGACCAGCGCCAGCGTGCTGCCGGAGTTCAGATAGACCACCAGCAGGATCAGCGACAGCAGCGCCGCGCCGGCATTCAGCACATGGCCGCCCGGCAGCTTCTTCGCCTTGCCGTCGACCCGGCCGGCCAGCTTGCCGAAGGCCACGACCGAGCCGGTGAAGGTCACGGCCCCGATGAAGACGCCGAGGAAGGTCTCGACCCGCAGGATCGAGATCTCGGCCGCGGTCTTGTGCGCCACGACCCCGGCAAAGCCGGTCAGCGCGCCGCGCGCCGCCTCATCCAGACCGGCCACGCGCAGCAGTTCGACATGGGTGTTGTAGCCGATGAACACGGCCGCCAGGCCGACAAGGCTGTGCATCGCCGCCACAAGCTGCGGCATCTCGGTCATCTGCACCCGCTGCGCCACGACCCAGCCGGCGCCGCCGCCGATGGCGATCAGCACGACCGACAGCCACCACAGTTCCGAACCCGGGCCGATCAGCGTGGCGGCAACCGCCAGCGCCATGCCGGTGATGCCGTACCAGACCGCGCGCTTGGCGCTTTCCTGCCCCGACAGCCCGCCCAGCGACAGGATGAACAGGATCGCGGCAACGACATAGGCCGCGGTGGTGAACCCGATTTCCATTCTCACCCTCTCCTTCTTACGACTTCTGGAACATGGCGAGCATGCGCCGGGTGACGAGGAAACCGCCGAAGATGTTGACCCCGGCCATCAGGACGGACAGCGCGGCCAGAACCACGACCAGCCAGCTTCCCGATCCGATCTGCAGCAGCGCGCCCAGGATGATGATCGAGGAAATGGCATTGGTGATCGCCATCAAGGGCGTGTGCAGGCTGTGGCTGACATTCCAGATCACCTGGAAACCGACGAAACAGGCCAGCACGAAGACGATGAAATGCGACATGAAGCTTGCCGGCGCGGCCCAGCCGACCAGAAGCAGCAGGCCGCCGCCGATAGCCAGCAGGCCGACCTGGTTGCGGGTCTGCGCCTTGAAGGCGGCCACCTCGTTGGCGCGGCGCTCCTCGGCCGTCAGCTCCCTTGGCTTTTCCTTCGGCTTCTGCGCCGCAATGGCCTGCACCTTGGGCGGCGGCGGCGGCCAGGTGATCTCGCCCCCCTTCGTCACCGTCGCGCCGCGGATCACGTCGTCTTCCATGTTGTGGTCGATCACGCCATCCTTCTTCGGCGTAAGATCGGTCAGCATGTGGCGGACGTTGCTGGCATAAAGGTTCGAGGCCTGCGTCGCCATCCGGCTGGGAAAGTCGGTATAGCCGATGATCGTCACACCGTTTTCGGTCACGATCTTCTGGTCGGGCACCGTCAGGTCGCAGTTGCCGCCGCGTTCCGCCGCAAGGTCGACGATGACAGAGCCGCGCTTCATCATCGCCACCATGTCGGCGGTCCAGAGTTTCGGCGCCGGCCGGCCGGGGATCAGCGCGGTGGTGATGACGATATCGACCTCGGGCGCCATTTCGCGGAATTTCTTCAGCTGCGCGTCGCGGAATTCGGGGCTGGAGGGCGCCGCATAGCCGCCCGTCGCCGCGCCGTCCTGCGCCGCCTCGGCAAAGTCGAGATAGACGAACTCCGCCCCCATGGATTCGATCTGCTCGGCCACCTCGGGGCGCACGTCGAAGGCATAGGTGATGGCGCCGAGGCTGACCGAGGCGCCGATCGCGGCGAGCCCGGCCACGCCCGCGCCCACCACCAGCACCTTCGCGGGCGGCACCTTGCCCGCCGCCGTCACCTGGCCGGTGAAGAAGCGGGGAAAGTTGTTCGCAGCCTCGATCACCGCGCGATAGCCGGCCAGATTCGCCATCGACGACAGCGCATCCATCTTCTGCGCCCGGGAAATCCGCGGCACCATGTCCATGGCCACCACGGTCACGCCCTTCTCGCGCGCCTGCTCCAGCAGTTCGGGGTTCTGGGCCGGCCAGAAGAACGAGATCAGCGTCTCGCCCTCGTGCAGCAACGCCAGTTCCGCAGGCTCCGGCCCGCGCACCTTGACCACCACATCCGCGGCATCCGCCACAGCGGCAGCCGTCGGCAGGACCGTCACCCCCACCGCCGCATAGGCCGAATCCTCATATCCCGCCGCCAGCCCCGCGCCCGTCTCGATCAGGCTTTCATGCCCGAGCTTGGCCAGTTGAACCGCAGATTCCGGGGTCAGAGCGACCCGGCTCTCCCCCAAATATACCTCGCGAAATGCCCCGATCTTCACTTCGGTCTCCTCATCTGCCGTCCGTTTCGGACCCTGATGTCCCTAACTTTCGCGCAAGTTTATTTCAACACGCGATTTTCAGCCTTGCGGGAAATTTCGTCCCCGTGCCGCACCGTCACATCAGACCCGGCCGAACCAGCGCCCGGTCCGCCCGCGCCAGGCGGCGTAATCCTCGCCGAAGCGCGCCGTCAGCACCTCTTCCTCGCCGCGGATGAAGCGGGTTTCGAGGATGAAGGCGAAGACCACCACCAGAGGCAGCATCCAGATCGCCTGGAACCACAGCATCGCGCCTGCCACGACCAGTACATCGCCCAGATAGACCGGGTTGCGGCTGAAGGTGAATATTCCCGTGGTGACAAGGGCCTGCGGAACCCGCCGCGGGATGACCGTGGTTCGGGCCCGCCGCATTTCCCAGACGGCGGCCGCCATCAGGCCAAGCCCGATCAGGACGAGCGAGACGCCAAACCCGCGCGCCGGCCCGCCGAGGATGGGCCAGGGCAGAAGCCGCCCGCCCGCCCAGGCCAGCGCCACCCCGCCCAGCGTCCAGACCGGCGGCCAGTCAAGCCGGGCCAGCGCCAGCGTCAGAGGGTTTCGTCCCGGGCGTTCCATTCCCTACCTCGTCTTCCGGTTTCGCCGCATCCCGCCGATCTGCGCAGGCGCGACCCCCAACATGCACCCAACCGCGGGCCACCCGTTGCCGCACCGGCATAATCGCCCCGCCCCCTCTCACGCAAGCGTGAATGGTGACGCAGGGTCACGCCGGGGCACCGGGCGCGCCCCGCACCGCCCCTTGCCGGCGAAGGACCGGGACGGCATGACTGTAGCCGGAGAAGGACCGGACGCGGAAGGACGCAGCCATGACCACCGATTTCGCCGCAACGCGGGCGCTTTTCGACCTGCCCGAGGGGGTGATCTATCTTGACGGCAATTCGCTCGGCCCGCTGCCCCGCGGCGTGGCCGACCGGGTGGCCCGCACCATCACGGGCGAATGGGGGCAGATGCTGATCCGCGGCTGGAATCAGGCCGGCTGGATGGATCTGCCTGCCCGCGTGGGCGACCGGGTGGCACGGCTGGTCGGGGCAGAGCCGGGCAGCGTGGTGATGGGCGACACGCTGTCGATCAAGGTCTATCAGGCGCTGGCCTCGGCGCTCGAACTGGTGCCCGCCCGCAGGGTGATCCTGTCGGATACCGGCAACTTCCCCTCGGACCTCTATATCGCTGACGGCCTCGTGCGCACGCTGGGGCGCGGCTATGTGCTGAAGACCGTTGCCCCCGAGGAGGTGATGGCGGCCATCGGCGAGGATGTGGCCACGGTGATGCTGACCGAGACCGACTACCGCACCGGCCGGCGGCACGACATGGCGGCCGTCGCCGCGCGCACCCATGCCGCCGGCGCGGTCCTGGTCTGGGACCTTGCCCATTCCGCCGGCGCCTTCCCGGTGCATCTGGCCCGCGACGGCGCCGATTTCGCCGTGGGATGCAGCTACAAATACCTGAATTCCGGCCCCGGCGGCCCGGCCTTCATCTATGTCGCCCCCCGCCATCAGGCGGCGGCGCGGCCGGCGCTGTCGGGCTGGCTTGGCCATGAGGCGCCCTTCGCTTTCGACCTCGATTATCGCCCCGGCCGCGGGGTCGAGCGGATGCGCGTGGGCACGCCGCCGATCCTGCAACTGGCCGCACTCGACGCGGCACTCGACGTCTGGGACAGTGTGGATCTCGACGATCTGCGGGCGGCGTCGCTGGCCCTGCAGGACCGTTTCATCGCCCGGATCGAGACGGCCTGCCCCGAACTGGTGCTGGCCACGCCGCGCGCCCATGGCGACCGCGGCAGCCAGGTGTCGTTCCGCCATCCGCAGGGCTATACCATCATGCAGGCGCTGATCGCCGAAGGGGTGATCGGCGATTTCCGCGCGCCCGACATCCTGCGCTTCGGCTTCACCCCGCTTTACATCGGCGCCGCCGATGTCGATCGCGCCGCCGATATCCTGATCCGGATCCTGGCCGAAGGGCGCTGGGACCGGCCGGAGTTCAAGGCCCGGGCGCGGGTGACGTGATCGCGATCCGCCCCTATCGCCCCGAGGATCGCGCGGCCTGCGCCGGCGTCTTCCACCGCGCCGTGCATGAGGGTGCCGCGGCGCATTACGACGCGGCGCAGCGGCAGGACTGGGCGCCCGCTGCCCTGCCCGACCCGTCGCGGCCCGACAAGCTGCTGGCGCAGGCGGCCTGGGTGGCCGAGGAGGACGGGCGGATCACCGGCTTCATGTCGCTGATGCCGGATGGCTGCCTCGACATGGCCTTCGTCCTGCCCGAGGTCATGGGCAAGGGCCATGCCGCGGCGCTTTACGATGTGCTTCTCGCCCATGCCCGGGCCGTGGGGATGGCGCGGCTGACCGCGCAGGCCAGCGAATATTCCCGCCGCTTCCTGGCCCGCCGCGGCTGGCGGCTGGATTCGATGGAACGGTTGACACGGCCAAGCGGCGTGGCGTTTGATCGTGCGCAGATGTCGCTGGATCTGTCCCCGTGCTGAACCGCCCCTCCCTTCCGCCCGTCTGCCGCCCCGCCGGCTGGGTCGCGATCTGGCGGCGCATGGGCAATCTTTCCGTCCTGAACCGGGAGGGCATGGTCTTCCCCGCCTGATCCCCACAGATTCCGGAGAAAACCATGACCCAGAGCTATGATCCCGCCGCCGACGGTGCGCAGATGTCCTTTGACGCGCGCATGTCCTATGGCGACTATCTTCAGATCGACCGTATCCTCACCGCCCAGCAGCCGCTGTCCACCGCGCATGACGAGTTGCTCTTCATCATCCAGCACCAGACCTCGGAACTCTGGATGCGCCTTGCCCTGCACGAGATCGACGCCGCCCGCGCCCGGATCGCCGCTGACGCCCCGCGCGAGGCGTTCAAGATGCTCGCCCGCGTCTCGCGGATCTTCGAGCAGTTGAACGGCGCCTGGGACGTGCTGCGCACCATGACGCCGGCGGATTATTCCACCTTCCGCGAAAGCCTCGGCCAGTCCTCGGGCTTTCAGTCCTGGCAATACCGGCTGATCGAATACACGCTTGGCAACCGCAACATCGCCATGCTGCGGCCCCATGCCCATCGCCCCGACCTGACGGCGAAGCTGGAGGCCGAACTCGCCCGGCCCTCGCTTTATGACGAGGCGCTGCGCCTGCTGGCGCGTCAGGGACTGCCGATCCCGGCCGAGGTGCTCGACCGCGACCTGCGCGAACCCTGGAGCTATTCCGAACCCGTCCGCCAGGTCTGGGAAAGCCTGTATCGTGCGCCCCAGGCGCATTGGGAGGGCTACGAGCTGGCCGAAAAGCTGGTCGACCTCGAGGATTATTTCCGCCGCTGGCGCTTCAACCATGTGACCACGGTGGAACGGGTGATCGGGTTCAAGCGCGGCACCGGCGGCACCTCGGGCGTGGCCTATTTGCGCCGCATGCTGGATGTGCAGCTTTTCCCCGAACTCTGGGCGCTGCGCACCACGCTCTGACACCGGCGGCGGGTGGGGCGAAGGGGCGGCGGGAATAATTGGCGATCCTGCAACACTCGCAACGAAACGGTCAATTCTCACAATCCTGTCATCGCATCGGCCCCGCCGCCGTTTGACGCATTCGGCCCCTTCGGATAGGGTCGTCCGAAACCGCGATCGGGAGCAGTTGTTCCCGGTATGGAAACAATGAGCCGAAATATGCCCTTGCCCGCCTTCCTGTCCTTTCGCCCGGCGATGACCGCCGCGGCGGCGCTTGCCGCGGCGCTTCTGCTGTCGGCCTGCGTCGATCCGCTGGCCACGATGGGCACGGCCCAGCCCGAACAGCCCCAGCAGCCCATCGCGACCGATCCGTCGATCTATGCCGCGCGGTCTGACGGGCAGTTCTCGGTGCCGGCCCTGCCGGTGGAACAGATCCCCGAAGCCTATCGCCGGCAGGAGGTGGCCTATCAGTCCGGCGAGCCGGCGGGGACCATCATCATCGACCCGTCGCAGCGCGTGCTCTACTACATTCTCGGCAACGGCAAGGCGCTGCGCTATGGCATCGCCGTCGGCGCCGAAGGCTTCGGCTGGTCGGGCGAGGCCGTGGTTGCCAACAAGCGGACATGGCCCACCTGGACCCCGCCGAAAGAGATGATCGCGCGCAAGCCCGAATTGTCGAAATGGGAAAACGGCCAGCCCGGCGGGCCGAGCAACCCGCTTGGCGCGCGGGCGATCTATCTGACCTCGAACGGCATCGACTATGGCTACCGCATCCATGGCACGCCCGACTGGAAGTCGATCGGGCGCAATGCCTCGTCCGGCTGTTTCCGGATGATCAATCAGGATGTGATGGATCTGTTCGACCGTGTGAAGGGCGGCGAGAAGGTGATCGTGCTGACCACCAAGGGTGAGATTCCGAAAGGCCTGACGATTCCGAAGCCGCCGGCGGTAAAGAAGAAGCAGGCAACGGCAAAGCCGGCGGCCAAGGTGCCGGCGCCGGAACTGTCGCTGAAAGGCCCGCCGCCCGCTCTCGGCGGCCCAGCGCCCGCCGCCGCGCCTGCGGCCACCGCCCCCGCGGTCATCGCGCCGGCCGCCCCGACGACGCCG
>JBDHSO010000116.1:0-12676 GCA_039808125.1 Rhodobacter sp. | reverse complement strand
AGCAGGCCGTTACCTGACAGATAGCCCCAGCGCGACGGCCCCGAGACGCCGCGCGCCGCGCCGCCGCCGGCAAAGAGGTTGGGAAAGGCGGTGCCGTTGGTGCGCAGTACCCGGGCATCGGCATCGACCGCCAGCCCGCCCTGGGTGTGAAACAGCGCGCCCGTCACCCGTACGCCACGATAGGGCGGCGCGAGCGGGGCGGAGCCGCGGAAGTCGCGGCCCCAGGGGTCGGGCCGGAGGCCGGCGCGCATCTCGTCCACCTCGCGCGCGGTACGTTCCAGCGCCTCTGCCGGCAGGCCGAGAAGGCCGGCCAGTTCCGCCAGCGTCCCCGCCTGTTTCACCCCGCCGAGGCCCAGCACATCGCGATAATCGGCGAAGTCCAGCGCCGGCGCCTCGCGCGCGGCATCGAAGATCTCGAAGGCCTCGCGCCCGGGCTGCGCGATCACCTCGACCGCCTGTTCCGAATAGCCGCTCGCCTCGTTGGAGAACCGCTCGCCGGCGCGGTTGACCTGAAAGCCGCCCTCGGTGATCAGCGCCCAGACCATCGGCCGGCCATAGGGCAGGGCGACCGCGCCATGGCCCTGATAGGCGCCCAGATCGGCGGTGGCCGCCCCCAGCGCCTCGCCCCAGGCCAGCGCGTCGCCGGTGTTGCCGACATGTCCGAAATATTCCGCCCCGACCATTTCCGGGATATGGCGGGCGAGGAGGTCGGGTGCGCCGCCAAAGCCGTTGCAGGCCAGGACCACCGCCCGCGCGCCGACCCGCTCCCGCCGGCCATCCGAGCGCTCGAAGCCGAGGGCGGTGATGCGCCCGTCGGCATCGGCGTTCAGGTCGGCCACGCGGGCCTCGGTCAGGATGTCGATCCCGGCGCGGCCGGCCGCGGCCAGCAGCGCGTCCTGCAATTCGGTTCCGGTCCGGCTCGGGACGCCATGCATCCGCAGCCGGCTGTGGCCGGGGTAGAGAAAACCCTTCACCAGCCGCAGGGCCAGGCCGTGGCGCTGTTGCAGCCAGTCGATCGTCGGGCCGGACCGGGCGGCGATGTGGCGGGCCATGGCTGCGTCGGTCTGGCCCTTGGCCTTGCCCAGGATGTCCCGCGCGAAGGTTTCGGCGTCGTCATCGATCCCCTCGTCGCGCTGAAGCCGGGTGCCCGCCGCGGGAATGAGCCCGGTCGAAAGCGCGGTGCTGCCGGTCGGGCGGCGGTCGCGCTCCAGCACGAGCACGCTTGCGCCGGCCTCGGTGGCGGCCAGTGCCGCGCAAAGACCGCAGGCACCGGCGCCCACGATCGCCACGTCGACCTCGAATTCCGGTTTCGTCGTCTCTCTGGTGATTGCCATGGTCGGGCCAGTTCCTGCTGTGATCGTGCCCGCGCGCGCTGCCCCGTCCCCCGGGGTACCCCGCGCGCGGGCGGTGGTTATCCGGGGGGAACCTGCGCCTGCCAGGCCGCCACGATTTCGGTTCCGCTGGCGCTCCAGACATCGGAGCAGGCCAGGATATGGTCGAGCGCGGCCGCCAGCGCGCCGATCCTGTAGGGCTGGCCCGTCACCCAAGGGTGCAGGGTGATCGACATCACCCGGGCCGATCCGGTCCGCGCGGCCTCGGCATGCAGCAGGTCGAACTGGTCGCAGAGTTCCTGCGCAAAGGCGTCCTCGCTGTGGTGGTCGCGGATGACGATGGCCTGATCCTCGCTGTCGGGCGAAAGGGGAAGCGCCACCAGATCGCCTGTCCCCGCCGTCATCCGGTAGGGCAGATCGTCGTTGTCCCAGTCGCAGCAATAGGTCAGCCCCGCGGCCTGCAACAGAGCCGGCGTGGCCCAGGACTGAGACTTGGCCGGCGACATCCAGCCGCGCGGCCGCTGGCCCGTCGCCCATTCGAGCTGATCGAGCGTGGTTTCGATCAGGTCCCGCTCGGCCTCGCGGTCCATCCCGCCGTAATGCAGATGCGCCATGTCGCGGCCATGGGCCATCACCTCCCAGCCGGCGCGGCCGATGGCGCCGATCAGCGCGGGATAGCGCAGCGCCACGGCGGCATTGATCGCGGCGGTGGCCTTCAGCCCGCGCCCGACCAGTTCGTCGAGGATGCGGAAGATGCCGACCCGGTTGCCGTAGTCGCGCAGCGTGTAATGGCGAAGGTCGGGATAGGCGGTGCTCATGGCTCCCGGCGGTGCGAAGGGCCTGTTCGCCATGTCGAGGGGAAACCACTCCAGCACCGGCACGATCAGCAGCGCCACCTTCGCGCCGCCGGGCCATGCGACCGCGGGCCGCTGCCGCAACATCGACCAGTCGTAGAGGTCGTGGTCCATCCCATAGCGGCGGAGCGGATAGTGCAGATAGCCGGGATCGAGCGTCATGGGGCCTCTCCGACCGGATGCGATGCCTGCGCGAAAGCGTCGTAATGGTTGGTGATGAAATGTGCCGCGATCTCGCGGCCGGTGGCGAACCACACGCCGTCATGGCCGGCAATATGGGCCAGCGCCTCCTCGAAGGCGGCGATGCGATGCGGCCGGCCGACCAGATAGGGATGCAAGGGAATGCACATCACCGTGCCCGAGCGTTCGCCCTCGCGGTAGAGGCGGTCGAACTGGCGCCGCAGTACCTCGCCATAGCGGCGCGGCGTCAGCAGGTTCACATTGTAGGCGATGACATCGTTCATCTCGAGCGAGTAGGGGATCGAGACGAGCTTGCCGCTGCGCACGCGCAGGGGCGTGGGCTGATCGTCGTGAAAGAGGTCGCAGACATAGCTGAGGCCCATGTCCGCCACCAGATCGAGCGTGTTCTCGGTATAGCTCAGCGCGGGGGCCAGCCAGCCGTCCAGCTTCTGCCCGGTCCGGTCGCGGATCGTCTCGATCGAATCGCGGATCAGTTCGCGCTCCTGGTCAGGATCCATGCCCAGGGTGAAGCGGGTGTTGTAGGTGCCGTGGCTGTAGAACTCCCAGCCCGCGGCGGCGCATTGGGCGATGATCTCGGGGCAGTGGTCGCACATCGCGACATTGAGCGAGGTGCTGCCGCGGATGCCGTAGCGCTGCATCACCTCGAACAGCCGCTCGAAGCCGACCCGGTTGCCATAGTCGCGATAGGCGTAGTTCAGCACGTCGGGATCGGGGCGCGGCCAGGCCCGGCGCTGCGGGTTGACCGGGGGCGCGATCTCGTAGAATTCGATGTTCGGCGCGACCCAGAAGGCCACGCGCGCGCCGCCCGGCCAGGTGATCGCGGGCCGCGTATCGTCATAGGGCAGATAATCGTAATATCCCGGATCGCGCATCGGTTCAGCCCTCGTTCGCGGGCAGGGTGTCGAGCCAGGCCAGCACCTGCGCCACCGGCAGGACATCGGCATATTTCAGCGCCATGTCGTAGAGATTGGCGAAATGCGGGCTTTCATGCTTGTCGGCCACGCATTCCTCGGGGACCACGGTGCGCAGACTGCGCGACAGGCTGTCGACCACGGTCGCGCGGACGCAGCCCGAGGTCGAGCCGCCGGTGACGATCACGGTGTCGATGCGGTGGAAGGTGAAGACCGAGCCGAGGTTGGTCTCGAAGAAGGCCGAGGCCATGCGCTTGTTGACGATCAGGTCACGGACCGGATCGACCTCGCAGCGCGGGTCGAATGCGGCGCGCTCCGAGCCGGCCTTGATGTTCTGCAAGGAATCCGGCGTGTCGGTCCGCGTGCCCCAGATGCCGCAGTCCTCGCCGCTTTGCATATAGGCGACATGGGTCCAGACTACGGGAAAGCCGCGGGCGCGCAGCAGCCGGGCCAGCGCATTCACATGTTCGATCTGCCGCGGATCGGTTTCATAGGCGGTGGGATAGCTGCCGACGCGGGTATAGGCGTTCTGAAGATCGACATTCACCAGCGCCGGGCGCCGGCCGAAGCCGAACGGCGGGCGCGAGGGGCCGGCCCTGTAGGCCTGATAGATTTCGCGGGCGGTGTTGTTCGAGTGTTCCATGGCGGATGTCCAGCATGTCCTGTCAGGGTGGCGGGCCTCAGTAATTGATCAGGTGGTCGGGGTTGACGGCATATTTCGCATCGCGTTCGCGCACCTCCTGCATCCCCACGAGGTCGAAGAACTCGCGGAAGGTGGCGACATCGGGCAGGGCATCGGCGATGGAGCCGGTGCGCATCATCAGATCCAGCATCCGCTCGGAGGCGCGGATTCCGGCCAGCAGCAGCCAGTTGGGATAGATGATCAGGCGAAAGCCCAGCCGTTCGATCTCCGCCTTGTCGAGAAAGGGCGTCTTGCCGCTGGCCGCCATGTTGTAAAGGAGCGGCCTGTCGATCAGCGGTGCGATGCGCGGCAGTTGTTCGGCGCTGGGCGATTCGACGAAGATCACGTCGGCGCCCGCCTCGGCATAGCGGCCGGCGCGGTCGATGGCGGCGTCGAACCCCTCGACCGCGATGGCGTCGGTGCGTGCGATCAGGGTGAAATCGGGGTCGATGCGGGCGTCGCAGGCGGCCTTGATTTTGGCGACCATCTCGTCCGCGTCGATCAGTTCCTTGCCGGCCAGATGGCCACAGCGCTTGGGCAGGGCCTGGTCCTCGATATGTACTGCCGCGACGCCGGCACGTTCGAAGGACTGCACCGCCCGGCGGACGTTGTGCACCCCGCCATAGCCAGTATCGGCGTCCGAGATCACCGCAAGGCCGGAGGCATCGGCGATCCGGGCGGCATTGTCGACCATCTCGCTCATCGTCAGCAGGCCCACGTCCGGCATGCCCAGCCGGACGGCCGAGGTGCCGGCGCCGGTCATGTAGATCGCCTCGAACCCGTGCCGGGCGACGATGCGGGCATTCAACGCATCGGCGACGCCGGGCACCATCAATGCGCCGGGTCCGGCCAGCCGCCGGCGCAGGAGCGCGCGCGGGCGGGGGGCGGGCGGCGGCGGGGTCGCGTCGCGCAGGGTCATCTCAGCCTGGTCCTCCGATATGGGGAAAGCGGTGCAGATAGGCGGCCTCGAAGGCCTCGATCTCGGCGTGATGCGCCTGCGTCATGCCGATCTCGTTCAATCCGCGCAGCAGCATCTCGCGGAAGAAGGGCTCGATCTCGAAGGAGGCGGCCGCGCCGGTCTGCGGCGCGGTGATCTGCTGTGCCTCCAGATCGACGCAGAGCGGGCGCGCGCCGCCGGTCCCGGTCTCGGCTTCGGTTGCGGCCAGCAGCCCGTCGATCGCATCCTCGGCGAGCCGGGCGGGCAGCACGCCGTTGCCGACGCAGTTCTTGTAGAAGATCTGGCCGAAGCTTGGCGCGATCACGCAGCGGATGCCGAAATCGGCCAGCGCGAAAACCGCACCCTCGCGCGAGGAGCCGCCGCCGAAATTCGACCCGGCGACCAGAATCCGCGCCTGCCGGAAGGGCGGGCGGTTCAGGACGAAATCGCCGCGCTCCTGCCCGTCGCCGTCGAAGCGCAGGTCGTGGAACAGGAAGCCGCCATAGCCCGGGTTGCGCGGATGACGCAGGAAGCGGGCGGGGATGATCTGGTCGGTGTCCAGATTGGCCAGACGCAGCGGGGCCGCCACAGAGGTCAGCGCGGTGAAGGGGGTCATGGATCGACCGCCTCCAGCCGGCGCACATCGGTCAGGCAGCCGGCCACGGCGGCGGCGGCGGCCATGGCCGGGCTCATGAGATGGGTGCGCGCACCGATGCCCTGCCGGCCGGCGAAATTGCGGTTCGATGTCGAAGCGCAGCGCTGCCCCGGGGCCACGATGTCGCCGTTCATGGCGACGCACATCGAGCAGCCGGCCTCGCGCCATTCGGCGCCGGCGGCCTGGAAGATGCGGTCCAGCCCCTCGGCTCGGGCCTGTTCGCGCACCTGGCCGGAGCCCGGGACAACCAGCGTGCGCACCGTGGTGCGCCGGCCGCGCAGCACCTGCGCCGCCGCGCGCAGATCCTCGATCCGCCCATTGGTGCAGGAGCCGATGAACACCACGTCGATCCCGATCTCCGCCAGCGGCCGGCCCGGTGTCAGGCCCATATAGGCGAGGCTCGCCTCGATCTGGGCGCGCCGGGCGGGATCGGATTCGGCGGCGGGCGAGGGGACGCGCGCGTCGATGGGCAACGTCTGTTCCGGGGTCGTGCCCCAGCTTACCATGGGCGCGATGGCCTCGGCGTCGAGCGTCACCTCCCGGTCGAAGACGGCGCCGGGGTCGGTGCCAAGCCCGCGCCAGATCGCCACGGCATGATCCCAGGCGGCACCGCTTGGGGCATGCGGGCGGCCGTGGAGGTAGTCGAACACCTTGTCGTCGGCCGCCACCATCCCGGCCCGGGCCGCCGCCTCGATCGACATGTTGCACAGCGTCAGCCGCTCCTCGACCGACAGCGCGCGCACGGCGCTGCCGGCATATTCGATCATGAAGCCCATCGCCCCGCTGGTGCCGATACGGGCGATGATGGCAAGGATCACGTCCTTGGCCGAGACGAAGCGTCCGAGCCGGCCCTCGATGGCGATGCGCATCCGGCGCGGACGATGCTGCCAGATCGTCTGCGTCGCCAGAACATGCGCCAGTTCCGACTGGCCGATGCCGAAGGCGAAGGCACCGAGGCCGCCGTGGGTCGAGGTATGGCTGTCGCCGCAGACCAGAAGCGTGCCGGGCAGGGTGATGCCCTGTTCGGGGCCGACAACATGCACGATTCCCTGCCCGGGCGTGCCGGCCGCGAAATGCACGATGGCGTTGTCCCGCATGTTCCGGGCGAACAGATCCAGCACGCGGCGGGTCTCGGCCGTCTCGCCGGCGATTCGACCGGGTACGGTCGAGACGTAGTGATCGGCGGTGCCGAAGATCTGCGCAGGCCGCCGAACGGCGAGGCCGGCATCGCGCAGCATGTCGAAGGCGTGGAATGACCCGTCGTGGACCAGGACCCGGCTGACATAGAGCAGCGAGGGTCCCCCGGGATGACGCAGGATTTCATGCGTGTCCCAAAGCTTGTCCAATGCCGTGCGTGGCCTGGGCCGCGGCTCCCGCATGGGGTCGGTCCCTCCGTTTCCCGTATGGGTCTGGCTGTGGTGCGAATGGCCCGGAGCGCGGCGCGGGGCGCCTGTCTTCGGGCGGTCAGGGATTGATAGCACCGGCCTCTTTATGCAACAATTGAATAATTCTAATCTAACTATTTATATTGTAAATGAAAGTGGGTGCGGATGAGAAACATCACGATCAAGCAGTTGCGCGCCTTTGCCGCCGTGGCGCAGACGCACAGCTTCACCCGGGCGGCCGGCCGGCTGAACCTGACGCAATCGGCGCTGACCATTGCGATACAGCAGCTCGAGGCGGAGATCGGGCTGAAGCTGTTCGACCGCACCACGCGCTCTGTCCGGATGACGAACAGCGGCAGCTTCTTCCAGCCGGTCGCCGAACAGATGCTGACGCAACTGTCCCGCGCGCTGGAGGATCTGAACGCCGTGGCCGGGCGCGAACGCGGGACGGTCGTCGTCGCCGCTTCAGCCTCGTTTCTGTGTTCGGTTCTGGCGCCAACCGTGGCAAGGATGCACGACAGGTTTCCCGGAATCGATGTCAAGCTGCTGAACACGCCAGACAATCTGGTCAAGCGCGTGCTGGAGGAGCAGATCGACTTCGGCATCACCAATGTCTCGACCGTGCCCCACGGGCTGGAAGGTTTTGCGCTGCTGGAAGACGTGTTCGGCTTGGTCTGCCGCGCCGACGATCCGCTTGCGGCCGGCAACGGCCCGCTGGCCTGGCGCGACCTGGCCGGCCAGCCCTTCGTCAGCCTGGCCGTGGGCACCCAGACCCGCGAGATCCTCGACGCGCATGAGGATCTTGCCGGCATCCTCGGCCCGCCGGTCTGCGAGGTGAGCAGCATCTTCGGCGTCGGCGCCCTGATCCGCGAGCGGCTGGGGATCTCTGTCGTGCCGGCGCAGGTCGCGCAGGCCATCCTGTCCGAGGGGCTGATCTATCGCCCGCTCTGCGCGCCGGAACTGCGCCGCGGTCTTTCGGTCGTCCGGCGCAGGAACCGCAGCATGTCGCCCGCCGCGCTGGAGTTCCTGCGCTGCATGATGGATCTGATCTTCACCACCGGGATCGTGAGCGCGCCGGGGCGGATCGACATCCGCGCCGACCGCGAAACTTTCCTGCAGAATTTCCTTTGAGGCGCGGTCGGGCGGCCAGCCTTGCCCGGCACCGCCCGCCCGCCTAGTCTCGGCCCCGGCCGGGTCAGATCACGGAGGGCGGCATGTCACAGGCAGAACCCGGTTCCGCATCGCTGCGGGCAGAGGCGCATGGTCGCGGGCCGCTCTATCTCAGCCTTGCTGCCGCGCTACGCCGCGACATCGCCAACGGCCGGCTGCGTCCGGGCGAGAAGCTGCCGGCAATCACCGCGATGGCGGACAGCCATTCGGTTTCCGTCATCACCGTGCGCCAGGCGATCGGTGTGCTGGAGGGCGAGGGGCTGTTGCAGCGGTTTCAGGGCCGCGGCACCTTCGTGCGGACCACGCCGGGGATCGGCGCGCAACTGACGCTGCGCTCGGACTGGGATTCGTTGCTCGGCCATCTGGAGGGCAAGGCCCTGACCTTGCAGCAGGTCGAGGAATCCTCGGGCCGCCCGGCCATCGAACCCGCCATCGGCCGGCTGGAGGACGAATACCTGTTCATGAAACGGGTGCACAGTTCCGGCGAGACGCCCTATGCGCTGGTCGAGGTCTATGTCAGCCGGCGGCTTTTCGATCTCGATCCTGAGGGATTCCGCCGCTCGATGGTGATCTCGGTCCTGTCGCGGCTGTCGGTGGCGCATGTCGCGCGGATGCGCCAGACCGTATCCTTCACCACTGCCGATGCGGAAACGGCCCGCCTTCTGCGCCTGCCGCCGCAGGCCGCCATCGGCGATGTGATGCGGGTGATCGCCGACCGCGAGGACCGCGCGATCTATGTCGGCCTGACCAAGTATCGCGGCGATTTCGTCAATCTGGAATTTGACCTGGGCGCACCACCCGGCTGACCGCCCGACCCGCCGCGCGGGCGTGCCGCCCTGCGGCAAAACATTCCAGCATCACGGAAAACACGGGGAAAAATCGTATTTTCCCGGTGGAAATTTTGATCTTCCCAACAAATCATTCTATCATTATTATGATATTATATTAAGGGCTGGGGGTGAGAATCCATGGCGGAACTGTTGCAGGAAAGCCTGCCGTCGCCCGGCGTGGCGTTGCTGAAGATCAACCGGCCGGAGGCCCGCAACGCGCTGAACACGGCGCTGCGCCACGAGATGACTGCCCGTTTCGCCGCCCTTGCCGGGCGCGAGGAGGTGCGCGTCGTCGTCATCACCGGCGATGAACGCGCCTTCATGGCCGGCGCCGATCTCAAGGAGATGCGCCCCAAGGGTACGGCCGAGATCTCGCGCACCCATGTCCGCCGGCAATGGGCCGTGCTGGCCGACCTGCCGCAGCCGCTGATCGCCGCCGTCAACGGTTTTGCGCTGGGGGGCGGCTGCGAACTGGCGATGCATGCCGACATCATCGTCGCGGGCGAGGGCGCGCGTTTCGGCCAGCCTGAGGTGACGGTGGGCATCATGCCCGGCGGCGGCGGCACCCAGCGGCTGTTGCGTGCGGTGGGCAAGTTCCGCGCCATGCGGATGCTGCTGACCGGAGAGCCCGTGACCGGCGCCGAGGCCTTTGCCATGGGGCTGGCCAGCGAGGTGGTGCCCGATGCCGAGGTGCTGCCGCGCGCGTTGCAACTTGCGGCACGGATCGCGGTGCTGCCGCCGCTGGCGGTGCGGCGGATCAAGGAGGTGGTGCTGGCCGGCCATGACACCGGTCTTGCCGCCGGGCTGATGCTGGAACGCCGCGCCTTCGACACCCTGTTCGACACCGACGACAAGGCCGAGGGCATGGCCGCCTTTGCCGAACGGCGCCCCCCGGTTTTCCGCGGCCGCTGATCCGAATCCATGCGCCATCCTCCATGCGCCAGGCCCAGACAAGCGAAAAGGAACCCCGCATGACCCGCTCCGCGTTCGACCCGCAGGATCCGCTGCGCCTTGACGATCTGCTGACCGGGGAGGAGCGGATGATCCGCGACGGCGCCCGCCGCTTCGCCGACGACCGGCTGATGCCGCTGATCCTCGATTGGCACCGGCATGAACGGTTCGATCCTGCGCTGATGCGCGAACTGGGGCAGATGGGTTTTCTCGGCATGACGTTGCAGGGCTATGGCTGCGCCGGGGCAAGCTTCGTCGACTACGGCCTTGTCGCGCGTGAAATGGAACGCGCCGATGCGGCCTTCCGCTCGGCCTGCGGCGTGCAAGGCGGGCTGGTAATGACGCCGATCCACCGCTTCGGCAGCGCCGAGCAGCGCGAGCGCTTTCTGCCGCCCCTGGCGCGCGGCGAGCGGATTGGCGCCTTCGGCCTGACCGAACCCGACGCCGGCTCGGACCCTTCGGCGATGCGCAGCCGCGCCGTGCCGGTCGATGGCGGCTGGCGGCTGAGCGGGACCAAGACCTGGATCACCCATGCGCCGATCGCCGACCTGTTCCTGGTCTGGGCGCGCGACGAGACCGGCGAGGTTGGCGGCTTCCTTCTGGAACGCGGGATGGCCGGGCTGGAAACCGCAAGGATCGAGGGCAAGTTCTCGGTCCGCGCCTCGCCGACCGGTATCATCGCGATGGATGAGGTTTTCGTGCCCGCAGAGAACCGGCTGCCCGGTGCGCGCGGCCTGGGGGCGCCGCTCGGCTGTCTGAACCGGGCGCGGCTGGCGATCTGCTGGGGCGCGCTTGGCGCGGCAGAGTTCTGCTGGCAGGCGGCCCTCGGCTATGTGATGGACCGACACCAGTTCGGCCGGGCGCTCGCGGCAAACCAGCTTGTGCAGGCCAAGCTGGCCGACATGCAGACCGAGATCACCCTGGCGCTGCATGCCACGCTGCGCCTCAGCCGGCTGGAGGACGAGGGCCGCACGACGCCGGAGATGATCTCGCTCGTCAAGCGCAACTCGGCGCGCAAGGCGCTGGAGGTGGCGCGGCTTGCCCGCGACATGCACGGCGGCAACGGCATTTCGGACGAATACCACGTCATCCGCCACATGCTGAACCTCGAGGTGGAGAACACGCTCGAGGGGACCTACGACATCCATTCGCTGGTGCTGGGCGCGGCGCAGACCGGCATCCGCGCCTTCACGGCCTGACCCGCGGCGCGACAAGGGGGGACGACATGACCGGAACCGACGGGCTGACGCAGGACGACCACACCGGGCCGGCCGCCAATGGGCGGCCCCGCGATGCGCTGGACTGTTTGCTGGCGCCGCGCCGACTGGCCATCGTCGGCGTCTCGACGGATTTCAACCGGCTGAACGGCCGGGTGATGAAGTTCCTGCTGGAAAAGGGCTATGGCGGCGAGATCCTGCCGGTCAATCCGAAATACACCAGCGTCGGCGGCCGGCCCTGCTTTGCCGATCTGGCCGATGTCCCGGGCAAGATCGACCTCGCGGTGATCGCCGTGCCCGCGGCGCAGGTGGCGGCGGAGCTGGACAAGGCCGGGCGCCTGGGCGTGCCGGCGGCGGTAGTCTTCAGTTCGGGTTTCGGCGAGATGGGCGAGGCCGGCGCCCGGCTGGAGCGCGAGGCCGTCGCGGTGGCGCGGCGCCACGGGCTGCGGCTTTGCGGGCCGAACACGCTGGGGCTCATCAATGCCTTCGAGCATGTCTATGCCACCTTCACCCAATACGGCATGGGGGAAACCGCCGCCGGCCCCGTGGGCTTCGTCACCCAGTCCGGCGCCTTCGGGACGGCCATCGCGGCGCTGGCGCGGCGGCGCGGCCTAGGCCTTGGCTATTTCGTCAACACCGGCAACGAGGCGGACGTGACCTTTGCCGAAGTGGCCGGGCGCATCCTTGCCGATCCTCGGATCTCGGTGCTGGCTGGCTATGTCGAGGGCCTGCGCGACGGGCCGGGGTTTCTCGATGTCGCGCGGCAGGCGCTGGAGGCGGACAAGCCCATGGTCGTGGCCAAGGTCGGGCGGACCCGCGCCGGCGAACGTGCGGCCTCGTCGCACACCGGATCGCTGGCAGGCGCGGCGGCGGTCTATGACGGGCTGGCTGACCAGTTCGGCATCTGCCGGGCGCGAAACGAGGAACAGATGCTGGATCTGGTCGAGGCCTTTGCGGCGACGCCAATTCCCGCAGGGCGGCGCATCGCCATCGTCACCCAGTCCGGCGGCGCCGGCGTGCTGATGAGCGACCGGGCCGAGGACCTGGGGCTGGAGCTTGCCACGCTCACCCGGCAGACCGTCGACCGGCTGCGGACGGTGCTGCCGGCCTTCGCGGCGACGGGAAACCCGGTCGACGTGACAGCGCAGTTCATTGCCGATCCCACGATCCTGAAGGACAGCGTGGCGGCGGTGATGGAGGATCCCGGCGTCGATGCGGTGGTGGTCTGGCTGCAACTGATGGACGGTTTCGTCGCGCCGCTGGTCGAAACCTTCCGCCAGATCCGCGAAACCGCGACGAAGCCGCTGGTCGTCAGCTGGGTTGCCGCGCCCGAGGCGGGGTTGCAGGGCCTGCGCGACCTCGGCCTCTGCGTCCTGCGCGGGGGCGAGCCGGCGGTCGAGGCGATTGCGGCGCTCTGCCGCTGGGGCGAGGCGCGCGACCGCTGGCAGGCGGATGCACCCGCACGGGCGGCCCGGCTGCTGGCCGCGCCGGCGCCGCCGCCCGGCGACGGCGGCGCGGCGGAAATACCGGGACAGGCGGGGCGTCAGATCGG
>JBDHSO010000115.1:0-12688 GCA_039808125.1 Rhodobacter sp. | reverse complement strand
CCCCGGTCGCGGCGGCCTTCGGGTCGCGCTCCCCCGGGGGCCGGGCGAGGCTGCGGCCCGGCGCGTTTGGCGGGCCGCGGTCGGGCGGGACCCGCGCGGCCGGGGCCGGTCCTAGATCGAGGCCCAGTCCTTGAAGACGGGCTTGCCGCCCTGCTGCTGGGGTTGCGGCTGGGCGGTGCTGCCCTGTTGACCCGGTTGCTGCGGGGGGGTGCTGGACCCGCCCTGCTGGGGTTGCGACGTGGCCATGTTCCTGCTCCGATGGCATGTTGTGTCCTGATCCCGATTTGCCCCTCTGCCGTGGCAGGCGCAAGTCGGGGAAATGGCACGATTGCGGCAGGACCGTTCACATCTGCGACATGTGGCACAAAGGTCGCGAAAGGGGTGCCGGCGGGTCGGGGACCGGCCCGGATGCCGGCCTTCCGGGGGGCGCTCAGCCCGCCACGGAGGCGGGAAAGCCGATCGCGTCCAGCGCCTTGACCAAGGTTTCGGCGGATGCGCCCTCGGCGCGGACCTGACGTTGGGCTAGATCGACCTCGACACGGCTGGCCAGAGGCGCCAGCGCGGCCTCGACACTGGCCTTGCAATGGCCGCAGGACATGTCGGGAACGGATAGGGTGGTTACGGTGGGGGCGGTCATGGCGGTCTCCTTCGCCAGCAGATGTAAGGCTTCCCGCAGGGGGAAGGTCAAGCGCCCGGCAGAAGGATTTCGCGGGGGGTTGACCTTCCTGTGACTGGAACCCTTATCTGCTGGAGCGAAGGGAGTCCGTCATGACCGCAATCGCCACCGCCACCCCTGTTGCCAATCCCGTTCCGCCCGCCGATCCTGCCGGCTCCGTGCCGCTGGAAACCGGGCCGCTGGAAACCGCGCGGCTGGCCCCCGGCGGAATGACCTGCGCCTCCTGCGTGGCGCGGGTCGAACGCGCGTTGACCGCCCTGCCGGGGGTAGCGGCGGCGCGGGCGAATTTCGGCACCGGCCGGGTGGAGGTCGACTTCCGCCCCCCCGCCACCCGCGCGGGCATGGCCGCCGCCTTGGCCCGCGTGGGCTATCCGGTGGTGCCGGTCACGGTGGATCTGGCGGTCGAGGGCATGACCTGCGCCGCCTGCACCGGCCGGGTCGAGCGGATATTGAAGGCGCAGCCCGGGGTCGCAGCCGCCACCGCCAATCTGGCGCTGCGCCGCGCCCGGGTCGAGGCCTGGGAAGCCATTCCCCCCGCGACGCTGGCCCGGGCGGTATCGGCCGCGGGCTTCGCCGCGACACCGCTGGCCGAGGCGAAACCCGCCGATCCGGCGGCCGAGGAGCGCGCGCTCTGGCGGGCCGCCGCGCTCGCTGGCGGGCTGACGCTGCCGATCTTCATCGCCGAGATGGGCGGGCATCTTGTCCCTGCCTTCCACCACTGGCTGCTGGCGACCCTCGGCACGACGCTGCTCTGGGCGCTGGAATTCGTTCTGGCCACCGCCGTGCTGATCGGCCCGGGCTGGCGGTTCTACCGCAAGGGCGTGCCGGCGCTGCTGCGCGGCAGCCCCGACATGAACAGCCTTGTCGCGCTGGGTACCCTGGCAGCCTGGGCCTATTCGACGCTGGTCCTGCTGGCGCCGGGCCTTTTCCCGCCCGAGGCGCGCGCGGTCTATTTCGAGGCGGCGGCGGTGATTGTCGTCCTGATCCTTCTGGGCCGCGCGATGGAGGCGCGGGCGCGCGGGCAGGCCGGGGCCGCCATCGCCCGGTTGGTGGGCCTGCAGCCCAAGGTCGCGCGGCTGGAAGACGGGACCGAAGTGCCGGTGGCCAGCCTGCTGCCCGGCCAGCGCATTGCGTTGCGCCCGGGCGAGCGGGTGCCGACCGACGGCATCGTCGCCTCCGGCACGTCGGCAGTGGACGAATCCATGCTGACGGGCGAGCCGCTGCCGGTGGCGAAGGCCGCGGGCGATGGCGTGACCGGGGGTACGATCAATGGCACCGGCGCGCTGGTGGTGGAGGTGACGGCCGTCGGCGCCGCCACGGTTCTGGCCCGCATCGTCGCGCTGGTGGGGCAGGCGCAGGGCGGCAAGCTGCCGGTGCAGGCGCTGGTCGATCGGGTGACGCTGTGGTTCGTGCCGGCGGTGATGGCGGTCGCGGCCCTGACGGCGGCGATCTGGCTGGCGGCGACCGGGGATGTCGCCCGCGCGCTGATTTCGGGGGTGGCGGTGCTGATCATCGCCTGTCCCTGCGCCATGGGGCTGGCCACGCCGGTCTCGATCCTGGTCGGAACCGGACGGGCGGCGGAACTCGGCATCCTCTTTCGCCGGGGCGAGGCGTTGCAGCGCCTGGCCGATATCGACCGCGTGAGCTTTGACAAGACCGGCACGCTGACCGAGGGGCGGCCGAAGGTCGTGGCGGTCGAGGGGCCGGCCGGCCTGCTGGCGCAGGCGGCGGCGGTCGAACGGCAGAGCGAGCATCCGCTGGCCGAGGCGATCCGCGCCGCCGCGGCGCCGGCCGCCGTGGCCGAGGATTTCGAGGCGCTGCCGGGCCGTGGCGCCCGCGCGCGGGTGGCCGGCCATGAAATCGCGGTCGGCGCGGCGCGGATGTTCGACACGGTACCCGAGGCGCTGGCCGACCGGGCGGCGCAGGCCGCCGCGCGTGGCGAAAGCACCGTCTTCGTCGCCTGCGATGGCCGGGTCGAGGGGCTGATCGCCGTGGCCGACGCCCCGCGCCCGACATCGGCGGCGGCGGTGGCGGCGCTGGCCGGGATGGGCGTCACGGCGGCGATGATCTCCGGCGACACGCCGGCCGCGGCGCAGGCGGTGGCGCGCGGCCTCGGGATCGGCGAGGTTCACGCCGGTATCCTGCCCGAGGGCAAGCTCGACCTCGTGCGCGGGCTGGGCGGCGCCTTCGTCGGCGACGGGATCAACGATGCCCCGGCGCTGGCCGCGGCCGAGGTCGGCATCGCCATGGGATCGGGCAGCGACGTGGCGATCGAGGCGGGCGACGTGGTGCTGATGCGGCCCGATCCCATGGCGGTGGCCACGGCGGTGCGGCTGTCGCGCCGGGTGATGCGCAACATCCGGCAGAACCTGATCTGGGCCTTCGGCTACAACACCGCGCTCATCCCGGTGGCGGCGGGGGTCCTGGTGCCCTTCGGCGGCCCGCAACTGTCGCCCGTCCTTGCCGCGGGGGCGATGGCGCTGTCTTCGGTCTTCGTCCTGTCCAACGCGCTGCGGCTGCGCTTTCTGAAAGGTGTGGCATGAACATCAACGAGGCGGCGGCCCATGCCGGCCTGCCCGCAAAGACCATCCGCTACTACGAGGAAATCGGCCTGATCCGCCCCGGCCGCGCGGCGAACGGCTATCGCAGCTTTGCCGAGGCCGATCTGCACAAGCTTACCTTTCTCGGCCGGGCGCGCTCGCTTGGCTTTTCCATCGAGGATTGCCGGGCGCTGCTGGCGCTGTACGAAGACCGCGCCCGGGCCAGCGGAGATGTGAAACGGCTGGCCGAGCGGCATCTGGCGCAGATCGCCGCCAAGATCGCGGAACTGCGCGAGATGCAGGCGACACTCGGTCATCTGGTCGAGGCCTGCGCCGGCGATGCCCGGCCGGATTGCCCGATCCTTGCCCGCCTGTCCGACAGCGCAGAGGGTCAGGCGACCTTGAGCAAGGCCTCCAGCCCGGTATTGCCCTCGACCAGTTCGTCCAGGGTGACGCGGTCGAGCCGGGCGTAGAAGGCGTCCAGCGCCTCGACCAGAACGCAGTTCAGCTTGCAGCTCACGCGGAGCGGGCAGTCGCCGCCGTCGGGCTGCATGCATTCGCTGAAGGGCAGGACCCGCTCGAACTCGCGGAAGACCTGGCCCACGGTGATCTTCCCGGCCGGCCGGCCCAGCGTCAGCCCGCCCGACCGGCCGCGGATCGTGTGCAGGAATTTCTTCTGCGCCAGCAGGTGGATGACCTGCGCCAGATGGTTTTCCGAGGCGCCGCAGGCCTCGGCCACCTCCTGTCGGCGAACGATGCGGCCGCGGTTCACCGCGCAGAACATCAGGGTTCGCATCGCAAGGCTGGTCCGCATCGTCAGACGCATCGGCGTGTTCCTTCTCGCAGGCTCCCGCCCGACAGTCTGGGCCGTGCCGCGCGCGGCCGACATGACATAGATCAGAAATGCGTAATTTCCGTGCAGCCGGCCCCCGGGGTGCGGCATGCAATCCACGCTTGTCGTCCTACCCGCGGCCCGGGTTTCTGATCGGTGTTGCCAAAGCGCTTTGGGGATGCTTCTATCGCCCGAAGCAAAACGAGGTCATCGGGATTCCACGATGTTTGCGCTAACGGCCGGGCGGGTCGGATCGGCCACGCCCCCGGTGCAGGGCGTTGCGGCACGGAGTCCGGTGGCATGAAAGACAGGCAGGCGAGCGAGTGACCGATCTGAGCCTTACACCCAATCTTCTGAAATCCGACATCCTGCGTCATCTGACCTTCACGCTGGGCAAGGATGCCGACCATGCCAGCATCTACGACTGGCGGATGGCGCTGTCCTATGCGATCCGCGACCGCATCGTGGAACCCTGGTTCACCTCGACCCGCCGCACCTGGGCCGAAAAGCGCAAGCGCGTCTATTACCTGTCGATGGAATTCCTGATCGGCCGCCTGCTCGAGGATGCGACGATCAACCTCGGCCTCTACGACATGGTAGAGGAGACCATGGCCGGGTTCGGCCAGGATCTGCGGCGCCTGATCGACGACGAACCCGATGCCGCGCTGGGCAACGGCGGCCTCGGCCGGCTCGCGGCCTGTTTCATGGAAAGCATGGCGACGCTGGGCTGCCCGGCCTATGGCTATGGCATCCGCTATGAACACGGGCTGTTCCGGCAGTGGTTCGAGAAGGGGATGCAGGTCGAGACGCCGGAAGACTGGCTGAAGATGACCAACCCCTGGGAATTCGCCCGGCCCGAGGCCGCCTATACCGTGGGGTTCAAGGGCCAGCTCGAAACCCGCGACGGCCGCGAGATCTGGGTTCCGGGCGAGACGGTGACGGCCGAGGCGCATGACACGCCGGTGATCGGCTGGCAGGGCCGCTGGGCCAATACGCTGCGGCTCTGGGCGGCGAAGCCGACGGTGATGTTCGACCTCAAGCGCTTCAACCACGGCGATTATTCCGCCGCCGCCGAACCCGAGACACTGGCCCGCACGCTGAGCCGGGTGCTCTATCCCGACGACACCACCTATCAGGGCAAGGAACTGCGGCTGAAGCAGGAATTCTTCCTGACCTCGGCCGCGCTGCAGGACATCCTGCGCCGCTATCTGGTCGACCACACCGATCTGCGCGGCCTGCCCGATGCCGTCGCGATCCAGATGAACGACACCCATCCCGCCATCGCCGGGCCGGAACTGATCCGCCTGCTGACCGATGCGCACGGGATGGCCTTCGCCGATGCGCTGGAAACCGCCCGCGGCTGCCTGAGCTATACCAACCACACGCTGCTGCCCGAGGCGCTGGAGCGCTGGGCGACCTTCACCTTCGGCAATGTGCTGCCGCGGCACATGCAGATCGTCGAGCGGATCGACAGCTGGCACCGCAGCACCTTCCATCCGCCGCATTACGTCGGCATCGTCAAGCACCATGAGGTGCGGATGGGCGAACTGGCCTTCATCATGAGCCACAAGGTCAACGGCGTCTCGGCGCTGCATTCCGAACTGGTGAAGAAGAACCTCTTTCCGGAACTTGACCGCCTGCATCCCGGCCGCATCGTGAACGAAACCAACGGCGTGACCCCGCGCCGCTGGCTGAAGATGGCGAACCGGCCGCTGTCGAAGCTGATCTCGGACACCATCGGCGAGGGCTGGGAGGACGATCTCGACCGGCTGGGGGAGCTGGTGCGGCACACCGGGGATGCCGGGTTCCTCGACGCCTTCGGGGCTGCAAAGCGCGAGAACAAGGTGCAGGTCGCGAACTGGATCGGTCAGGAGTTCGGCGTCAGGGTCAGCCCCGATGCGCTGTTCGACGTGCAGATCAAGCGCATCCACGAATACAAGCGCCAGCTTCTGAACATCCTCGAAACCATCGCCCATTGGCACAAGCTGCGATCGGGCCAGATCGCCGATCCGGTGCCGCGGCTGAAGATCTTCGGCGGCAAGGCCGCGCCGGGCTATGCGGTGGCGAAAGAGATCATCCATCTGATCAACGACGTGGCGACGATCATCAACAACGACCCGAAGACCGGCGATCTGCTCAAGGTGGTCTTCCCGCCGAACTACAATGTCTCGATGGCCGAGCGGCTGATCCCGGCCTCGGACCTGTCCGAGCAGATCTCGACCGCCGGCAAGGAGGCCTCGGGCACCGGCAACATGAAGTTCATGATGAACGGCGCCCCGACCATCGGGACGCTGGACGGCGCCAATGTGGAGATCCTTCAGGAGGTGGGGCCGGAGAACTTCTTCCTGTTCGGCCTGACCACCGAGGAGGTGATCGCCCGCCGCCAGGTACACGAACACGAACGCCTTGCCATCGAGGCCAGCCCCGAATTGCAGGACGTGCTGCAGATGATCGCCGAGGGCCGCTTTTCGCCCGAGGAGCCGACGCGCTACCACGGGATCGTCAACGGGGTCTGGCATCACGACTATTTCCTCGTCTCATCGGATTTCGCGAGCTACCATGCCACGCAGGGCCGGGTGGACGAAGCCTATGCCGACCGCCAGCGCTGGCTGCGCGTGGCGGCGCTGAACACCGCGCACAGCGGGTTCTTCTCGTCGGATCGCACGATCCGGGGTTACATGGCGGATGTCTGGGACGTGACGCCCGCGCTCTAGACGTGCCGGGCGGCGATGCCCGCGCATGGGGCGAACGAGGGGCGAGGAGGGGCGGATGGGAAGCGAACTGCTGGACGAAGGCGCAGCCCGCGCCCTGGCCGAGGGGCGGCACGGCGATCCCTTTGCCGTGCTGGGTCCGCACCGGGTGAAGGGCGGCACGCTGATCACCGTCTTCCTGCCGGGCGCGGACCGGGTCTGGGTGCGCACCGCGTCGCGCGAGAAGGAGGCGGTGCCCTATCCGGGCGTGCCCGGCCTTTTCACCCATCTGCAACCGCGCCGCGCCGCCTATCGGCTGCGGGCCGAAGGCTCCGGCGCGACCTGGGAGTTCGAGGATCCCTTCCGCTTCGGCCCGGTGCTGGGTGAAATGGACGAATATCTCCTGGGCGAGGGCACGCATCGCCGGCTCTGGCAGGTGCTGGGCGCGCATTGCATCACGCATGAAGGGGTGGCGGGGGTGCATTTCGCGGTCTGGGCCCCCAATGCCGAGCGGGTCTCGGTCGTCGGCAATTTCAACATCTGGGACGGCCGCCGCCACCCGATGCGCCGCCGCGGCCCGACGGGGGTCTGGGAGATTTTCGTCCCCGGCCTGACCGAGGGCGAGGTCTACAAATACGAAATCCGCGGTCCGCAGGGCGAACTCCTGCCGCTGAAGGCCGATCCGGTGGGCTTCGGCAGCGAACACCCGCCGGCCAATGCCAGCGTGGTCCGGCGGATCGGCGGCAGCTTTGCCGATGGCGACTGGATGCAGACCCGGGCGGCACGGAATGGCGTCTCGGCGCCGATCTCGGTCTACGAGGTGCATCTGGGGTCGTGGAAGCGCGCGCCGGGCGACCGGATGCTGTCCTATACCGAGCTTGCCGAACAGCTTGTCGGCTATGCCGTCGACATGGGCTTCACCCATCTGGAACTGCTGCCGGTTTCCGAATTTCCCTTCGATGGCAGCTGGGGCTACCAGCCCATCGGCCTGTTCGCGCCGACCATCCGCCACGGCACGCCTTCGGAATTCCGCGCTTTCGTCGATGCCGCGCACCGGGCGGGGCTGGGGGTGATCCTGGACTGGGTGCCGGGCCATTTCCCGACCGACCAGCACGGCCTTGGCCATTTCGACGGCACGGCGCTTTACGAACATGCCGATCCGAAAGAGGGGTTTCACCAGGACTGGAACACGCTGATCTACAACTACGGCCGGCGCGAGGTGAAGAACTACCTCGTGTCCAACGCCCTGTACTGGCTGGAGGAATATCACGTCGACGGGCTGCGGGTCGATGCCGTGGCCTCGATGCTCTACCGCGACTATTCGCGCCGCTCGGGCGAATGGGTGCCCAACCGCGATGGCGGGCGCGAGAATTACGAGGCCATCGCCATGCTGCAGGCGATGAATGTCACGACCTATGGCGAATGCCCCGGCATCCTGACGGCGGCCGAGGAATCGACCTCGTTTCCCGGCGTGTCGCGGCCGGTCGATACCGGGGGGCTGGGCTTCGGCTTCAAATGGAACATGGGCTGGATGAACGACACTCTGGCCTATATGGCGCGCGATCCGGTCCACCGGCGCTGGCACCACAACCAGATGACCTTCGGCCTGATGTATGCCTGGTCCGAGAATTTCATCCTGCCGATCAGCCATGACGAGGTGGTGCATGGCAAGGGCAGCATGCTGGGCAAGATGCCCGGCGACCGCGACCGGAAATTCGCCAACCTGCGTGCCTTCTACGGCTTCATGTGGGCGCATCCGGGCAAGAAGCTGCTGTTTATGGGGCAGGAATTCGCGCAGGATCGGGAATGGAACTACCGCCAGAGCCTCGACTGGCATCAGGTTGACACGCCCGCCCATGCCGGGGTGCAGCGGCTGGTCGGCGACCTGAACCGGCTATACCGCGAGGTTCCTGCGCTGCATGTGAACGACTGCCGGCCCCAGGGGTTCGAATGGCTGGAGGCCAACGACGCCGAGGCCTCGGTCTATGCCTTCCTGCGCAAGGGGGCGGCGGGCGATCCGATGGTGGCGGCGGTGGTGAACATGACGCCGGTCGAGCGGCGCTGGCGGCTGGGCCTGCCCGCGGCAGGACCCTGGCGCGAGGTGCTGAACACGGATGCGGAACATTATGGCGGGGCGAACCGCGGCAATCTCGGCGGGATCGAGGCCGAGCCGGTGCCGCATCAGGGACAGGCGCATTCGGCCATTGTCACCCTGCCGCCGCTGTCGGCACTCTATTTCATGCAGGGCCGGCCTTAACGTCGGGGATCGGGGGAGGAAGCAATGAAGGCACGTTCGAACCAGAGACTGTCGTCACAGGCCATGGCCTTCGTCCTGGCGGGCGGGCGCGGCAGCCGCCTGAAGGAACTGACCGACCGGCGGGCCAAGCCCGCGGTCCCCTTTGGCGGCAAGACCCGGATCATCGACTTCGCGCTGTCGAATGCGCTGAACTCGGGCATCCGCAAGATGGCGATCGCCACCCAGTACAAGGCGCACAGCCTGATCCGCCACATGCAGCGCGGCTGGAACTTCTTTCGCGCCGAGCGCAACGAATATCTCGACATCCTGCCGGCGTCGCAGCGGATGGACGAGGTGAACTGGTACCGCGGCACGGCCGATGCCGTGGCGCAGAACATCGACATCATCGACAGCTACAACATCAAGTATGTGGTCATCCTGGCAGGCGACCACATCTACAAGATGGATTACGAGCTGATGCTGCAACAGCATGTGACGACCGGCGCCGATGTGACCATCGGCTGCCTGACGGTGCCGCGGATGGAGGCGACCGCCTTCGGCGTGATGCATGTCGACGCGGACATGCGCATCACCGCCTTCCTGGAAAAGCCCAAGGATCCGCCGTCGATTCCCGGCGACCCCGACCATGCCCTGGCCTCGATGGGGATCTATATCTTCGACTGGGCCTTGCTGCGCGACCTGCTGAAGCGCGACATGGTGGACGACAATTCCAGCCACGATTTCGGCAACGACCTGATCCCCGCCGTCGTCAAGGGCGGCAAGGCCATCGCGCACAAGTTCGCCGACAGCTGCGTCACCTCGGGGCTGGAGGACGAACCCTACTGGCGCGACGTGGGCACCATAGATGCCTTCTGGCAGGCCAATATCGACCTGACGGATTTCATCCCCAAGCTTGACATCTACGACAACAGCTGGCCGATCTGGACCTATTCCGAGATCGTGCCGCCGGCAAAGTTCATCCATGACGAGGACGGGCGCCGCGGCATGGCGATCTCTTCGCTGGTATCGGGCGAATGCATCGTCTCGGGGTCGCAGGTGCGCAATTCGCTGCTGTTCACCGGGGTCCGGACGCACAGCTGGTCCAGCCTCGAATATGTCGTGGCGCTGCCGCGGGTGACGGTGCACCGCAAGGCCGAACTGGCCAGATGCGTGATCGATTCCGGGGTGGAGATTCCCGAGGGGCTGGTCGTCGGCCAGGATGGCGAGGAAGATGCGAAGTGGTTCCGCCGCACCGACTCGGGTATCGTGCTGATCACCCAGGAGATGCTGAACCGCCGGACGGCGAAGCTGGGCTAGGCCGGTGGCCGGCGGGCACCCGATGACGGGCGGTGCCGGCCGGCGGTCCGGCCCCAGGCGGATTCGGGCGGGTGCGGGGCGGCCGTCCAAGATCTGGGTCACAAGGGAGAGGCGGGGCGGAATGGGCGGCAAGGTTCTATCGGTAGCGTCGGAATGCGTGCCGCTGATCAAGACCGGCGGGCTGGCCGATGTCGTGGGGGCGCTGCCTGCGGCTCTGGCGCCGCTCGGCTGGGAGATGCGGGTGCTCCTGCCCGCCTACCGAAGCCTGCGGCACCATTTCGAGGCCTATCCCAAAGCCTGGCCCGAGGTCTGGTTCGAGGCCGGCCTCTGGGGGGGCGAGGGCCGGGTCCATGCCGGGCAGGTCGACGGGATGGAGGTCCTCCTGCTTGATGCGCCGCATCTCTTCGACCGCGACGGCGGCCTCTACAACCACGACGGCGTTGACTGGCCCGACAATCCGCAGCGATTTGCCGCGCTGTCCTGGATCGGCGCGCAACTGGCGCGCGACGGGATCGACGGCTGGAAGCCCGAGGTGCTGCATGCCCATGACTGGCAGGCGGGGCTGGCGCCGGCCTATCTGGCCTATCACGGCAACGGCGGCTGCCATTCGGTGATGACGGTGCACAACATCGCCTTCCAGGGTCAGGCGCCCGCCAGCCTTCTGGGCGACCTGCGGCTGCCGGGCTGGGCCTTCCACCCCGGCGCGCTGGAATATTTCGGCGGATTGAGCAGCCTGAAGGCCGGGCTTGTCACCGCCGACCGCGTGACCACCGTCTCGCCCTCCTATGCGGCCGAGTTGATGCGGCCGGAGTTCGGCATGGGGCTCGAAGGCGTGATCGCCGAGCGGGCCGATGTCGTCTCGGGCATTCTGAACGGGGTCGATACCGGCATCTGGTCGCCCGAGGCCGCGGCCGAGAACGGCTATTCGGCCCGCAACCTGACCGGCAAGGCCGCGGCGCGTGCGGCGTTGTCGCGGGAGTTCGGGCTGGATGTGCCGGGCCCCATCGCCATCGTCGTCAGCCGGCTGACCGATCAGAAGGGCATCGACCTCCTGCCTGCGGTGACGCCCGGCTTCATCGACGCCGGAGGCGGGCTTGTCGTCCTCGGCGCAGGCGATCCGGCGCTGGAAGGCGCGATGCGCGATCTGGCCGCCCGGTTTCCCGGCCGCGTCGCGGTGACGATCGGCTATGACGAGGCGCTGAGCCGCCGGCTGTTCCAGGGCGGCGATGCCGTCCTGGTGCCAAGCCGGTTCGAACCCTGCGGCCTGACCCAGATGTACGGGCTGCGCTATGGCACGGTGCCGGTCGTCGCGGCCGTGGGCGGCCTTGGCGATACGGTGATCAACGCCTCGCCCCTGGCGCAGGCGGCGGGGGCCGCGACCGGAATCACCTTCTGGCCGACCGACGCGCTGGCCCTGTCGCAGGCGCTGCGCCGGCTGGTTGCGCTTTACGCCGACCGTCCGCTGTGGCTCAAGATGCAGCGGACGGCGATGGCCCAGCCGGTGGGCTGGGAAACCAGCGCCGCCGCCTATGCTGCGCTTTATGAGGGGCTGAAGTGACTTCCCATCCGGTTTCCCCCGGCCGGCCCTGGCCGATGGGCGCCACGATCACCGGCGATGGCGTGAATTTTGCCGTCTTCTCGGCGCATGCCGACAAGGTGGAGCTTTGCCTGTTCAATTCGGACGGGCGCAAGGAGATGACCCGCCTGCCGCTGCGCGACCGCGACGGCGACATCTGGCATATCCATGTCGGCGGGCTGACAGCCGGCACCGTCTATGGCTACCGCGTCCACGGCCCCTACGATCCGACGCGCGGCCATCGCTTCAACCCCCACAAGCTGCTGCTCGACCCCTATGCCCGGGCGCTGGAAGGGCGGTTGAAATGGTCCGATGCGCTGATGGGCTACCGCATCGGCAGCGCGCGCGACGACCTGTCCTACGACACCCGCGACAGCGCCTTCGCCGTGCCCAAGGCGGTGGTGGTCGACCCCTCCTTCGGCTGGGGCAGCGACCACGCCCCCTCGCGGCTGCGCGCCGAAAGCCTGATCTACGAGGCGCATGTCCGGGGCGCGACCATGCGCAACCCCAGGGTCGAACGCGGCCTGCGCGGCACCTACCTCGGCCTTGCCTCGGATGCGATGATCGAGCATCTGCTGAAGATCGGCGTCACCGCGGTGGAACTGCTGCCGGTGCAGGCGATGGTCGACGAACGTTTCGTCGTGGCCAAGGGATTGCGAAACTACTGGGGCTACAACACGCTGGCCTTCTTCGCGCCCGAGCCGCGCTATATGGGCAAGGGCGGGCTGTGGGAATTCCAGACCATGGTGCGGCGCCTGCATACCGCGGGGATCGAGGTCATCCTCGACATCGTGCTGAACCATACCGCCGAGGGTGACGAA
>JBDHSO010000114.1:0-12828 GCA_039808125.1 Rhodobacter sp. | reverse complement strand
GAGGACGGGCCGCTGCTGCGCCCCTCGCTCGCCAAGGCGCGGCGCATCCTGCAGGGGCTGGCGCGCGATTATGAACTCGATGTCGATCCCGACGCGGTGATCGAGGATCTCTCGGTCGGCCACCAGCAGCGGGTGGAAATCCTCAAGGCGCTGTATCGCCGCGCCGACATCCTGATCCTGGACGAGCCGACCGGCGTGCTGACACCGGCCGAGGCCGACCACCTGTTCCGCATCCTCAAGGGATTGAAGGAGCAGGGGAAAACCATCATCCTGATCACCCACAAGCTGCGCGAGATCATGGAGGCGACCGACAATGTTTCGGTCATGCGGCGCGGCACCATGGTCGATACGGTGAAGACCTCCGAAACCAGCCCCGAGCAGCTTGCCGAACTGATGGTCGGCCGCAAGGTGCTGCTGGAAGTGTCGAAGGGCCCGGCGCATCCGGGCGCGGTCGTGCTTTCGGTCGAGAACCTGCAAGTGCGCGACGAGCACCGCGTGGACCGGCTGAAGGGCGTCAGCTTCGAGATCCGCGCGGGGGAAATCCTCGGCATCGCCGGCGTCGCCGGCAACGGGCAATCCGAACTGCTGGCCGTTCTGGGCGGCATGCTGGAGCCCGGGAACCGCGCCACGGGCCGGGTCGTGCTGGAAGGCGGCGAGATCGTGCTGCAAGGCCGCGGCGCGGACGGGCAGAGCCGACGCCGTGCGGGCATTGCGCATGTGCCCGAAGATCGGCAGCACTACGGGCTGATCCTCGACTTCACCGCCTGGGAAAACGTGGCCTTCGGCTATTACAACGAGCCGGAATACCAGAAGAACGCCCTTTTCATGGACAATGACGCCCTGCGCGACGACACCCGCCGCAAGATGGAGAAATACGATGTCCGCCCGCCCGATTGCTGGCTGCCGGCCAAGAGCTTTTCCGGCGGCAACCAGCAGAAGATCGTCGTGGCGCGCGAGATCGAGCAGAACCCCGACCTGCTGCTGATCGGCCAGCCGACACGCGGCGTCGACATCGGCGCCATCGAATTCATCCACAAGCAGATCGTCGCGCTGCGCGATGCCGGCAAGGCGATCCTGCTGGTCAGTGTCGAACTGGACGAGATCCTGTCGCTTTCCGACCGCATCGCGGTGATGTTCGATGGCCGGATCATGGGCTTCCGCGATCCCGAGGCCACCAACGAAGGCGAGTTGGGCCTTCTGATGGCCGGTATCGCCGGCAACGGGGAGGCCGCCTGATGGACCGCCTGCCAAGATGGGCCGATGTGGTCCTTGTGCCGCTGGTGTCGCTGCTGCTGGCCGCGATCATCTCGGCGCTAGTCATCCTGTCCATCGGGGAGGACCCCTGGGAGGCGCTTAAGGTCATGGTGGAGGGCAGCCTCATGACCGGCCTCGGCTGGGGCTATACGCTTTATTACACCACCAGCTTCATCTTCACCGGCCTGGCCGTGACGCTGGCCTTCCATGCCGGCCTGTTCAACATCGGCGGCGAGGGACAGGTGCAGCTTGGCGGCCTGGGCGTGGCGCTGGCCTGCCTCTACATCCCCTGGCCGCACTGGTCGCTGGCGCTGGTGGGGGCAACGCTGGCGGCGGCGGCCTTCGGCGCGGCCTGGGCGGCCATTCCGGCCTGGCTGCAGGCCAGGCGCGGCAGCCATATCGTCATCACGACGATCATGTTCAACTACATCGCCGCCAGCCTGCTGGTCTATCTGCTGGTCGACGTGCTGCGCCCCCCGGGCGAACAGAGCCCGGCCACCGCGCGCTTTCCCGCGACGACCGCCCTGCCCCGGCTGAACGAGGTGCCCGGCCTGAACCTGATCTTCACCGACAAGGTGCTGGTCAACGTCACCTTCTTCCTGGCGCTGGCGATGGCCGTCGCGGTCTGGGCGCTGCTGTGGCGCACGCGGCTTGGCTATCAGATCCGCGCCTTCGGCAAGTCGGAGGCCGCGGCGCGCTATGCCGGGATCAATCCGACCTGGATCATCATGGTCGCCATGCTGATGTCGGGGGCGCTTGCCGGGATGATGTCGGTCAACAACACCATGGGCGAGGCACAGAAGTTGCTGGCCAATTCGGCGGCGGGTGCGGGCTTCATCGGCATCGCCGTGGCGCTGATGGGGCGCAACCATCCCCTCGGCGTGGTGCTGGCCGCCTTTCTCTTCGGCTTCCTGTTCCAGGGCGGCGCCGAACTGGGCCTGTGGACCAAGATCCCGATCGAGATGCGGATCGTGGTGCAGGGTCTGGTCATTCTCTTCACCGGCGCGCTGGACATGATGGTGCGGATGCTTCTGATCCGCATCTTTGCCCTGTTCCACCGCGTCAAGCCGGGGGCGGCCTGATGGATTACGACACGCTCATCCAGCTTCTGGCCTCGACCGTGCGGCTTGCGACGCCGCTGATCCTGGCCTGTATCGCCGGCCTCTATTCCGAACGCGCCGGTATCTTCGACATCGGGCTGGAGGCGAAGATGCTCGTCGCCGCCATGTGCTCGGGCGCGGTGGCCTATGCCTCCGGTTCGGCCTGGATCGGCCTGATGGCCGGCATCGGCGGCTCTCTGGTCTTTGCGGCGATCCATGGCGTGGCCTCGATCACCTTCCGCGGCAACCAGCTGATTTCCGGCGTGGCGCTGAACTTCCTCGCCTCGGGGATCACGGTTCTGGTGGCGCAGAGCCTGTTTCGCCAGGGCGGCCGCACGCCGCCCCTGTCGGGTGACGCCCGCTTCAATCCGATCGACCTGCCCGGCGCCGAGGCGTTGCAGGGCGTGCCGATCCTCGGCCCCTTCTACCACAAGGTCGTCTCGGGCCATTCGATCCTGGTCTATGCCGCCTTTGCCGTGGTGGTGCTGACCTGGTGGGTGCTGTCGCGCACGCGGTTCGGGCTGCGGCTGCGCGCCGTGGGCGAGAACCCGGCGGCGGTCGATACCTCCGGCATCTCGGTCACGGGCCTGCGCTATGCGGCGGTGATGATCACCGGCGTGCTCTGCGGTCTGGCCGGGGCCTATATGGCCACGGCGCTGCAGGCAGGCTTCGGCAAGGAGATGACGGCGGGGCGCGGCTATATCGCGCTCGCGGCGCTGATCTTCGCCAAATGGCGGCCGATCGCCTCGCTCTGGGCCTGTCTGCTGTTCGGCTTCTTCCAGGCGCTGGCGCTGCGGCCCGACGTGGTGGAGGGCGTGCTGCACTTCAAGGTGCCGGGTCCCTTCCTCGACGCCCTGCCCTATATCCTGACCGTCCTTGTCCTGGCGGGCTTCGTCGGCAAGGCGATCCCGCCGCGCGCCGGCGGCCAGCCCTACGTCAAGGAACGCTGACCTGACCTGCCCCGGCGCGCCGGGGTCCTGACCCGAGAGAGGCTGGGCCATGTCGCAGACCGCCGAAACCGCCGCCCTGATCCGCGCCCGTGCGGGGGACGCGCCCCCGCGTCTTGGCCTCATCCTCGGCTCCGGCCTGGGCCATCTGGCCGCGGCGGTCGATGGCCCGGCCATCCCCTATGCCGATCTGCCGGGCTTTCCCCATGCCGGCGTCTCGGGCCATGATCCGCATCTGCACATCGGCATGCTGGGCGGCGCCCGTGTCGCGGTCTTCGGCGCGCGCGAGCATTATTACGAGAATGGCAATGCCGCGGCGATGCGCGGCGCGCTTGAGGTGCTGCGCGAACTTGGCGCGCGGGAACTGATCGTGACCAATGCCGCGGGCAGCCTGCGGCCGGACATCCGGCCGGGCGATCTGATGCTGCTGTCGGACCACATCAACTACAACGGCCGGAACCCGCTGATCGGCGAGAAGACCAATGCCCGTTTCGTGCCGATGACCGATGCGCATTCCCCCGCGCTGCGGGCCGCGCTGAAGACCGCGGCGGCCGCCGAGGGGATAGCTTTGCCCGAGGGTGTCTATTGCTGGTATTCCGGGCCCAGCTTCGAGACACCCGCCGAAATCCGCATGCTGAAGCTGCTCGGCGGCGATGCGGTCGGCATGTCGACGGTGCCCGAGGTGATCCTTGCCCGCTTCCTGGGGCTGGAGGTTGCGGCGATCTCGACCATCACCAACATGGCCGCGGGGATGAGCGATGAAAACATCAGCCATGCCCACACCAAGGCGATGGCGCCGCTGGGTGCGACAAAACTGGAACGCATCCTGCGACATTTCCTGCAAAGCCGGATTTAGGACAAAACCCCTTTGACTTCACTGTCAAATCGACGCAACCCTTTGGGCGACAAGCACCGTCCTGTCCGGCATTGCCCATGCAACTCTATCTTCCCATCGCCGAGATTTCGGCGAATGTCTTCCTGATCCTCGGCATCGGCGGCATAGTCGGATTCCTTTCCGGCATGTTCGGGGTCGGTGGCGGATTCCTGATCACGCCGCTGCTGTTCTTCGTCGGCGTCCCCCCGGCCGTGGCCGTGGCCACCGGGGCGAACCAGGTCGTTGCCTCCTCGGTCTCGGGCGTGCTGGCGCAGATGAAGCGCAAGGCGGTGGATTTCCGGATGGGGACCGTGCTTCTGGTCGGCGGCTTTGCCGGCTCGATCATCGGGATCTGGGTCTTCGAATGGATGAAGCGGCTGGGCCAGGTCGATCTGTTCGTGCAACTGTCCTATGTGCTGTTCCTGGGCGTCATCGGCGCGATGATGTTTCAGGAATCCCTGCGTGCGCTTCTGCGCAGCCGGGGCGGCAAGGCGCCGGTCCGGCGGGCGCATTCGCACAACTGGGTGCATGGCCTGCCCTTCAAGATGAAGTTCCGCGCCTCGGGCCTTTACATCAGCGTGATCCCGCCGGCGCTGATCGGCGCCCTGGTCGGGTTCCTGGCTGCGATCATGGGCGTGGGCGGCGGCTTTCTGCTGGTGCCGGCGATGATCTATCTTCTGGGCATGCCGACCAAGGTGGTGATCGGCACCTCGCTCTTCCAGATCATCTTCGTCTCGGCCTTCACCACGCTGATGCATTCGGTGAACAGCCATTCGGTCGACATGATGCTGGCGCTCCTGCTGATCTTCAGCGGGGTGATCGGAGCGCAGTTCGGGGCGCAGATCGGCCTGAAGCTGAAGGCCGAGCAGTTGCGGATCCTGCTGTCGCTTCTGGTGCTGGCCGTCTCGCTGCGCATCGCGGCCGATCTGCTGCTGCAGCCCGACCAGCTTTATTCCGTGACGCCGGGAGTGCTGCCGTGATCCGCCCGGCGCTGCATGGCCTGTCGCTGGCCCTGGGGCTGACCCTGGCCGCTACCGCGCTGCCCGCGCTGGCCCAGACGACCGGGGCAGAGACCGAGGCAGAGACCGGGGCCGATGCAGAGACCGGCGCAGAGGTCGAGGCAGAGCCGGGAACCGTGGCAGAGACCGGCGGCGAAAGCATCGTATCGGGCCTGTCGCAGAGCCGCGTTTCGATCACCGCCGATTTCAACGGCTCGGAAATCCTTGTCTATGGCGCGGTGCGGCGCGATGCGCCGCCGCCGCCCGGACAATTGTCGGTGGTGATCACGGTCGAGGGACCCTCCGGCCCGGTCACGGTGCGGCGCAAGGGCCGGGTGGCCGGGATCTGGATCAACAATGCCGCGGTCAATGTCGACAGCGCGCCCAGTTTCTATGCCGTGGCGACGACCGGCCCGATCGAGGACATCCTTTCGGCGACCGAGAACTTTCGCCAGTCCGTCACGATCGACCGGCTGATCCGCGCCGTCGGCATCACCACCCAGGCCGACCAGTCCGAGGATTTCCTGCGCGGGCTGGTGCAGGTGCGCACCGAGGAAGGCCTCTACCGGCTGCTGGAAGGATCGGTGGAACTGACCGAGGACACACTCTTTCGTGCCGATGTGACGCTGCCCACCAACCTGACCGAGGGCGAATACATCGTCCATCTGTTCCTTCTGCGCGACGGTAAGATGGTCGCGCGGCAGCAACAGGCCATCGACGTGCGCAAAGAGGGGCTGGAGCGGATGATCTACAATCTCGCCCAGACGCAGCCGCTGCTCTATGGCATGATCGCGCTGTTTGTGGCGGCAGCGGCGGGCTATGGCGCCTCGGCCGCGTTCCGGATGATGCGAAGCTGAAATTCAGCCGCCGGTCTCGTCGGCTTCCGCCCGCCCCGCCCCCTCGCGCGCGGCCAGCACCGCCTCCAGCGCGGCGATGCGGGCGGCCAGCACCAGGTTTTCCTCGCGAGCCTTCTGCGCCATCGCGCGCGCGGCCTCGAACTCGTCGCGGGTGACGAAATCGCGGTCGGCCATCCAGCGATCGACAAGACCCTTCATCGCCGTTTCCGCCTCGGTCCGCGCGCCTTGCGCCACGCCCATGGCATTCGTCATAAGCTGGCTCATGTCATCGAAGAACTTCGTCCGGCTCTGCATCGGCCCTCTCCTTGCGCTGGCCCCTATATGCGCGCGCAGTCCTTCCTTCACAACCCCGTGCCTCGGTTGACTTCACCCCGCCGCCGCAACAGAACGGCCTGATCCCAGGAAGGACCGTCATGATCGCTTTCCCGAACATTTCGCCCGAGATCTTCAGCATCGAGATCGGCGGCATGACCCTTGCCCTGCGCTGGTATGCGCTGGCCTATATCGTCGGCCTGCTGATCGGCTGGGCGCTTGTCACCCGGGCCGTGCGCACGCCGCGGCTGTGGTCCGCAGGCGCGCCGATGACGCCCGACCAGGTGGAGCGGCTGATGACCTGGGTCATCCTTGGCGTCATCATCGGCGGCCGGCTCGGCTATGCGATCTTCTACCAGCCCGGCCATTTCCTCGACGATCCCGCCGGCCTCTTCCGGGTGTGGGAGGGCGGCATGTCCTTCCATGGCGGATTTCTCGGCGTGGTCGTGGCGGGCGTGTGGTTCTGCCGGCGCGAGAAGATCCCCATGCTGTCGGCCGGCGACCTTTTCGCCTATGCCGCGCCTGCGGGGCTGTTTCTTGGCCGGATCGCCAATTTCATCAATGCCGAACTCTGGGGCCGGCAGACGGATCTGCCCTGGGGCGTGGTCTTTCCGGGTGCGGCCGCACAGACCTGCCCCGGCGTGGCCGGCCTCTGCGCGCGCCACCCGAGCCAGCTTTACGAGGCGGTGCTGGAGGGGCTGATCCCCGGTCTGGCGCTGCTCTGGCTGATCTGGTGGCGGGGCGCGCTGCGCTTTCCCGGCCGGGTGATGGGGGTGTTCCTGATCAGCTATGGCCTGGCGCGCTTCGTGGTGGAATTCGTCCGCCAGCCCGATGCGCAGTTCGTCTCCGAGGGCAATCCGCTGGGCCTTGCGCTGCACTGGTCCGGCTACGGGTTGACGATGGGTCAGATCCTGTCACTGCCGATGATCGCCGTGGGCCTGTGGTTCGTGTTGCGGACCCGGCCGGCGGCGGCGGCGACATGACGGCCGGCGGCCCGACGCCGCTTGCCGTGCGGCTGGCGCGGCGGATCCGCGCCGGCGGGCCGATCCCGCTGAGCGACTTCATGGCCGACTGCCTGCTCGACCCCGATCACGGCTATTACGCGACGCGCGACCCTTTCGGCGCTGCCGGGGATTTCACCACTGCGCCCGAAATCAGCCAGATGTTCGGAGAACTTCTGGGCCTCTGCCTCGCGCAGGCCTGGCTCGACCTCGGCAGGCCCGCACCCTTCACCCTGGCAGAGCTTGGCCCCGGCCGCGGCACCCTGATGGCCGATCTTCTGCGCGCCACGCGCGGGGTGGCGGGGTTTCACGCTGCCGCCCGGATCGTGCTGGTCGAGGCCTCGCCGGCGCTGCGCGCGCGGCAGGGGCAGACGCTCGCCGGCCATGCACCAGTCTGGGTCGATACCGCCGACGCCCTGCCCGAGGCCCCGCTGTTTCTGGTCGCGAACGAATTTTTCGATGCCCTGCCGATCCGGCAGTTCACCCGGACCGAGGCGGGATGGGCCGAAACCGTCGTCGGGCTGGGCGCCGATGGCGGGCTGGCGCTCGGCCGGGCGCCCGCGGCACCGCTGGCCGCGCTGACGCCCCGGCTGGCCGATACCGCGCCCGGCGATATCGTCGAGATCTGCCCCGCGGCGCCCGCGATCATGGCGGCGATCTCCGGGCGGATCCTGTCCCATGGCGGGCTGGCGCTGATCCTCGACTATGGCGGCTGGCAGAGCCGGGGCGATACGTTCCAGGCGCTGAAGGACCATGCCTTCAGCGATCCGCTGGCCACCCCCGGCGAGGCGGATCTCACGGCGCATGTGGATTTTGCCGCGCTGGCCGCCGCCGCGGCCCCGGCGCACACCGCCTTCCAGCCGCAGGGCACGCTGCTTGCCCGCCTCGGCCTCGATGCGCGGGCGGACCGGCTGGCCGCGGCGCTGGAGGGGCCTGCCCTGATCGCCCACCGGGCCGCACAGCGGCGCTTGACCCATCCGTCGGAAATGGGGACGCTGTTCAAGGCGCTGGCCGTCTTTGCGCCCGGTACCCCGACGCCACCCGGATTCGCCGATGCTTGAGATTGTCACCTCCGCCACCCTGCCCGTCCGTCACGGGTTTTTCACGCGCAAGGGCGGTGCCTCCTCCGGCATTTTCGCGGGGCTGAACTGCGGTACCGGCTCCAGTGATCAGGCCGAGATCGTGGCGATCAACCGGGCCCGCGCCGCCACGGCGATGGAGGTGGCGCCCGCGGCCCTGATCGGCGTGAATCAGGTTCATTCCGCCGATGTCGTGGCGGTGACGGGCCCCGTTGACGACGGTCCGCGTCCTAAGGCCGATGCCATGGTGACGGCGACGCCCGGCCTTGCGCTTTCGGTGCTGACGGCCGACTGCCAGCCGGTGCTCTTCGTCGATCCGCGGGCGCGGGTGATCGGTGCCGCGCATGCAGGCTGGCGCGGGGCGCTGGCCGGGGTGCTGGAGGCCACGCTCGACGCGATGGAGGCGCTGGGTGCCCGGCGGCGCGACATTGCCGCGGTGATCGGTCCCTGCATCAGCCAGCGCGCCTATGAGGTGGGACAGGAGTTCCTCGACGACTTCCTCGCCGAAGATCCCGACCATGCCCGGTTCTTTGCCAATGGCACGGGCGGGAAATACCAGTTCGACCTGCCGGGTTTCGGCCTGTTCCGGTTGCGGGCGGCGGGGGTGGCCTCGGCGGAATGGGCCGGCCACTGCACCTATTCCGATTCGGAGCGGTTCTACAGCTACCGCCGGACAACCCATGCGGGTGAGGCGGACTACGGCCGGCTGATCTCGATCATCCGGCTTTAGCCGCAAGTTCGCCACAATTGCAGGCAGCGCGTGCGCGGGAACGACCGGCACATCCGGCTAATTTCCTGTAAAATCTGGTTAATCCTTCGTTAATTCCGCCCGTCTTCCCGCCCGCGCCCTTTGCCGGGCATCGCGGCGGCGGGCTTTGCAATGGCCCAAATCCGGCACGTTCGCGGCCAATCGCCGCCACAGTGCGGGGGCATATTCAAATCAACCCAGAAGGGTGGAAGACGAGGAGATCGAGAGATGACGCAGAAGAAGGACAAGACAACCGAACGCCGCTGGCTGCGTTCGGTCATCGCCGCCTCAGCCGAACCGCTGCCCGATTTCACATGGATGCGCGGCAACAGGTCCAGGCCCGAAAGCCTGGAAGAGGCCACGGCGAAGAAGGCGGTTTCGCCCCGCCGGCCCGCCGGTCCATCGCGCAATTCGATCGCAGCGCGCTGAGCCGACCCTGCGTTCCCGGCATATGCGGCGCCAGGCATTGGCCGCGCCACAGACGCCGCCGCGCCCGACCCTGCGGCGCCGGCGCCGAGGCCCGACTGGCCCGGCAACCTGGAATTGTACCAATTTTGCGCGGCATTGCAGCGCAGAGTTGACAACCGGCCACAATTCCGTCATTTTTCCCGTCAGCAACAGTCCCTGTTGCTGTACCAGGTGCCGGACCCGAAGGTCCGATTTTAACGCCAGACGCCGCGCTCACGGCGGAATGGCAAGACATGATGAACGGTCCCGGTGCTCCTCTGGCACATGAAACGGGGCCGTTCCTCATTTCCGGGATGCCTGTCCGACACCGCCCGCCGCAGTACCCCCGCGCTGGCGGTTTGCGACGCTCAGGCGCTGCGCGACAGCCGGTCTTCCAGCACATCGAAGGGCACGCCCGATTCGTCCTTGGCGCAGCGGATGACGAGGCTGGTCTTGACGTTCGCCACATTGGCCGCGCGCAGCAACTCGCCGGTCAGAAAGCTCTGGAAGGTCGACAGGTCGGGCGCCACGCATTTCAGGATGAAGTCGATCTCGCCGTTGAGCATGTGGCATTCGCGGACCAAGGGCCAGGCACGGCAGCGGTCCTCGAAGACGGCAAGATCGCTTTCCGCCTGGCTGTTCAGCCGGACCGAGGCGAAGACCGCCACTTCGAACCCCAGTTCGCGGGCGTTGATCTCGGCGTGATAGCCGGTGATGTAGCCCGCCTCCTCAAGCGTGCGGACCCGGCGCAGGCAGGGCGGCGCCGAGATGCCGACGCGGCTGGCCAATTCGACATTGGTCATCCGGCCATCGGCCTGCAACTCGGCCAAGATGCGCCGGTCGATCTCGTCAAGCTTGTGCCCCGCCATGTCTTTCCGTCTCCGTCTTGCCCCGCCTATCTAGGGCTTTGCCCCCCACTGCGCAACAATGTTTCAAAGACAGGCGTGTTGCCGCCGGGTGCATTGCGTCCGGCGCCCGCCGCCCGCAATGCCCGCCGCAAGGTGACGCCGGGGCTTCCGGTCGCCGCCGGTCGCGCCTATATCGGGGTCGGTTTCCCAGGGGGTTCGGCATGGGCGAGACGCGGCATTCCAAGGTTCTGATCATCGGCTCGGGTCCGGCGGGCTATACCGCGGCCGTTTATGCGGCGCGCGCCATGTTGCAGCCGGTGCTGATCCAGGGTCTGCAGGCGGGCGGGCAACTGACCCAGACGACCGATGTCGAGAACTGGCCCGGCGACAAGATGGTGCTTGGCCCGAACCTGATGGTGCGGATGGAGGAACATGCCCGCGAGACGGGGGCCGAGATCGTCTCGGACACCATCACGCGGCTGGATCTGTCGACCCATCCCTTCGTGGCCGAAGCCGACAGCGGCACGGTCTTCACCGCGGATGCGCTGATCCTGGCCACCGGCGCGCAGGCGAAATGGCTGGGCCTGCCGTCAGAGGAACGGTTCAAGGGCTTCGGCGTTTCCGCTTGCGCCACCTGCGACGGCTTTTTCTACCGCGGCAAGGAAATCGTGGTGATCGGCGGCGGCAATACCGCGGTCGAGGAGGCGCTGTTCCTGACCAATTTTGCCAGCAAGGTCACGGTCGTCCATCGCCGCGACAGCTTTCGCGCGGAAAAGATCATGCAGGAGCGGCTGTTCAGGAACCCCAAGATCTCGGTGGTCTGGGACAGCGAGGTCGTCGAGATCCTGGGCGACGACATGCCGCCCATCGTGACCGGCGTGAAGATCCGCAACGTCAGGACCGGCGCGGAAAGCCAGATCCCCTGCGACGGCTTTTTCGTCGCCATCGGCCATGCGCCGTCGAGCGAGTTGGTGGCGGGGCAACTGGAGTTGCACAACGGCGGCTATGTGAAGGTGGAGCCGGGCAGCACCCGCACCTCCGTTCCCGGTGTCTTCGCGGCCGGCGATTTGACCGACCATATCTATCGCCAGGCCGTCACCTCGGCCGGAATGGGCTGCATGGCTGCGCTGGATGCGGAACGCTGGCTGGCCGCACGGCACGGCTGAACCGACCCCCCGCCACCTTCCTGAAGGACGATAGCGGCGCGCGCCTGTCGCCAGCCCGGTGACGGGTTTTTGCCTGTGCCATGGCCAGGGCCGGCCGGCAGCATGGCAAAACCCGCCGCATCGGAACTTTTTGCTTTTCTGCGGATGCAAAACATGGCATGTGTTCACCGCTGAACACACTTTGAGCCCGCAATGATCCCTCTCCCCGCCCGTTCGCCGCTGCCAGAGGAAGACCAGCTCTTCCGCCTGCTGCGTCAGCTTGATCGGGCGCCCGATGCCTCGCAGCGGGCAACGGCCGAGGCGCTGGGGATCAGCCTTGGCCGGCTCAACACCCAGTTGCGCGCTGCCGCCGAGGCCGGTCTGATCCGGATCTCCGACCGCGACGGCCCCGACCGCCGACAGCGCTTCGCCTATGCGCTGACCGTCAGGGGCGCGACCGAGAAGGCCCGCCTCACCGACAGCTTCCTTTCGGGAAAACTGGCCGAATACCACGCCCTTCACGCCGAACTGACCGGAACCGCGCCCGGTTTCGTTTCTCCAAAACACAGGACACAGGTCATGCAGAACAACCTTGCCCCGATTCCGGAGCTTTACGTCTCCTACGACAGCGCACAGAAGCTGAAGCACGAGGCCGCCGCGCTGCCAAGCTGGGATCTGACCCAACGGCAAGTCTGCGATCTGGAACTGCTGATGAACGGCGGCTTCTCGCCGCTGAAGGGCTTTCTCGGCCAGGCCGATTACGATTCGGTGGTCGAGAACATGCGGCTGGCCGATGGCAGCCTCTGGCCGATGCCGGTCACGCTGGACGTGAGCGAGGATTTTGCCGCCGGGATCGAGGTCGGCCAGGATATCGCGCTGCGCGACGCCGAGGGCGTGATCCTTGCCATGATGTCCGTCACCGACAAATGGGTGCCGAACAAGGCCAACGAGGCCGAAAAGGTGTTCGGCGCCGACGATCTGGCGCATCCTTCGGTCAGCTACCTGCACCACCGGGCCGGCAACGTCTATCTGGGTGGCCCGATCACCGGCATCCAGCAGCCGGTCCATTATGACTTCAAGGGCCGCCGCGACACGCCGAACGAGATGCGGGCGATGTTCCGCAAGCTGGGCTGGACCAAGGTCGTCGCCTTCCAGACCCGCAACCCGCTGCACCGCGCCCATCAGGAACTGACCTTCCGCGCCGCGCGCGAGGCGCAG
>JBDHSO010000113.1:0-12854 GCA_039808125.1 Rhodobacter sp. | reverse complement strand
GATTACTTCACGGAATGGAACGAAACGGAACAGAACGGACGCAAGTCCAGCCGACCGGCGCCCGCGCCAGGGCCTCGTCCGGCGCCAGACCCCCCGGTTTCAGCCACGCCTGACCCCCGGCCCAGCCCACCACACCGGGTTCCACCCATTCCAATTTAATTCCATTCCTCCAGCGCCGGAGCCTCCCCCGGGGTATTTCGGTCAAGAGGAAGGGATGGGTGTTGCCGGGGGACCGGTCAGGGCCGCAGGACGGCGCCTGGGTTCATGATGCCGTGCGGATCGAGCACGGATTTGATCGCCCGCATGGCGGCGAGGCGGGCTGGATCGCCGTAGCGTTGCAGATCGGCCGCCTTCAGCCGGCCCAGGCCGTGTTCGGCCGAGACGCTGCCTCCCGCGGCGTGGACGAGATCGTGAATCGCGGTCGTGATCGCCGTGCGCAGGCCGTCATAGGCGGCGCGGTCGCGGCCCCTGGCTGGGAAGACGTTATAGTGCAGGTTGCCGTCGCCCAGATGGCCGAAGCTGTTGATCCGCATGTCGCCCAGGGCCGCCATCGCGGCGCCGGCCTCGGCGAGGAAGCCGGGAATGGCGCCCAGCGGCAGCGAGATATCATGGCTGGAGATCGAGCCGATGCGGCGGTTTGCCTCGGGAATATCCTCGCGGATCGCCCAGAGCTGCGCGGCCTGGGCGGCCGAGGTGGCGATGACTCCATCGCGCAGGAGGCCGGCCTCCGCCCCCGCTTCGTAAAGCGCGGCCATGGTCGCCTCGGGGTCGAGCGCCCCCGGCAGGCCGAGTTCGACCAGCACCGACCAGTCGGGCACGGCCGGAAAGGGCAGCGGATGGGCGGGGCCGACCTCGGCCAGGAAATCGAGGCCGGTGCGGCCGATCAGTTCGAAGCCGGAGACGAGACCGCCGAGCCGCGTCTCTGCGAGGCGCAGCAGGGCCTGCGCCGCCTGCGGATCGGGCACCACCAGAAGCGCGACGACCCGGGCGGCGGGCGGCGGGTAAAGCCGCAGGCTGGCCGCCGTGATCACCCCCAGCGTGCCTTCGGAGCCGATCAGCAGATTGCGCAGGTCGTAGCCGGTGTTGTCCTTCCTGAGCCGTTTCAGCCCGTGGAGGATGGCGCCGTCGGGCAGGACCGCCTCGATCCCGAGGCAGAGGTCGCGGGCGTTGCCGTAGCGCAGGACCGCGGTGCCGCCGGCATTGGTGGCGAGATTGCCGCCGATGGTGGCCGTGCCTTCGGAGGCGAGCGAGAGCGGGAAGAGCCGCCCGGCGCCTGCCGCCGCCTGCTGCACCGCGGCCAGCGTCATCCCCGCCTCGACCGCGATCACGTTTTCCTCCGGCCAGAGGCCGCGCTGCGCCGTCATCCGCTCGAGCGACAGGACCAGCGGCAGCCCGTCGGGGGCGGTCTGGCCGCCGACCAATCCGGTGCCGCCGCCGCGGGGCACCACGGCGACCCGGGCGGCATGGCAGGCGGCGAGCACCGTCGCGACCTCCGCCGTGGTGCGCGGGCGGGCAACAACGCCCGCCCGGCCCTGCCAGCGGCCGCGCGGTTCGTCCAGATCGCCCGGCCGCGGTTCGCGCAGCGTCTGCGCCGGGAGGCGGGCGGCAAGAAGGGCGCGGAAGGTTTCGTCGCAGGGGTTGAGCATCGCCACCTCGGAGATTTGCCCCTGCCTAGCGCCGGCGCGGCGGTCAGTCCAGCCAGTGCGGTTCTAGGACGAGGACCGCCGGCCGGGCCGGCAGGTCGCCGCGCGAAAAGCTCATCTGCGGCAGGCCGGTTTCCACCACGTCGAAACTGTCCGCCATGGCGTGCAGGAACGTCTCCAGCGCGGTGCGCGAAAACCAGTGCATCGGGATCACCACCGAGGCGCGCAACCGCTGCACCACCCGCACCATGTCCTGCGTGCGCATGGTATAGCCGCCGTCGACCGGCACCATCACGATGTCGAGCCGGCCGATCGCCGCATATTGTTCGGGGCTCGGGATCTGGTGGAGGTGGCCGAGATGGCCGATGCAGAGCCCCGCCGCCTCGAAGATGAAGATCGAATTGCCGTCGCGCTGCGCGCCCTCGCCAAAGGGGCCGCGAGTATCGGTCGTGACATTGCGCACCAGCATGTCGCCGAGGTCGAGCCGGTGGTCGGCCGCGATGCCGTCTGCGGGCCAGCCGCGCAGCACATGGGGGATCGCCGGATCGGGATAGGGCGTCCAGTGGCTGGAATGGGCGCGGTTCATCGTCGCCACCTCCGGCAGGAGGCCCGCCTGCCCGGTGTAGCCGGTAAAGTCGGTGACGGCGATGGTCCCGTCCTCGGCCACGATGGCAAAGCTAGCATGGTCGAGATAGCGGATCACCACATGACCCGTCTCTGCCACCGGCCAGTCGGCGCGCATCACCGTGGCGGGGCCGCTGGCCAGCGCGATGCAATGCGAGGGGATGCGGGCCTCGGCTGCCAGGGGCGTGCAGAGGAGGACAGCGGAGAGGGTCAGGACACAGGCGGAAGATCGGGTCATCGGAGCCTCGCATTTGTGCAAGGCTAACCCGGCTTCGACCGGACCGGCCTTCACGGAAGCGCGATCAGGCCGGGCCGACCTCGGTCCGGCCGCGGCGGTCGGCGCGCAGCGCGGCATAAAGCACATGGTTGCGCCAGCGGCCGTTGATCTGCAGATAGGCCTGCGCCACGCCTTCATACTTGAAGCCGCAGCTTTCCAGCACCCCGCGCGAGGCGGCGTTTTCCGGCAGGCAGGCGGCCTCGATCCGGCTGAGGTCGAGACGGGTGAAGGCATGGTGGACCACGGCGCGGATCGTCTCGCCCATATAGCCCTGCCGGGCGAAGGCCGCGCCGACCCAGTAGCCCAGCGTGCCGGCCTGGGCCGGCCCGCGACGGATGTTGTCGAGCGTGATGGCACCGATCAGCCGGCGGTCCTCGCGGCGGATCAGCATCAGCGGCAGCGCGGTGCCCTGCGCCTCGGCCCGGCGGGCCCAGTAGACACGGTTGCTGAAGGCGCGGCGCGACAGATGGTCGGCGGACCAGACCGGCTCCCAGGGTTGCAGGAAGCCCGCGCTTTCCTCGCGCAGCGCGGCCCAGCCACGCCAGTCGTCATGGCCCGGCAGCCGCAGCGTCAGCCGCTCGGTCTCGATCCGGGCGCTGCGGCGCAGGCCGAACATCAGGCAGACAGCGCCGTGCGGATCGCGTCGATTCCCGGCGCGGCCTCCACCGGACCATAGAGCGCCAGCGCCGCATCGGCCGAGCGCAGCGTTCCGCTCCAGTCGCGCACCGCCTGAAGGGTAACGGCGTCGATCCGTTCGACCGCTTCGGTCAGATCCGGCACCCGGCCCCAGATCGACAGCAACCGGGCGTTACGCTCGGCCCGGCTGGAGGCGCCCTCGAGGCCCATCAGCATGCCGGCCCTGATCTGCGCGCGGGCACGGGCGACTTCGGCCTCGGTCATGTCCTCGGCCGCGCGGCGCAGTTCGGCCACGGTCAGGTCGGTCAGTTCCGCCACTTCCTCGCCGCTGGTCCCGGCATAGATCGTGACATGGCCGGTGTCGTCATAGGCGGCGGATTGCGCGTAGATCGTGTAGCATAGCCCCCGTTCCTCGCGGATCTTCTGGAACAGCCGGCTCGACATGCCGCCGCCCATCACCATCGCCCAGACCTGCGCGATATAGACCGACGGGTCGCGGTAGCCGGGCGCGGCAAGGTTCAGCGCGAAATGCGCCTGTTCCAGATCCTTCACCTCGCGCCGTTCGCCGGCGGCAAAGCGGGCGGGGTCGGCCGGGCGGTTGCCCACCGCGGCAAGACCGCCGAAGATCGCCTCGGCCTGGACCACGATGGCTTCGTGGTCGACACCGCCGGCCGCCGACAGGATCATCCGGTCCGGCCCGTAGTGCCGCCGCACGAAAGTGCCGAGATCGGCGCGGGAAAAGCCGGAAACCAGCGCCTCTGGGCCAAGAATGGTGCGGCCGAAGGCTTGGCCGGGATAGGAAATCTCGTGCAGCCAGTCGAAGATGATGTCGTCGGGGGTATCGTTGGCCTGTCCGATCTCCTGCAGGATGACATGGCGCTCGGTCTCGATATCTTCGGGATCGAAGACCGGGTTCAGCACGATGTCGGAAATCACCTCCAGCGCCAGCGGCACATCGGCCGACAGGCAGCGCGCGTAATAGGCGGTCATCTCGCGCGAGGTATAGGCGTTGATATAGCCGCCCACATCCTCGATCTGCTCGGCGATCTGCAGCGCGCTGCGCTTTTCGGTGCCCTTGAAGGCCATGTGTTCCAGAAAATGCGCGATGCCATTCTCGCCCGCGGTCTCATGCCGGCCGCCGGCGCCGACCCACAGCCCGCAGGAGGCGGATTTCAGTCCGGGCATGGATTCGGTGACAATACGAAAACCGTTCGACAGGGTATGCAGCTGAACCGTCAAGGCGTGATCCGTTCCCGGTATGGCGTCCCATTGCTCTTACAGCCATGGTTCTGCTTGTGGAAGAGGCGGCGAGGGCGCAGACTGCCCGGATGATCCGCTTTGCATCTGCTCTTTTCGGCACCCTGGCATTGTCGGCCTGCGTTTCGGCGAATGGTTCGGCGCAGGGGGCATATCAGGTGTCGCTGGAGGACAATTACCTCTGGCCGGTCGAGATGGCGGGGCATCCCGAGGTCGATGTCATGCCCTATGTCCCGGCTTTGGTCGTGACACGCCGCGATGGGCAGGCATTGACCGAAGCGGACGAGGCCGCAGCCCGCGCCGCAGCCCTGGCGCATTGTGCGGCATTGGGCGAAGACGGACCGCGTGGCGCTGCCCGGTTCGCCGAGGGTGCCTGGGCGTTCTCCACCTGCTAGGCCGTGTCAGCGGTGTCAGACGCGCGCGGCGATCCGGTCCTGCACCAGCGCCTTCAGCGCGGCCAGATCGTTCGGCACGCGCGTCACCCGTTCCGGGCGTTCAAACAGATCGGCCATGCGCGGCGGCAGCGCCGGGCGCAGGCCGGTGGCGCTTTCCACCGCATCGGGGAATTTCGCCGGATGCGCCGTGGCCAGCGTGACCATGGCGCCCTGCCCCGCATGCTCCGATGCGACCTTCACCCCCACGGCGGAATGCGGGCAGAGAAGCTCGCCCGTCTCGCGCCAGACCCGCGCGATGGTGTCGAGGGTTTCCTCCTCGGTCGCGCTGCCCGAGGCGAAGGTCGCGCGCAGCTCGGCAAGCGCCCGTGCCGGCAGGCTGTAGCCGCCGCCCTGCTGCATTGCCGCCATCAGCGCGGCCACGGCGGCGCCGTCGCGGCCCAGGGCATCGAACAGCGCCCGCTCGAAGTTCGACGAGACCTGGATGTCCATCGACGGGCTGATCGAGGGGCGGACGCCGGTCGTCCGATGTTCGCCCGACCGGAGCGTGCGGTCCAGAATGTCGTTCTGGTTCGTCGCGATCACCAGCCGGTCGATGGGCAGGCCCATCCGTTTCGCGATATAGCCCGCGAAGATATCGCCGAAATTGCCCGTGGGCACGGTGAAGCTGACCGCGCGGTCCGGCGCGCCGAGCGACAGGGCCGCATGGAAGTAATAGACCACCTGCGCCAGCACGCGCGCCCAGTTGATGCTGTTCACCCCGGCCAGCCGCACGCCGTCGCGAAAGGCGAAATCGTTGAACATGTCCTTCAGCCGGGCCTGGCAATCGTCGAAATCGCCCTCCAGCGCCAGGGCATGCACATTCGCCTCGACCGGGGTCGTCATCTGCCGGCGCTGGACCTCGGACACCCGGCCCTGCGGGAACATGATGAAGACATCGACGTTCGACAGGCCGCGGAACGCCTCGATCGCCGCCGATCCGGTATCGCCGCTGGTGGCGCCGACGATGGTGATCCGCTCGCCCGTGCGGGCCAGCGCCGCCTGCATCATCTGCCCGATGAGCTGCATGGCGAAATCCTTGAAGGCCAGCGTCGGGCCGTGGAACAGTTCCATCAGGAAATGGTCGGGGCCAAGCTGGACCAGCGGCGCCCGGGCGATATGGTCAAAGCCGCGATAGGCCTTTTCGATCAGCGCGCGGAACTCCGCATCGGCGAAGAAGCCGCCGACAAAGGGCCGCATCACCGCAAGGGCCAGATCCTCGTAGGACTGCCCGGCCAGTGCGGCGATCTGCTCGCGCGTCAGCGCCGGCACGGTTTCGGGGACGTAAAGCCCGCCGTCGCGCGCCAGCCCCGTCATCATCGCCTCGCCAAAACCCAGAACGGGCGCCTGCCCGCGCGTCGAGATATAGCGCATGTCACTCCCTCATGCCTGCCGGGTCCTGATACGCCAGAGATAGAGGACTGTCATCCCCGCCCAGACCGCCGCCAGGCCGAACCACTGGATGGCATAGCCGAGATGGTTGTTGCGAAAGACCGCCGTGACCGGAACCGCCTGGATCGCATCGCCGGTATCGTCGCGCGCGACGACAAGGATCGGCAGGGTCTTCAGCCGGGCGGCAATTCCCGCGACATCGCGGCCGAACCAGAGATCGGCCTTGGCATCATAGGGCGGCGTTGCCGAGGTCATGTCGTCGGGCCAGTTCAGGTTGCCGGTCACGCGGGCCGGTTTCGCGGGACGGGGCGCGCCCCTGGCCTCTTCCGGCACGAAGCCGCGGTCGATCAGGATGCGCCGGCCGTCGTCGGTCTCGAAGGCGGCGACGATCAGAAAGCCCGGGCCGGTTTCCGAAGCGGTCAGGACATGGGCCTCTTCGCCGGTGAAGCGGCCGGCGACGGTGACGGCGCGATAGCGGTCATGGCCGGGATCGGGGGCGGCCGGCAGCGGCACGGGGGCGACCGCGATCATCGCCTCGGCCCGGGCGATCAGGCCCTCTTTCCATTCCAGCCGGCGCAACTGCCAGAAGCCCAGCGACATCAGGATCGCGAAGCCGGCCACCGCCACCACCAGCACGAAGAAAACCGAGCGCATGCCGCCTCCGTCGATTGTGCCGCCCGCCCCAAACGGCAAGCGCGGGCCCCGTTTGGGACCCGCGCGCAAGGGATTGTCAAGAACCGAAGGCTCAGCCGCGGCCCCAGACATAGATCGAGAAGAACAGGAACAGCCACACCACGTCGACGAAGTGCCAGTACCAGGCGGCCGCCTCGAATCCGACATGCTGCTGCTGGGTGAACTGACCCTTGATCGCCCGGATCAGGCAGACGAACAGGAAGATCGTGCCGATGATCACATGGAAGCCATGAAAGCCTGTCGCCATGAAGAAGATGCCGCCATAGACCGAGGGGTTGCCCTCGTCGTTCAGGGCGAAGCCGAAGGTCGCATGGCTGTATTCATAGGCCTGCAGCCCGGTGAAGATCAGGCCGAGCAGGATGCCGATGGTCAGGCCGGTGATCATGTCCTTGCGGTTGTTTTCATGCACCAGGGCGTGGTGGGCCCAGGTCACGGCGCAGCCCGACAAAAGCAGGACCAGAGTGTTCATCAGCGGCAGGTGCCAGGGGTCGAAAGTCTCGATCCCGGCGGGCGGCCAGACGCCATCGACCCAGGGGCTGTCCGGCCCCATCGGATAGAGGCGGTTCTTGAAGAACGCCCAGAACCAGGCGACGAAGAACATCACCTCGGACATGATGAACAGGATCATGCCGTAGCGCAGGCCGATCTGCACCACCGGCGTGTGGTCGCCGGTCTCGCCTTCGTGGATCACGTCGGTCCACCAGCCGAACATGGTGTAAAGCACCATCAGCAGGCCGATCAGGAACACCCAGGGGCTGCGGTTCGCCTCGTCAATCTGGGGCGAAACCCAGTGGATCACGCCGGTCAGCATGACCACTGCGCCGACCGCACCCGTCAGGGGCCAGATCGACGGCGGCAAGACGTGGTAATCGTGGTTCTTGGAATGGGCCATGTCCGGCGGATCTCCCTCGTGCGTTCTCAGTTCGAGGCGGCGGGTTGGCCCGCTTCCCCGGTTGGCGACCCGGCGACGGGCGCCACCGCCGCCTGCTCCATCGGCAGTTCGGCGATGTGGAAAGTATAGCTCAGCGTGATCGCCTCGACGTTGCGGCCGTCGATGTCGTCCATGATCGAGGGATCGACGTAGAAGGTGACGGGCATCTCCACCCGCTCTCCCGGCTGAAGCACCTGCATCTCGAAACAGAAGCAGTGGATCTTGGTGAAATAGCCGCCGGCCACATCGGGGGCGACGTTGTAGCTTGCCTGGCCGGCGATGGCGTGGTCGGTCGGGTTATAGGCCTCGTAGAAGGCAAGGCCGGTCTCGCCGATGCGGATCTCCATCTCGGTCTGCAACGGGCGGAATTCCCAGGGCATCCCCGCCTCGCGCGAGGCATCGAAGCGGACGGTGATCTTGCGGTCCAGAATGCTGTCGGCGCCGGTGTCGGAGACCGACACCTCGCCGCCATAGCCGGTGACGCGGCAGAACCAGTTGTAGAAGGGCACCGCCGCAAAGGACAGGCCCAGCATCAGCGCGGCCACCCCGGTCAGGATCGCGGCGGTGCGTTTCGGTCCGTCGCGCCGGGTCATGGCGCGCTCGCCGTGTCGATGGGCGTGACCGCGCCGCCCTTGAAGTCATCGGCATGGCCACGGTCGCCCTGCTGCACCTTCACCACCGTCAGCGCGAAGACCAAAGCGACGAATCCCGCCAGCAGCAGCCCCACCCCCAGGTTGCGGCCGAAGCGGCGGCCGTGCAGTTCATGTGTCGGTTGCAGTGCCATGTCCTACCAGCCCCCGAGGCCCCAGGGCCTCAATGCGGCCTCGGCGAGGAAGGCGCCGAAGGTCAGGAAAAGATAAAGGATCGAGAAGCCGAAGAAGGATTTCTCGACGCGATAGCCATCGGCCTCCGCCTGCGCATCGTCGCGGCGGAAGATGCGCCAGGCCCCGGCCAGGAAGACGGCATCCAGCACCAGCGCCACCACGAGCGAGAGCGGCCCGCCGATCGAGGTCAGCGCGGCCCAGACCGGGATCGGCGCGAGCAGCACGCTGTAGGCCAGGATATGGTTGCGCGTGACGCGGCGGCCATGCGTCACCGTCAGCATGGGTACGCCGGCATTCTGGTAGTCGGATTTCACGAACAGCGCCAGCGCCCAGAAATGCGGCGGCGTCCACATGAAGATCACCAGGAACATCAGCACCGCCTCAAGCCCGATATGCCCGGTGGCCGCGACCCAGCCGATCATCGGCGGGAAGGCCCCGGCCGCGCCGCCGATGACGATGTTCTGCGGCGTCCAGCGTTTCAGGCCCATCGTATAGACGACGGCATAGAAGAAGATCGTGAAGGCCAGAAGCGCGCCCGCCAGCAGGTTCGTCGCCAGACCCAGCATGACGACACTGATCCCCGACAGCGCAAGGCCAAGGCCCAACGCCTCGCCCGGCCGCACGCGGCCGGCGGGGATCGGGCGACTGCGGGTGCGGCGCATCACCGCATCTATGTCGGCATCCCACCACATGTTCAGCGCGCCCGAGGCCCCTGCCCCCAGCGCAATGAACAGGATCGCCGCAAAGGCCTCGACCGGATGCAGGTGGACGGGGGCGACCAGCAGGCCGACCATCGCGGTAAAGACCACCAGCGACATCACGCGCGGCTTCAGCAACTGCACGTAATCGCCGAAGCCCGCCTCTCCGGGGGCCGTCTCGGCACGTTCATATGCGTGAATGTCGCTCATCCTGCTCGTCTCGACCTGTTCGTCACGTTTCGGCCCCGCCAGGCCGTTTAAACCGCCGGGGCCGCTTCGGCCATCCGGATCGTCTTCGACTGCTCCGACCCCGCGGTTGACCCGCGGGGTCATCTGCCGGACCGCACGCCCCGGGGGGGCGCCGCGGCCTTAGTCGTTCGCCGCAACCTGCACCGGCGCGGCCGCCGTGGCATCGGCCGCCAGCACCACATTGCCGGCCTTGGCCTGCTCGACCCAGGCGGCATAGACCTCGGGCGAGACGACCTTGACGGTGATCGGCATATAGGCGTGGTCCTTGCCGCAAAGTTCGCTGCACTGGCCGAAGAAGATGCCCTCGCGGTCAGCGGCGAACCAAGCATGGGCGATGCGGCCCGGCACGGCATCCTGCTTCACGGCAAAGGCCGGGATGGTCCAGGAATGGATCACGTCGGCGCCGGTGATCTGCAACAGGACCTTGGCGCCCAGCGGAACCACCAGCGCGGTATCGGTCGCCAGCAGGAACTGATCCTTGGTATAGCCGGCATCGACAAGCTGCTGCTCGACCTCGGGCGTCAGCCGCCCGTCGCCGCCGAGGTTCAGCCCGCCGATCAGATAGCTGTCGAACGGACCGATGCCTTCATTGGGATATTCATAGCTCCAGAACCACTGGTTGCCCGTGACCTTGACCACGACATCGCCCTTGGGAAAGGTCTGCTGCGCCTTCAGCGCCGGCAGCGAGAACGAGCCGATGAAGATCAGGATCAGGATGGGGATCAGCGTCCAGGCCACTTCCAGCGGCGTGTTATGGGTGAACTTGCGCGGAGTGGGGTTCGCGCGGCTGTTGAATCGCAGGATGACGACCAGCAGCAATACCATGACCAGCACCACGATGGCGGTGATGATATAAAGGATCACATGGTCCAGCCATTGCTGATCGACGGCCAGCGAACTGGAGGCCGGCTGGAATCCCATGCCCTCCGGCTTTGGCTGGCCGACGATTTCCAGGGCCTGGGCCATCGCCTGGCCCGAGATCAGCGCCATCAGCCCAGCCGCGGCCATGGCCTTGAGAGTCGTCGTTGCTCGCATGTCTCTTTCCGTCCCAAGGTGCGGCACTTCGCCGCCAGTTACGGCCCCGCCTTCGCTCGCGAAGCGGAATCCCCGTGTTTCCCAGTCATTTCAAACCACATCGGGTGGGCGGCGGCAAGCGAAACCTGTATCGCGCCGCCGCCGCCGGGTCCGGGTTTTGATCTGGGTCAACGACATGCCGCAGCCGCATTGCCGCAAAGCGGCATCTGCCCGGCCACGCGGGGCGCGGGGCGCGGCACCGGCGCGGCGCTCTGGCCGCCTTGCGAAGGGCCGTGGTACATCCTAGGTTTGCCGAATGCCAAAGTTTCCGGATTTTCCCAGCGAGGGCCGCAGATGACCGAAACGCCGCCCTTCCGCCCCTTCGACACCCATCTGGACGAAGCCGCAGCCCTGGCCGTGCTGCGCGCGACCACGGCGGGCGGCGAGGATGGCGAACTCTATCTCGAGCGGCGGCGGGGCGAGAGCCTTGTCCTCGACGATGGCCGCATCCGTTCGGCCAGCTATGACGCCTCGGAAGGTTTCGGCCTGCGCGCGGTCAGGGGCGAGGTCGCAGGCTATGCCCATTCGACCGAAATCTCCGCCGCCGCGCTGCGCCGCGCGGCCGAGACGGCACGGCTGGCCATCGGCGCGGGCGGCGGCGTGATGGCCCCCCCGCCCCCCGGCACCAACCGCCACCTCTACCGCCCCGACGATCCGATGGCGGATGCCGCCTTTGCCGGCAAGATCGACCTGCTGAAAGAGATCGACGCCTATGCCCGGGCCGCCGATCCCCGGGTGGTGCAGGTTACGGCCTCGCTGGGCGCCAGCCTGCAGGAGGTGGAGATCCTGCGTCCCGAAGGGTTGCGGCTGACCGATATCCGGCCGATGGCGCGGCTGAACGTCTCGGTAATCCTGGAAGAAAATGGCAGGCGAGAGAGCGGCGGCTTCGGCACCGGCGGGCGGCACGGCCTGGCGCAGCTGATGGCGCCGGGCACATGGCAGCCGGCGGTAGCCGAGGCGATCCGCATCGCGCGGGTGAACCTGGGCGCCGTGCCGGCCCCGGCGGGCACGATGGATGTCGTCCTTGGTCCGGGCTGGCCCGGCATCCTGCTGCACGAGGCCATCGGCCACGGGCTGGAGGGCGATTTCAACCGCAAGAAAACCTCGGCCTTCGCCGGACTGATGGGCCAGCGGATCGCAGCCTCCGGCGTCACCGTGCTGGACGACGGCACCATCCCCGACCGCCGCGGCAGCCTGACCATCGACGACGAGGGCACGCCCTCGCAGCGCAACGTGCTGATCGAGGACGGCATTCTGGTGGGCTACATGCAGGACCGCCAGAACGCCCGGCTGATGGGCGTGGCGCCGACCGGCAACGGCCGGCGCGAAAGCTATGCCCATATCCCGATGCCGCGGATGACCAATACCTACATGCTGGGCGGCCGGGACGATCCGGCGGCGATCCTTGGCGATCTGAAGGACGGGATCTGGGCCGTGGGCTTCGGCGGCGGCCAGGTCGACATCACCTCGGGCCGGTTCGTCTTTTCCTGCACCGAAGCCTATCGCATCCGCAACGGCCAGGTGGGCGAGGCGCTGAAGGGCGCGACGCTGATCGGCGACGGGGCGACCGCCCTGCGGCAAATCCGCGCAATCGGCAATGACATGGCGCTGGACCCCGGCGTCGGCAACTGCGGCAAGGCCGGGCAATGGGTGCCGGTCGGCGTCGGGCAGCCGACCCTGCGGATCGGCGGGCTGACCGTCGGCGGCAGTGCTGCGGCATGAGTGGCACCGGCAAACCCGCCCCCGCAGGCGCCCCCTCCGACAAGAGCGTGATCTTTGGCACCCTGCTTGGCGCCGCGGTCACGATGCTGGCCGGCTCGACGGTGTTCTTCCGCTATCAGGAAGGCTGGAGCTGGATCGACGCATGGTTCTTTACCGTGACCACGGTGTCGACGGTGGGCTATGGCGACCTGGTGCCGGCGACGCCGCTGGGCAAGCTGGCCACCACCGCGCTGATCTTTATCGGGATCGGGATCTTCGGGCTGACCGCGACCCAAATTGCCGATCAGATGGTCAGCCGGCGGGTCGACCTGCATGATCTGACCCATCGCCGCAATGCGGCCGACAAGGGCGACAAGGACGACAGCCCGGACTGAAGTGCCGGCCGCGCGCTATCGCCCGAACT
>JBDHSO010000112.1:0-12954 GCA_039808125.1 Rhodobacter sp. | reverse complement strand
TCCGCAAAATCTGGACTTCAGAGCCGGAAAGATTCATCGTCAATCCGATCCAACAGATGCCGCGACTGAACAACTAGGCGAAGCCATCTGCCAATGTTCCGCCCCCGTCCGCCCCCCCGGCGGGACGGGCAGGCACCGTCGACGATCACCCCGCGCGGACCGACGCGCTGCGCGTCGAGGGAGGTTCGGGCAGAGGTACCTCGACCCGCGGGGACAAGTCGGCCGCCGAAGGGCGGCGAAGGTCATACCGCCATGGTCGCCGCGACGGCGCGGCGCCAGCGGCTGTATTTCGCCTCGCGCAGGGGGGCGGCCATCGCCGGTTCGAACCGACGCTCCAGTGCCCAGCCCCGGGCGAACTCGGCGGGGCCGCCGCAGAGGTCTGCGCGCATGCCGGCCAGCCATGCAGCGCCCAGCGCGGTCGTCTCGGTCACGCGGGGGCGGTCGACGGGCGCACCCAGGATATCGGCCAGGAACTGCATCGCCCAGTCGCTGGCCGTCATGCCGCCGTCGACGCGCAGCACGCCATCGGCCGCAGCGCCCCAGTCGGCGCGCATCGCCTCCAGCAGGTCGCGCGTCTGGTAGCCCACGCTTTCCAGCGCCGCCCGGGCAAGTTCCGCCGGCCCCGAATTCCGCGTCAGGCCATAGATCGCACCGCGGCTGTCGGGCCGCCAATATGGCGCGCCGAGGCCAGTGAAGGCCGGGACCAGCACCACGCCCTGCGCGGGATCGGCCGCCTCGGCCAGGCCCTGCGTTTCGGCGGCGGACCGGATGATCCCGAGACCGTCGCGCAGCCATTGCACCACGGCGCCGGCAATGAAGATCGAGCCTTCCAGCGCATAGGTCGTGCGCCCGTCCAGCCGGTAGGCGATGGTCGTCAGCAGGCGATTGGCCGAGGGCACGCGGTCCGCCCCGGTGTTCAGAAGCGCAAAGCAGCCGGTGCCATAGGTCGATTTCATCATTCCCGGCTCGAAACAGGCCTGGCCGATGGTCGCGGCCTGCTGGTCGCCGGCCACGCCGAGGATCGGGATTTCCTGCCCGAACAGATCGACCCGGGTGGTGCCGAAATCTGCGGCACAATCCTTCACCTCGGGCAGGACGGCCATCGGCACGCCGAACAGCGCGCAGAGGTCGGCATCCCAGTCGCCCCGGCCGATGTCGTAAAGCATGGTGCGCGCGGCATTGGTGGCATCCGTGGCATGGACACGCCCGCCGGTCAGGTTCCAGATCAGCCAGCTGTCGACGGTGCCGAAGGCCAGTTCCCCGGCCTCGGCCCGGGCGCGGGCGCCGGGGATGTGCTCGAAAAGCCAGCCGAGCTTGCTGGCCGAGAAATAGGGGTCGAGCAGAAGGCCGGTGCGTTGGGTGATCTCCGCCTCGTGCCCGGCCTCGCGCAGGGCATCGCAGGCGGCGGCAGTACGGCGGTCCTGCCAGACGATGGCCCTGTGCAGCGGCTGGCCGGTGGCGCGGTCCCACAGCAGCACGGTTTCGCGCTGGTTGGTGATGCCGATGGCCGCGATGTCGCGGGCGGACAGCCGCGCCTTGTCGATCGCGGCCCGGGCCGTGGCGGCGACCGTGGCCCAGAGATCGGCCGGATCATGCTCGACCCAGCCCGGCTGGGGGAAATGCTGGCGGAATTCCTCTTGCGCCGAGGCAACCGGCGTCAGCGCGGCATCGAACAGGATGCTGCGCGACGAGGTGGTGCCCTGGTCGATGGCAAGGATATGGGACATGGCGAGATCGGGCTCCGGGCTTGGGTCCTGTCCCGGGACAGGAAAGGAAGGTCGCCCCCTGCCCCGCCGGAATGGCCGCAGGCGCCGGGTGGCGATGCCATGAAATCCCGCCTCGGGCGGGGGACGCAAGCCGGTCGGCGGGTTCTTCCGGCAAAAAAGGCGGCAAGCCACCCGGATCACGCACAGCTTCGGCTTGCGCGGCCGGGATCGCGGGGGCGAAGACCGCCTGACCGGAAGCAAACATTGCCGGACCAATGGCCAGACCGGCCGGATGAACCGCGCCATCGGGATCAGACAGCGGCGGGTCCGGAACCGCCCCCGGGGCATGTTCGGCGCGATGAAGGCGCCGGGCGGCACCTTCGCGGCCAGGGTGATGGCAGGGACGGGATCCGGCGCCGCAGCGCCGCGTGGTTGTTGTCATCTTCCAGACCCATGCGCGGCCGGGCGGCATGAACGGGTTGATGCCGAAGCTGCCGTTGAGCGAACGGCCGATCATCGTCTTCGGCCCGATCACCGCCGGGAAGGCCCCGACGGCCAGTACCGGCAGGAAACGGACCCGCGCGTTCCCGGCCGTCTCCATCAAGGCCCGACCCCGGGGGCGGGTTCCGGTCGCCGGCGGCGATCTGCCCGTCTCTGGCATCGACGCCGATCGTCGGCGGCGCGAAGCCGGCATGCGCAGGGCCACCGCGAACCGCCCCTCCCCTTGGGGCGCCATTGCCCTCAGCGGCCACCCGCCCCGGCCGGCCCGCGCCTGCGCACTTCTGTAACAGGGGAAATGCGGCCGGGCAGAGCCTGTCCGCCATCTGGCCCGCCCGTTCCGGCCGGATGCCGATCCGGGTGTGGCCTTCGAGGGGATCGCAGGCCGCACCCGGATCGACCGCCCCGCGCGCAAGATGCGCGCGGTTGCCCCCGATCCGGGCATCGAAGAGACACATGCCCGGTGAACCGATGAAATAGCCGAAGAAAACATGCGCGGGCCGCTCGAACGCTTCGTCGGGCGCGGCCGTCAGCACCACTCAATCATCCTACATCACATCGGCCATTTCGGCAAATGCCATGACGCTGTCTGGTGGGGGAGGACAGGCACCCTGCCCTGTCCCGACCCTGCGCGCCGGCTGCGACGCCGGCGTCCTTGCCGGCCCCCTATTCTGCCGCCGGGCTGGCCGCCCGGGCCTGCATCATGAAAGCACCAAGCGCCGCGGCCTGCCCTGCCGTCAGCCGAAGGCCCAGCTTGCTGCGCCGCCACAACACATCCTCGGCGCTGAGGGCGTATTCCCGGGCCATCAGCCAGTCGACCTCGGCCTCGGTCAGCGTGGCGCCGAAATCGCGGCCGAGGTCCGCCGGCGCCTTCGCCCCGCCCAGGAGCACGAAGGCCTCGGTCCCATAGGCGCGGATCAGGCGCGCGGCGTGATAGTCGGACAGGAACGGATAGGACGCCTGCAGCCGGTCCGTCAGCACCGGCTTGTCCGCCAGCGCGAAATCGCCACCCGGCAACGGGACCCCGGCCGTCCAGCGCCCCGAAAGTCCGGGGAAACCCGGCGCCAGCTTGTCCATCGCGTGTTCGGCCAGCCGGCGATAGGTGGTGATCTTGCCGCCGAACACGTTCAGCAGCGGCGCGCCGTTGTCGTCGTCGAGGCTGAGCACATAGTCCCGCGTGGCCGCGGTGGCGGATTTGGCCCCGTCGTTGTACAGCGGGCGGACCCCGGAATAGGTCCAGACCACATCGTCACGGCTCAGCGGGCGGGCGAAATACCGCGAGGCGAAGGCGATCAGATAGTCCTGCTCCTCGTCGGTGCAGGTCACATCGGCAGGATCGCCGTGATGGTCCTTGTCGGTGGTGCCGATCAGGGTGAAATCCTGCTCGTAGGGAATGGCGAAGATGATCCGCCCGTCCTCGCCCTGAAAGAAATAGCAGCGGTCATGGTCGAAGAGCCGCCGCGTCACGATATGGCTGCCGCGCACCAATCGCACGCCTTCGGTCGAATCGATGCCGGCGACCTTGCGGATCACGTCCTCGACCCAGGGCCCGCCGGCATTGACCAGCACCTTCGCCCGGTAGATCCGCCGCCCCGCCGGCCCTTCGGTCAGGACCTCCCACAGATCGCCGCTGCGGTTGGCAGACAGGACCCGGGTCCGCGTCAGGATGCTGGCCCCCCGCCGCTCGGCATCGCGGGCGTTCAGGACAACCAGACGCGAATCCTCGACCCAGCAGTCGGAATATTCATAGGCGAGGTGAAACTTCGGATTGAGCGCCCGCCCCGCCGCATCCTGCCTCAGGTCGAGCCGGCGCGTGGGCGGCAGAATCCTTCGCCCGCCCAGCCTGTCATAGAGAAACAGGCCCAGCCGGATCAGCCAGGCCGGGCGCCGGCCCTTCATCCAGGGCATGACATGGCGCAACAGCCGGCTGGCCGGCGTGTCGTTCTCGAAACGCATGTCCGGATGCACCGGCAGCACGAACCGCAGGGGCCAGCTGATATGCGGCATGGCGGCAAGAAGCGTCTCGCGCTCTTCCAGCGCCTCGCGCACGAGGCGGAACTCGAAATATTCCAGATAGCGCAGCCCGCCATGGAACAGCTTGGTCGAGCGCGAAGAGGTCGCCTGCGCCAGATCGTCCTTTTCGGCCAGAACCACCGACAGCCCGCGCCCGGCCGCATCGCGCGCGATGCCGCAACCGTTGATGCCACCACCGATGATGAACAGATCGGCCGGATCGGGCCGCCGCGCATCGGACACCTGTCGCCCCTTCCCTTCGGGAGCATGTTCTCCCATTGCCGCCAAGATGCGCGATTCCGCGCGTGTCCGTCAATATGGATCCTTCGTTCTGCTTCTTTTGGCGAAAAAACGAACATCAAAATGGCGGATATGCCAAAATATCGCGCAAATCGCGCATCGCAGGTCAGGCGTGTCGGCATCGGGACAACGGGCCGAAGGCGCCGCGGCAGAATCTGCCGCGGCGATATTGGCCGCGTTGTTGAAGAAAGGACCCCAGCCCCCAGCCGGGGCGCCCCGGACCCGGCAGGGAAGGGTCAGCCCCCCCCCGCGCAAGACCCGCCCGGGCGCGCGCTCGGGCAAGGCGCCGTGACCCGCGTGTCACGTCCGGGCGGCGGCCTGGGGCCGACCGGCCCGCCGCTCACAACCCGTCGCGGAAACCGATCGAGGCGTGGCTGCCGTCGCAGAACGGCTTGTTGCCAGAGGCCCCGCAGCGGCAGAGCGCCTGGCGGTTCCGGATCTCATAGCTTTCGCCGTCGGCGCTTTGAACCCTGATGCCGCCGCGCAGGACCAGCGGGCCGCTGACATGTTCGCCCGGATCCTCCAGGAGCGACAGCGACACCGGCAGCGGCTCTTCCACCGGCGTACCCTTGCTGCGGTCCCAGATCAGCAGGCGCCCGGCCGGGCAATGCTGCGCCATGTAGATCGACAGTTTCACATGCTGCTCGCCCGGCATCTGGACCTCTCTCCAGATCTGCTGGCCGTTGTCGCAAAAGCGGGCGAAGGCGCAATAGGCCTCGTTGTCGGTCAGGCTGTAATGCGGGCCGTCGATCTCCTGCGCGCCGTCGAGCATCGGCGCGAAGGTCGCCGTCTCGGTCAGATCGACGCCGGCGCGCATATGCGAGCCGTCGCAATAGGGCTTGTTCTTCGAATGGCCGCAGCGGCACAGCGCGGTGCCGTCCTTGACCTCGAATTCGCGCCCCTGCTCATAGGTCCAGGACTTGCCCTCGGCGTTGGCGACAATGGTCTGGACATGCAGCGGTATGACGCCCTTGACGATATAGGGGCCGTTCTTGCTGACCTCGATGTGAACCGTCGGATCGCTTTCGACGGATCCGGGCTGCACGGCGGTTTCGGTGTCTTTCATTCTGGGGCACTCCCTCGAGTTGGTCAGCCAAGGCTCAACGACGCGCGGCGGCCGGTCCGGGCCGCAGCGGAAGATCTTGCACGCGACTGCCGGTCCGGGTCCGCGCGCCCGTCCGGGGCCGGGGCCGGGGTCAGTGTCCCATGCCGGATGACATCGCGCCGGTCTGCATCATCATGCCCGGCATCATGCGGTGGTTGAGGTCGGTCATCACCCAGAGACAGCCGCCGAGAAAGATTCCCCCCATCAGAAGCGCCATGCCAAAGGCCCAGCGGGCCTCTGCCGGGGTGCGATGGGTAGAGAAATGCATGAAATACCGCAGCTGCACCCCCAGTTGCAGCGCGGCAAGCGCGGCAATCAGGATCAGCGCCGGCACTTTCGACATGTCGCCATAGGCCACAAGCGCGAAGGGGATAACGGTCAGCACCACTGCCAGAATGAAGCCATAGGCATAATCGGGCAGCTTCGGCCGCTGCAGATACGGAGGGATCATGACAGGACTCCCGGCAGATAGACGAAGGAGAAGATCCCGATCCAGACCAGATCGAGGAAGTGCCAGAACAGCCCCACGCGATAAAGCCGCGACAGCACCGGCTCGGTCAGGCCCTTGACGACGAACTGGACGCCCATCACCGCCATCATGATCATGCCGACGGCGACATGCAGCCCGTGGGTGCCAACCAGCGCGAAAAAGCCCGACCAGAAGCCACTGGCCTGCGGCCCGGCGCCCTTGGCAAAGAGTTCACGGAACTCGGTCAGTTCCAGCGCCAGAAAGCCCGCGCCCAGCACCATGGTGACGATCAGCCACAGAAGCGCGCGGTCCTTCTGGCCCGACAGCGCGCTGTAGGAGATCATGCCGAAGGTCAGGCTCGACAGCAGCAGAAGTGCGGTCTCCTGCGCCGCGCGGCCCAGCGAGAACATCTCATGCGGGGTCGGCCCGTCCGCCATGCCGAAGGTCAGCACGCCGTAATTGGCAAAGAGCACCGCGAAGATGATCGTGTCGCTCATCAGATAGACCCAGAAGCCCAGCGCCCGTTCGCTGTGCACCCGGTGCGAGGCCGCCGTCCCGAGGCCGGCCATCGGATTTTCTGCGACAGCGGCGCGCAGTTCGGCGCCGCGCAGGGTTGCCCCGGTCATTGCACACCTCCTGCCCTGCCGGCGCTGCCGCGCAGGGCGGCATCGACCTCGCGCTGCGACATCCGGAACTCGTTGTTGTCAACGAAACTGCGGCCGATCACGGCACCCAGCATCACCAGGGCGGCCAGCACGAACAGCCACCACATGTACCAGACGGCCGCAAAGCTCAGCACGAAGCCGCTGACGCCGATGACCATCGGAACGATTGTCGGCACCGGCAGTTCCACCGGCCCGGCCGGTTCGTACTGCATCTTGCCACCGGCCCGCTTGGCCGCGGCGAAGGGGTCGATCTGGTCGACGATCGGGATGCGGGCAAAGTTGAACGCCGGCGGCGGCGAGGGGATCGACCATTCCAGCGTGCGGCCGTCCCAGGGATCGCCGGTCAGGTCGCGGTTCTGCGCCCGGTCGCGGATGCTGACATAAAGCTGCACCACCAGCGCGACGATCCCGAACAGCACGCAGAGCGCACCAATGAAGGCCACGATCAGCAGCGGCAGGAAGTCGGGATTGTAGATCTCGGCCGTGCGGCGCGGCAGGCCCATCAGGCCAAGCGCGTAGAGCGGCATGAAGGCCAGCGTGAAGCCGATGGCCCAGCCCCAGAAGGCGCGGATGCCCCATTTCTGGTTCAGCGTGAAGCCGAAGGCCTTGGGGAACCAGTACATGTAGCCGGCGACAAAACCGAAGAGCACGCCGGGCACCAGCATGTTGTGGAAATGCGCCACCAGGAAGGCGGTGTTGTGGGTGTTGTAATCCACCGGCACGATGGCATGCATCACCCCGGTGGCCCCGCCGATCACGAACAGCACCATGAAGCCCAGCGTCCAGTACATGCTGACGTGAAACCGCACCCGGCCGCGGTACATGGTGAACATCCAGTTGAACACCTTCAGCCCCGTCGGCACGCCGATGATCATGGTCGAGATGCCGAAGACCGCGTTCACCGTGGCGCTGGCGCCCATGGTGAAGAAGTGATGCAGCCAGACCAGCATCGACACGAACATGATGAGGACGGTCGCCTTCACCATGGCGGAATAGCCGTAGATCTTCTTGCCCGAGAAGGTCGCCACCACCTCCGAGAACACGCCGAAGGCCGGCAGCACCAGCAGATAGACCTCCGGATGGCCCCACATCCAGAACATGTTGGTGAAGTTCATCAGGTTGCCGCCATGATCGGCGGTGAAGAAATGCGTGAGAAACAGCCGGTCCAGCCCCAGAAGCGCCACCGCCACCGTCAGCGCCGGGAAGGCGATCAGGATGATCACGCTGGAGCAGAGCACCGTCCAGACGAAGATCGGCATCCGCATGTAGGTCATGCCCGGGGCGCGGTGCCGCATGATCGTCACGATGAAGTTGATGCCGGTCATCGTGGTGGCGAAGCCGGATATGAACAGCGCCCATATCCAGTAGTCGACCCCGACGCCGGGGTTTCGCTCGATCCCCGAATAGGGCGGATAGCCGACCCACCCCGCGGTCGAGAACACGCCGATCACCAGCGAGATCAGCACCAGCCCGACCGACCCCGCCGTCAGCCAGAAGCTGAGCGCGTTCAGGAACGGAAAGGCCACGTCGCGCGCGCCCAGTTGCAGCGGCAGCACGAAATTCACCAGCCCCGCCATGAAGGGCGTGGCCATGAAGAAGATCATGATCGTGCCATGGGCCGAGAACACCTGCTGGAAATGGTCGCCTTCCAGAAAGCCGTGTCCGGTGGCCGAGGCCATCTGCTGGCCGCGCATCATCAGCGCGTCGATGAAGCCGCGCACCAGCATGACCAGCGCGACCACGACATACATGATCCCGATCCGCTTGTGGTCGAGCGTAGTCAGATAGTTCCGCCACAGCCAGCCCCAGAGCCGGAACCAGGTCAGGATCGCCAGGATGGCCAGGCCGACGCCGACGGTAATGGCGGCGCCGCCGAAGGCGATGATGCTGTAGAATGGCAGCGAGTCGAAGGTCAGTCGGCCGAACATGATCAGTTCGCTCCCATATACTCAGCGCCGGTCGGCAGGCTGCTCATCTGATACTGCGGCATGTAGAGGCGGACGATATCCTGGAAGAGATCCGCGTCGATCGACTTGAAATAGGTGATCGGGACATCGTTGCTGCGCACGACAAGCTTCTTGTAATAGGCCATGTCGAGTTTTTCCTCGACCTTGGCCGCCTCGGCCCCTTCCAGCGACTTGCCCTCGGCCGCGCCCTTGGCCCAGGCGGCAAAGTCGTCGGGCGCGAGGATATGGGTGATGAAGCGCTGATGCTCGAACCCGGGGCCGGAATACATCGCGTTCGCCCCCTCCCGCTGTTCGGGATTGTCGGCCAGGAAATTGGCGCGGGTTTCCATTCCGGGCATGGCATAGATCTGGTTGATCAGCCCGGGAATGAAGATCGAGGTCATCATCGGATCGGAGGTGATCCGGATCGTCACCGGCTGGCCGCTGGGCGCGACAAGCTGGTTGATCGTGGCCACCCCGGCCTCGGGATAGATGAACAGCCATTTGTAATCCAGACTGACGGCCTGAATCTCGTAGGGTCGTTCGGTGGTGCCCAGCGGACGGTAGGGATCCAGCCGGTGGGTGTAGATCCAGGTCATCGTGCCAAGGGCCGCGATGGTGATCAGCGGCACGAAGATGGTGACGCCGGAAATGAGCTTGGAATCGGTGAAATCGGGATCGTAATCGGTGCGGCCGGCCGAACTGCGGTAGCGCCAGGCGATCCACAGTGTCCCCGCGATCACCGGCACGATGACCAGCGCCATGATGACCGTGGTGATGACCAGAAGCTCCAACCCGGATCGGCCGACATAGCCTTCCGGATTCAACATCGGCATTGAGACACGGGAACAACCAGTGGTTGTGAACAGGATCGCTCCGACGACGAAGCCGCGACGAATCTCCCGCATCCCGAACTCCATTTCTTGGGGGAAACAGGTTTTATCACGCGACGTTAGCAGCAGCCAAACCGTCTGTCATCCGGGAATATACATGATATGGCATGCGCGTTGGCGGTTGCGACGGGACCTGTCCGGCGCCGGTCCGGCCAGCCGCATTGGCGCGGCAGTGCGGCATGCGCCACGGCGGCCCCGCGGCCATCGGGCCGGGCCTGCCGCCTGCCCTGCCGCCGCGCGATCCGAAGGCGGGAGGCGCCGAATTTCGCAAAGATTCCTGCCTTGGGGCGAAGCCCGCCTCTGGGCAAATACGGATCCACAAGATAGCTTTGCCGCGACTCCGGGCGAATGTCTCCCGACTGGCCCGGGATGCCTTCTTTCGACAGAGGAAACCCGCAGTGCAGAAACCCGGATCATGCCCCAGCTAAGCCGCAGGCCTGTGTCGAAACGCCTCATCCCCTGGCTGGTGGCGATCGCCTTCCTGATGCAATCGCTCGACACGACGGTGCTGAACACCGCCGTCCCCTCGATCGCGCACGCGCTGAACGTCTCGCAGCTCGAGATGAAGTCGGTCCTCGCAAGCTACGCGCTCAGCCTCGCGGTCTTCATCCCCGCCAGCGGCTGGGTGGCGGACCGTTTCGGGACGCGCAACGTCTTTGCCACGGCCATCGCCCTCTTCACCCTGGGCTCTATTCTCTGCGGCCTGTCGAGCAATGTCACCATGCTGATGATCTTCCGGATCCTGCAGGGCATGGGCGGGGCGATGATGGTTCCGGTCGGCCGGCTGATCATGGTGCGCAGCTTCGGCAAGGACGAACTGGTCCGCGCGATGAGCTTCGTGGCCATACCCTCGATGATCGGCCCGCTGATCGGGCCGACGCTCGGCGGCTTCATCGTCAGCGTCACCTCCTGGGACTACATCTTCTATCTGAACGTCCCCATCGGTCTGGCCGGGCTGGTGCTGGTGTATCTCTACCTGCCGAACTACCGCGAGCCGAAGGTGCCGCCGCTCGACATTCTGGGGCTGGTCTATTTCGGCATCGGCATTTCGCTGCTGTCCTGGGTGCTCGAGGTATTCGGCAGCCACACCACCAGCTCCGCCACCCTGATCGCCGCGACCCTGGTGTCGCTGGCACTGCTGCTTCTCTACTGGCGGCACGCGCGCAAGCTGCTTCACCCGCTGCTCGACATCAGCCTGCTCAAGATCAGGACCTTCTCGGTTTCGGTGTCGGGCGGATTCGTGACCCGGCTCGGCGTCGGCGGCGCCCCCTTCCTGCTGCCGCTTCTGTACCAGACCGGCCTTGGCTACACGCCGGTGCAGTCCGGCCTGCTGATGATGCCGCAGGCTCTGGGCGCGCTTGGCAGCAAGATCTTCGTGCAGTACGAACTGTCGTTCTTCGGCTATCGCTCGCTGCTGATCGGCAACACCGTGCTTCTGGGCGTCATGCTGGTGCTGTTCGGCACCATCGGGCCGAACACGCCGATCTGGCTGATCTGCGTGCAGGCTGTGGTCTATGGCGTCCTGATGTCGACGCAGTTCACCGCGATGAACACGCTCAGCTATGCCGATGTGCCGGACAGGCAGGCCAGCGCCGCCAGCGCCTTTGCCGGAACCTTCCAGCAGCTTTCGATCAGCTTCGGCATTGCCGCCGCCGGCCTTGTCACCGCCGGCTTCGTTGGTACGGCGACGGTCGACAGCGCCGCGATGCTGTCGAGCGTGCACCGCGGCTTCTGGATGCTCGGCGCGATCACCATCCTGTCGGCCGGCGTGTTCCTGCTGCTGCGCCGCGACGACGGCGCGAGCGTGAGCGGACACCGCGGCCGCCAGACCGGCAGCCCGGCAGAAAGCGCCAGCGCGGCGGACAACATCGCATAGGGGCGGCCTGAAGGAGGAGCGGGAACGGGTCCGGCGGCTCACGCCGCGGGTCAGGCACCACCACCGCCGACAGAGCCGGAAAGGGCGGGCCCGGAATGACATGATAAACGCTTGACCCCCCTCGCGGAAAAATCTAATGACCTCGACACCGAGGCGGGTTGGCGGAGAGGTTACGCAGCGGATTGCAAATCCGTGAAGACCGGTTCGATTCCGGTACCCGCCTCCATTCCCCACTTTTCGCTGGAATTCCGGCAATCTTCGCCAGAAGTCGCCATTGATTTCATTGAGAAAATAGACTGTGGGCCATCTTCTGCGCGAAGATGGACTGTGGCTGCCCAACTTGTGTGGGTATCGAATGCGGGTATTCTCGGAACTGTCGATACCCACAGCCACCCGCAGGACCGATTCAGATGCCCTTGACCGATGCAGCCTGTCGTGGCGCGAAGCCCGATCCCTCTGGAAAACCACGGAAATTGCCCGATGGCGGCGGGCTGCTGCTGTTCGTCTCACCATCGGGCGGCAGGCTGTGGAGAATGCGGTACAGGTTCGAAGGCAAGGAAAAGGTGTGTCCTTTGGGGCCTACCCGGACGTTAAGCTGACCGAAGACACCGAACCGATGCGCCGCGCCGTGGCCTTTTCGCGGTCCATCAAGGCTTCGCAACAGATCACCGAGGTTTTCGGCAAGCTGCCGAAACCTTCCTGACCGGCTTCGACGGCATCCTGCAGATCGACGGTTACACCGGCTACAACCGCCTGACCAAACCGTCCCGCAAGGGCGGCGCGCCCATTCGGGTGGCGCATTGTTGGGCGCATGCCCGGCGCAAACTCAAGGAAATCTTCGACCGCGACGGTTCCGAGATCGCCGCCGAAGGCCTGCGCCGCATCGCCGAGTTCTATGCCATCGAGACCGACATCCGCGGCGTCTCGCCCGGCCAGCACCTTTCCGCCCGTCAGGCCCGCACCGCGCCGCTGGTGGCCGCCTTCGGCGACTGGCTTCAGACGCAGCGCCGCAAGGTCTCCGCAAAATCCCCGCTCGGCGAAAAACTGACCTACATTCATAACCATTGGGACGGGTTGCAAACCTTCCTGACCGACGGCCGCGTCGAGATCGACTCCAACGGGGTCGAAAACCTGATCCGCCCCATCGCCCTCAATCGCAAGGATGCCCTCTTCGCCGGTCACGACGAAGGCGGCATCGCATGGGGCCGCATCGCTTCGCTGATCGAAACCTGCAAAATCCACGGCATCGAGCCCTTCGCCTATCTCAAGGCCACCCTGACAGCCATCGCCAACGGCCACGCGCAAAGCCGCCTCGACGATCTGCTGCTCTGGAACTTCAAGACGTCAAGATAATGCGAACGTGGGTGAACTGGCCCCTGTTTCGACCGGACACTTTGGCATGACCATGGAGGCTTGGGCATATGCCTGAGCACGTGCTTATGTCTGAGATAGAGATCATCACCGATGGTGGCCGTCGGCGCCG
>JBDHSO010000111.1:0-13158 GCA_039808125.1 Rhodobacter sp. | reverse complement strand
CGCATAATCAGTATTATGTAAACTTTGGATCGGTATCAGACCACGCCGCGTTCGATCAGCGGTCGGCCGGCAAGGACGCGCTCAAAGGAAAGATCCGACAGATCAAGCGTTTGCCATCCGCCGTGCAGGACATGTTCGGCAATGCCGCGACCGATGGCCGGCGATTGCTGCAATCCGTGGCCGGAAAAGCCGTTCATCAGGTAGAGATTTGGCCGCGCCGGATGCGGCCCGAGAATCGCGTTCTGGTCGAGCGTGTTGTAATCGTAATGGCCAACCCAGTGCCGCACGACCTTGACGGCATCAAACCCGGGCGCGCGATGGTAGAGCTGCTCCCAGATCAGATCCTCGAAGATATGAAGATCGGGCTCGAAGTCGTTCACGTCGCAGGCAGAATCGTCATCCGGCACGGTCGATGTGATCCACTGGCCATGCTCGGGCCTGATGTAGAAGCCGTGGTCGATCAGCAGCGGCCCGTCGGGATGGCGGGCGTTGGGCGCATCGATCACGAAGACGGTGCGCTTGCGCGGCTCGACCGGCAGCGCAAGCCCAGCCCAGCCCATCACGCCGCTGGCCCGCGTGCCGGCCGCGACCACCACATTGCCGCAGGCAACGCGCCCGGTGCCGGCGATGTCGACGCAGGTGACGCGATCGCCCTCCAGCGCGAGGCCGGTTGCCTCGGCCCGCAGGAACCGTGCGCCCTGGGTGCGTGCGGCGTTGCGGAAACCGGCCAAAAGACCCATGTTGTCGAACCAGCCCTCATCGCGCGGCCCGAAGCTGCCGGCCACCAGATCGGCGGTGTTCAGCCAGGGGAAGCGCGCCTGAACCTGGGCTGCATCCCAGATCTCGGTCGCGGCGCCTTCGGCGCGCTGCATCGCCGCGATCTCGCGCATGATCTGCGCCTTTTCGGCATCGCTGGTGACGAAAAGATAGCCGTTCTCGACCAGCCCCAGCGAGGGCACCTCGCCCGCCGGCCCGATGCGCTCGGCGAAATTGCGGATGAAATCCGCCCCGAAGCGCGAAATCCGCACGTTCACCGCCGTGGAGAATTGCAGGCGGACCGAGGCGACGGACAGCGCCGTCGCGGCATGGGCATAGGTCGGGTCGCGCTCGACCACCAATACCTTCAGGCCGGGTGACATCCGCGTCAGCCAGTAGGCCGCCGAGGCCCCCATGACCCCACCGCCGATGATGATGACATCTTCCGTCATTTCCATGATTTCAGGCTCCAAGGGTCGACAGGTCTGCCATGTCTGAATATTGAATCGGAAGTGGAAGGACAACTGCTGCCGCGTCTGCCACAACGCGCAGGTCAAGGGAGATCCACCATGACAGATGGAGATGTGCTGGGTCTGCTGACCCGGATTGCCGAAACCTCATCGATTGATGCGGCCTGGGGCCTTGCGACGGGTCATTTGTCCGGACTGGGATTCGGTCGCATTAACTATGGGTTCACCCGCTTTCGCCATCAGCGCACCATCGGCGACCCGGACGATGCGCTGTTCCTGACCACCTGCGATCCCGATTATGCGCAGCGCTATTTCCGCGGCGGCTTCTACTGCCGCACCCCCGCCTTCCGCTGGGCCGAGCGCAATACCGGCATCTGCACCTGGACCTGGGTGCGCGAGGCCTATGAGGCCGGGCGGCTGTCGGCGGCAGAGGCCGAAGCCGTGCGCCAGAATGTCGCGATCGGGGTGAAGGCGGGAATAACGATCAGCTTTCCCGAGGCCTCGGCCCGCGCCAAGGGCGCGATGGGCCTGATCGCCGATCCCGGGCTGGATCATGTGGCGGTCGATGCCATTCTGGAGGCCCGGCGCGACGAGATCCTGGCGGTGGCCCATATGATGCATCTGAAGATCATCCAGTCGCCGCATCTGGCGCGGGCCCGGGCGCTGTCGCCCCGGCAGCGCGAGGCGCTGGAATGGGTGGCCGACGGCAAGACCACGCAGGATGTGGCGCTGCTGATGGGCGTCAGCCCGGCGATGGTGGAAAAGCACCTGCGCCTGGCGCGCGAGGCGCTGGCGGTGGAAACGACGGCGCAGGCGGTGGCCAAGGGCGCGTTGCTGAACATGATCTTCCAGCGCCCGCCAGAGCCGCAGGCCCAGGCCGCGCATTGACCGGGCAGCGCATTGGCCGGACGGGCCGGTTGGCGCGGGTAAAACCGAATGGCAGTAGGGAAATCCACACTCGCATGATCCGAGGTCACGCCGCATGATCCCGGGGGTTCCTCCCGGGTGGTGGCAAACCGGCTGGAATGGGTCTGCGGTGCCGTACGCGATGAGGTGCTGCACTGTGGCGCCCGCTGAATGGCGGCTGGAACGATATTCGTCCCCGTCGGAACCGGCAGCCCGCATTACCGGGCTGCGGTGATGGCCGCCGGCGTTGCAGCGCCCCTTTTTCCCCGGGGTGCGTCGGGGCGGTGCGGTTCCAGTTGCAGGGACCGCACCGCTTTCTGTGCCGGCCGCCCTGCCCCGTCCCCCGCCCGCGCGGACCATGGCCCGGAACGAAAGAAGGGCCGGCGCTTGCGCACCGGCCCCCCGGCCCGGCTTCGGGCGACGAAGATCAGCCCTGCAGGGCCTTTGCCACTTCGGCGGCGAAATCTTCCTGCTTCTTCTCGACACCTTCGCCCACGGCGACGCGGGCATAGCCGGTGATCTCGACACCCGCATCCTTGGCCGCCTGTTCGACGGTCACGTCGGGATTGATCACGAAGGCCTGGCCGAGAAGCGTGTTCTCGGCAAGGAAACGCTTCATCCGGCCCGGGATGATGTTGTTGTGGATCACCTGGTCGGGCTTCGGCTTGGCCGAGGCGGCGTTCTCTTCCAGCGCCTTGGCGGTTTGCACCGCAAGTTCGCGCTCGAGCACCGCCGGATCCAGCGTGGATTCCGACAGCGACAGCGGGCTCGTCGCCGCGATATGCATCGCGAACTGCCGGCCGATCTCTTTCGCCTTGTCTTCCGGCCCGTTCAGCGCAACCAGCACGCCGATCTTGCCCAGGCCTTCGGCGACCGAGTTGTGGACATAGGTGACGACGGTATTGCCGTCGAGCACATGCATCCGGCGGAAGTTCAGGTTTTCACCGATGCGGGCAACGGCTTCCTGGATCACGGTATCCACGGTCTTGCCGTTCAGGTCGGCGGCCTTGACCACCTCGACCGAATCGCCGGTTTCCAGCGCGATCTTGGCCACTTCGCGAACCAGATCCTGGAAATCGGCGTTCTTGGCCACGAAATCGGTTTCCGAGTTGATTTCGACCGCCACACCCTTGCCATTCGACACGGCCACGCCGACCAGCCCTTCGGCGGCGACGCGGTCGGCCTTCTTGGCGGCCTTGGCCAGGCCCTTGGTGCGCAGCCAGTCGATGGCCTTTTCCATGTCGCCTTCGACTTCGGTCAACGCCTTCTTGGCGTCCATCATGCCTGCGCCGGTCAGTTCGCGCAGTTCCTTCACCATGCTGGCGGTGATGCTCATCTTTCTCGGGTTCCTTCAATGCGGGACCCGGCGAAGGCGGCTCCGCCGGGCGAATACCGGGTGAAAGGGGGCCGAACCGGCCCCCCGCGCAGGTCAGGCCTCGGCGGCGACCTCTTCCTCGGGCGCCACGTCCAGCGCGCCAAGGTCGATGCCGGCCGCGCCCATCTGGGCCGACATGCCGTCCAGGGCGGCACGGGCCACGAGGTCGCAGTAAAGCGCGATGGCGCGGGCCGCGTCGTCGTTGCCCGGGATGATGTAGTTCACGCCCTTGGGCGAGTTGTTGGTGTCGACGACGGCCACGACCGGAATACCCAGTTTCGAGGCTTCGAGGATCGCCAGATCCTCCTTGCCCACGTCGATGATGAACAGCAGATCCGGCACGCCGCCCATTTCGCGGATGCCACCAAGCGAAGCCTGAAGCTTGGCCTGGTCACGTTCCATGTTCAGGCGCTCTTTCTTGGTCAGGCCTTCGCCGCCGGCCGCCAGCACCTCGTCGATCTGCTTCAGGCGCTGGATCGACTGCGAAACGGTTTTCCAGTTGGTCAGCGTGCCGCCCAGCCAACGGTGGTTCATGTAGTATTGCGCGCATTTCTCGGCGGCTTCGGCGACCGGCTTCTGGGCCTGGCGCTTGGTGCCGACGAAGAGGATGCGGCCGCCCTTGGCCACGGTGTCGCGCACGACCTTCAGCGCCTGTTCCAGCATCGGAACCGTCTGCGTCAGGTCGATGATGTGGATGCCGTTGCGGTCGCCATAGATGTATTCGGCCATCCGCGGATTCCACCGCTGCGTCTGGTGGCCGTAGTGCACGCCAGCTTCAAGCAGCTGACGCATGGTAAACTCGGGGAGCGCCATGTCCAAATTCCTTTCCGGTTTGCGCCTCGGCGGATGTTCTCAGGGTTTCCCCCAACCGGTGGACCTGCGGGGATTTCTCCCCCGGCAGGCCCGCATCCGCCTGTGAAGTGGCGCGCATATAACCGCCCCCGCCGCAAAGCGCAACCCCGGACCTGCGGCCCCGGTGCGGCGATTCCCCTGCCCCGGGTCGCGGGGCCGCCCCCGGGTCCTTGCCGGCTTTCGCGCCGTGGCGGGGTCAGATATGCAGCGCGCGGCCGTAGGCGTCGAGCACCGCCTCATGCATCATTTCCGACATGGTCGGATGCGGGAAGACGGTTTCGATCAGTTCGGCCTCGGTCGTCTCCAGCGTGCGGCCGACGATATAGCCCTGGATCATCTCGGTCACTTCCGCGCCGATCATATGCGCGCCCAGAAGTTCGCCGGTCGCGGCGTCGAAGACGGTCTTCACCATCCCCTCCGCCTCGCCCATCGCGATGGCCTTGCCGTTGCCGATAAACGGGAAATGGCCGACCTTCACGCTGTAACCGGCGGCCCTGGCCTTCTCCTCGGTCATGCCGACGCTGGCCACCTGCGGGTGGCAATAGGTGCAGCCGGCGATGGAGCCGGGCTTGATCGGATGCGGATGGCCGCCGGCGATCAGTTCGGCCACCATCACCCCCTCGTGGCTGGCCTTGTGCGCCAGCCACGGCGCGCCGGCCACGTCGCCGATGGCGTAAAGCCCGGCAACGCCGGTGCGGCAGAATTCATCCGTCACCACATGGGTGCGGTCGATCTTCACGCCCAGCGCCTCCAGCCCCAGATCCTCGACATTGCCGACGATGCCCACGGCGGAAATCACCGTGTCGAAATCCTGCGTCTCGACCTTGCCGTCGCGCTCGATATGGGCGGTGACGCCGATGCCGGGCTTGCGATCGAGCTTTTTCACCGCGGCCTTTTCGAGGATCTTCATGCCCTGCTTGACAAAGCTCTTCCTGGCGAAGGCGCTGATTTCGGCATCTTCCACCGGCAGGATGCGATCCATCACCTCGACCACGGTCACATCGGTGCCCAGCGTGTTGAAGAAGCTTGCGAATTCGATTCCGATCGCGCCCGACCCGATGACGAGAAGCTTCTTCGGCATCCGCTTGGCCACCAGGGCATGGCGGTAAGACCAGACCAGATCGCCGTCCGCCTCCAGCCCCGGCAGTTCGCGCGCCCGCGCCCCGGTTGCGAGGATGACATGTTTCGCGACCAGCGTCTCCTTGCCCTTCTCGGTCGTCACCTCGACCGTTCCGGGCTTTGGCAGGAAGGCCGTTCCCATGAAGACTGTGATCTTGTTCTTCTTCATCAGATGGCCGACGCCCGAGGCCAGTTGCTTGGCCACCGCGCGCGAACGGGCGACGACGGCGGGCAGATCGTAGCCGATCCCCTCGGCCTTCAGGCCGAATTCCTTGGCGCGGTGCATCAGGTGGAACACCTCGGCGCTGCGCAGCAGCGCCTTGGTCGGGATGCAGCCCCAGTTCAGACAGATGCCGCCCAGGGTCTCGCGCTCGACGATGGCCGTCTTCAGCCCCAGTTGCGCGGCCCGGATCGCGGCCACATAGCCACCCGGGCCGGCACCCACCACTACCACGTCAAAACCATGTTCCGCCATCCACGCCTCCCTCCGAAAACCGGTTTAGCCCTAAACCATCTTGTTCAACGCAGCAACAAAGCCGCCGCCGCAACCCTATGCGTCTGGCGCATGGCTGGCGCGCATCGCGCGCACCAGCGCGGGATAACCGCCCTCGGCCAGAAATTCCGCCTCCTGCGGCGTGTTTTCCCGGCCAAGTGCCGCATTGCGCCCGGGAAACCGGCCAAAGCGGCGGATCATCTCGCGATGGGCACGGGCATGCAGCGCCGAATCTGGACTGGACTCCATCCGTTCCTCCATCAGGCGGACGGCGAGATCCTGATCGTCGAGGGTCTCGGAATGTTCGAACGGCATGTAGAAGAACTGCCGCTCCGGTTCCGGCGCGCCCATGTCCCAGCCCTCGGCCAGGGCGCGTCGTGCCGCGTCGCGGGCCTGCGGGTCGGTCGCAAAGGCCAGCGCCGTGCCGCGGTGAATGTTGCGCGCGAACTGGTCGGCGATCACCAGATAGGCCAGCGTGCCCACCGTGCCTTCGGCCCAATGTTCCAGGCCGCCGTCATGGAGCGCTTGCCAGTCCTCGGCAAAGCGCGTGGCGCAGGCCTCGTCGATCGATTCCGTGCCGGCGTACCAGCCCTCGGGGCCGATCTCGTCCAGCCAGAAATCAAGCACCTCGACCGGATCCGCCATCTCGCCCCTCCCCCGCCGTTCTGCGCATCGTGGCAGGGCGCGGGCGCGGGCGCAACCTCAGGACGCAGGATCCCTGTCGGTCGTCCCGGCCGAAGCGGCGCCATGGTTGATGACAAGCGCCTCGGCCGCCGCCGCCGCCGCCTCCGGGTTCTCGGGCGAAGGGCCGATCTCGGGTGCTGCCTCCAGCACCGCGACCGCCGCCACCGGCGAGACGGTCGGCGTCACGCCGACGAAGGCGCCGGTCTGCTGCGGCGCGCTCCGCCGCGTCATCCGCCAGCCGATATAGCCGGCCTGGACCAGGAACAGCGCCCCCATGAACAGGAAATAGCCGTGCGGCCCCACCTGCCCCATCAGCCAGCCGGTGATCAGCGGGCCGAAGATCGCGCCGAAGCCGTTCAGGAAGATCAACCCGGCCGAGGCGGCCGCCATCTGTTCCTTGGACAGGTAGTCATTGGCATAGGCGATGATCAGCGCATACATCGGATAGCTGATCCCGCCGAGGATCGCCGCCACCCCCAGCGCCGCCCCGAAAGGCAGGTCGACGAAACTTGCCACCGCCAGCACCACGACGGCGACCGATGCCAGCCCCAGCATGATCTTGCGCCGGTCCACCCGGTCGGACAGCCAGCCGATCGGATATTGCAGCGCCAGCCCGCCCACATAGAGGAAAGAGGTGAACAGCGCGATCTGCTGCACCGACAGCAGGCTCAGGGCGCCCCAGACCGCGGCCATGCCGAACATGGCCGAGAAGACCCCGCCCGAAATCAGCATGGAAATCACGGCGAGCGGTGAGATGCGGAACAGTTCGACAAATCCCAGCCGCTGCGCGCTGTCGAAGGTGGGCGCGGGCACGGTTGCCAGCAGAAGCGGCAGGAAGGCCAGCGACACCAGCACCGAGGGGATGAGAAAGAGGCTGTAGCCGAAGGGATCGCCCGCGGCGAGCAGCGCCTGGCTGGCCACGGCGCCCAGCATCTGCACGATCATATAGGCCGAGAGCGCCTGGCCGCGGGTCTCGTTCGTGGCGGTGTTGTTCAGCCAGCTTTCGGCGGTGATGTAGATGCCGGCGAAGGCAAAGCCGATGACCACCCGCATGATCGCCCAGACCTGCCAGTCGACCAGCATCGGATAAAGCACCAGCACCGCCGAAATCAGCGATCCCAGCGCCGCGAACACCCGCACATGGCCGACATTGCGGATCATCATCGGCGCCAGTCGCGAGCCGAGCAGAAAGCCGAGGTAATAGGCCGACATCACCAGCGACAGATGGAAGGTCGAGAAGCTTTCCAGCGTGCCGCGGATGCCCAGCAGCGAACTCTGCACCCCGTTGCCCACCATCAGCAGCAGGACGCCCGTCAGCAGGGGCCAGGTCATCGCAAGGACGCGCAGCATGTCGGGCCTTCTCCCAGAGGGTTCGCTTCGGTCGGGACTCGGTTCGGTCATCCGCAACGGCCCGGGCGGGATCTTGCGGGTTTCGTGCGGAAAGCGGCGGGCGGCGCCGTCAGGGAATCAGCAGCGAGGCATCGCCATAGGAGAAGAAGCGATAGCCCGCTTTCACCGCATGATCGTAGATGCGTTCAACCCTCGACTTGCCCATCAGCGCCGAGACGAGCATCAGAAGCGTCGACTTCGGCAGGTGAAAGTTGGTCATCAGCGCATCGGTGACGCGGAAACGGTAGCCGGGATAGATGAAGATGTCGGTCCATCCCTCCCAGGGGGCAAGCTGCCCCTCGGGCGTGGCGGCGCTTTCGATCAGCCGCAGCGCCGTGGTGCCGACCGGGATCACCCGCCCGCCCGCGGCGCGGGTGGCGTTGATCTCTGTGGCGGCGGCGGCGGTGACGCGGCCCCATTCGGCATGCATGCGGTGGGTCGTCACGTCCTCGACCTTCACCGGCAGGAAGGTTCCGGCGCCGACATGCAGCGTGACCTCGGTGAACTCCACGCCCTTCGCGGCAAGGCCGGCCAGCAGGGCGGCATCGAAATGCAGCCCGGCGGTGGGGGCCGCGACGGCGCCGGAATGGCGGGCAAAGACGGTCTGGTAATCGGTGCGGTCACGATCGTCGGCCGGGCGGCGCGCGGCGATATAGGGCGGCAGCGGCATGGCGCCGGCCTCGGCCAGCGCCGCGTCGAAGGCCGCGCCCTCGGCATCGAAGACAAGGCGTAGATCCGCCTCACCGCGCCCGGCCACCACCGCCGAAAGCGAGGGCGAAAACCGGATCGTCTCCCCCTCGCGCAGTTTGCGCAGCGGCTTTGCCAGCGCCCGCCAGCCGCCGGCGGCGGCGGGTTCCAGCAGCGTGACCTCGATCTTCGCCTCGGCCGCGCCGCGGCGGCGGCTGCCGAACAGCCGGGCGGGAATCACCCTGGTGTCGTTCAGCACCAGCCGGTCACCGGGGCGCAGCATGTCGCCCAGATCGCGGACATGGCGGTCGCGGATCGCCTCTCCCTCGGCGACCAGCAGCCGGGCCGAGGTGCGCGGGCTGGCTGGCCGGGTCGCGATCAGCGCCTCGGGCAGGTCGAAATCGAAATCGGCAAGCTTCATCCATCCCCCTCCAGCCGGGGCGCCGGGCGGCGAAAAATCTCGCGGAACATTCCCGGGGTCAGGATCGACAGCGGGTTGACGCTGACGCGCATCGCCGAGGCGGGGCCGGTCAGCCGGTAGGTGAAGCCGAACAGCCCCTCGCCTCCGCGCGGCGAGAACAGCCGGCCGATGCCGTTGAGCAGATAGATTGGCGAGATGGTGCCCTGAATGTCCATGGTGCCGCTCTTTGCCCGATACAGCCCGGCGAAGGAAATCCCCATTGATGCGCCGACCGCCGCGCCGCGGGTGATCTCCACCCCCTCGGGGCGGATCTCGAAAGCGACATCGCCATCCTGGAACTGGATGCCCTGCCCGTTCAACTGCTCCAGCAGGCCGATGACCGAGGCGGCCGACAGCATCGCCGCCAGCGCCGGGGCATCCTGCACCGAAAAGCTCTTCAGCGTCGCGAACCCGGCATAGCGGCCGGACCCCGAGGGTTGCAGCGTCAGATCCAGCGTGCCGCCGCGGGCCTTGGTGAACAGGCCCGCCGCCGCCAGAACCCGCCCGGCATCGGTCGAGGTCAGCCGCACCGCCGTGCCGCCCTGCCAGGGCACCGTGGTGCCGGAAACCCGCCCGGCCCCGTTCACCGCGGCGACAAACCTCCCGTCCAGCCCGCCGCCCGAGGGGCGGAAACTGCCCGTCAGCCCGGTCAGCGCGATGCCCGAGGAAACGACCAGCCGGTCAAGCCGCACCTCGATGGCACCGCCGCCGCTGCCGGCAGAGGCGCCGCCGCCCTTCGGCAGGGCGCGCAGGTCGATCTTGCCCCCGGTGATGGCAACGCCGGTCCGGCCCTTGCCAAGGCCCTTCACCTGCACCGGCGCATCGAACCAGCCGCCCGCGCGCAGGCGGCTGAAATCGGCAAGGTCAAGGCCGCCGCCGGCTTTCGTGGTGATCCGCCCCTCGGCCGTCAGACCGGGGGCCGTCAGCGTCAGCGCCGTCACCTCGGGCGCCGTGCCCAGCCGGGCCGTCAGGCGAAGCTCTGCCGCCGTGCCAGCGGCCTTGGACCAGAACAGTTGCGGCACCGACAGCCGCATCCCGGTCAGCGCCGATGTCAGGACAAGATCGGCCGGGGCGTCCTTCGTCAGCTTAAGGTCGAACTCCGCCGTCGCCTCGCCCGACAGCCAGCCGGCGGGCAGGGTCACGCCCAGATCCGCCAGCCGCTCGGCGCTGATCTGCGCCGAGCCCGCAACCTCCGACCGGCCCCTGGCCGCGGCGCCGAAATCCTGCCGCCAGCGCGCGGTGACGGGCAGGCTGCCGAACCGGCCCGTGCCCGAAACCGTCATGCCCGCCGGCGTGACCGCCACTGCCAGTTCCGGGGCGGTGATGCTGCGCCCGGCCACCAGCCGGTCAGAGCGGAACTCCCGGATCGTGCCGGTGACGGAATAGGCCACGTCCTGCGGCATCAGCTTCGGCGCCAGCGGAAAGGCCAGTTCCGCCACCAGCCGCACCCGGCCCTCGCCCAGATCGACGGCCTGGCCGGCCTTGCTGAGAAAGCGGAACGGCTCCTGATCCATGAGCGACAGCGTGGCGGTCAGCGTCGCGTTCACATGCAGATCCAGCTCGGCCGGCGCGGGAATGATGCGGATGTCGGGCACCCGTAACACCGTGCCCGACACGTCGATGTCGCCGCCCTGCGGCGGGGCGACATGGCCGCCCTCGATCACCACCGTATAGCTGTTGTCCTGGATCGCGGCGCGGCCATAGCCCTTCTTCACCGGCGGCAGGGTGCGGATCACCCGGACCTCGGCGCCGCGGAAATCATAGTCCAGCGCAAAGCGCGGCTCGTGCCCCTGCGCGCCGCGGAAGCTGGCCGTCACATCGGTGAAGGTGCCCTCGTCCAGATTCTCGGCCAGCCACCTGCGGGTGTTCGGCACGACCGACAGCGGCCAGATCGTGATAAGCCGCTGCGCGTCGATCCGGTTCAGCGCCACATCCAGCGCCGCCTGCCAGCCGTCCTCGGGCGCGACGCCGACCTCGCCGCTCAATGCCATGTAATCCTCGCCGTCCGACAGCCGGATCTCGCCGATCTCGACCCGGAAGGGATCGAGCCGGATCCTGAGGCCGGCCGCGCCGCCGGTAAAGCGGACGGGGGTTTCGAACACGCCCTCGAAATCCGCCATGACCTCGGAAATGGCGAATTGCGCGACCAGCGCCGTCGGCAGCGCGCCCGGCCGTGCCGGCGCGCCGGCATCGTCAAGCAGATCGACCGTGCCCCGGGCCGAAACCTTCAGCGACGGGCTTTCGACCGACAGGCCGTCGAGCGTGACCCGTTGCGCCCGGGGATCGTAGGACAGCGCCAGATCGGCCGCGTCGAAGGCCACCGGCGTCGCCATGCCACCCGCGCGCAGGGTGCCGGCCGCGATGGAAAGATGGCCAGACATCGGCCCCACCGTGCCATCGGGCAGCAGCCCGCCCGACAGAGCGCCCGAAATCGGCGCGTCGAGAAGACCAAGCGCCGCCAGCGGCGCCGCCTGTGCCGCCAGATCGACCGCCGCCACCCGGTCCACCGTCGCCTCCAGCCGCGCCGAACTGTCGGCTTTCGAGGTTTCCAGCATCAGCCGCGCCTGCGCCGGTGCGGTGCCGGTCAGCAGCGTCAGGCCCAGTTCGGCCGCGATGCCCTCCGCGCCGTTCTCGATCACCAGCCGGCCGTCCCCCACCTCCCAGGTGCGGCCCGCCCGGGCATCCGAAAGCGACAGCGACAGCGCATCGCCCTCGATCCGGCGCAGCCCGGCCAGCGCCGGCGTCGAGAACATCCTGTCCAGCGCATCGAGGATCTCGGCGGGGCTGCGCAAGGCCGGGGCGCCCGACAGGCCACCGAAGGCCAGCGACAGCCGCCCCTCGGCATCCCGCGTGACCGAGATCCGCGCGCCCGTCAGCCGTAACGTCGCCGGCCGCATCTGCCCGCGCATCAGCGCGCCGCCGTCCATCGTCACCCGCACCTCGGGCAGGGACAGGATCGAGGCGCCCGAGGCCTGCACCAGCCGCAGGTCGCGCAGCAGAAGCCGCGGCGTCAGGTCCCGGTCGACGGCGACCGAAACGCCGCCCAGCGACAGCACCGCGCCCGGCGGCAGATGCGAGGCGGCGAGGGTGCGGTTGAGCCGGGTCTCGATCTCGGCCACCGCCCAGACCGGCAGGGCCAGTGTGCGCCCGGTCAGCACAAGCCCGGCCAGCCCGACCCCCGCCGCCAGAAGCGCCACCACCAGAACAAGCGCCGCCAGCGATGCGGTTCGTCGTCCTGCCCTCCGGCCGGGCCGCGGCGCGCGTCCGGACGGCTGCCGTGCCGGAGCGCCCTGCCCCGCGGCCCCGCCGCCGTCATCGACATCGTCCTGTGTCACCGCCGTCTTCTGCCTTCCGTGCCGGTCTTCGGTTCTGACGCCCTTGCCCCGCACCTGCTCCTTGCCTTTATGCTTCAGGGAAGGCAACCAGACCAGACCGCACCCCACCAACCGGCAAGGAGCCGCCCATGCCCGATCCCGGCGAAACCGCCCCCGATTTCACCCTGCCCCGCGACGGCGGCGGCAGCGTCACGCTTTCGGCGCTGCGGCCCGGCAAGGTGGTGCTGTATTTCTACCCGCGCGACGATACCCCCGGCTGCACGCTGGAGGCGCAGGATTTCTCGCGCTTCGCCGGTGATTTCGCGGCCGCCGGGGCGACGGTCATCGGCATTTCGAAGGACAGCGTCGCCGCGCATGACAAGTTCTGCCGCAAACACGGCCTGACGGTGATTCTGGCCTCGGACCAGAACGGCCGGACCTGCGAGGAATACGGCGTCTGGGGCGAGAAAAGCATGTATGGCAAGACCTTCATGGGTATCACCCGCACCACCTTCCTGATCGATGGCACCGGGCGGATCGCGCAGGTCTGGCCGAGGGTCTCGGTCAAGGGCCATGCCGAGGAGGTTCTGGCCGCGGTGCGTGTCCTGTGACCGCCAGCCTCGCGGATATGGCGGTCGAGGTGCTGACGACCG
>JBDHSO010000110.1:0-13205 GCA_039808125.1 Rhodobacter sp. | reverse complement strand
ACCCGGAGCGATTCGAACGCCCGACCCCCAGATTCGTAGTCTGGTGCTCTATCCAGCTGAGCTACGGGTCCACTGTGGCGGGGCATGTAGCCCCCGCCGCGCGGGATGGCAAGAGCGAAAACGAAAATTCCTGCCTGCGGGCCGGCTGCTCCCGGGCCTGAGGTCAATCCTCGGAGGTGCCGGGCGCCAGGGCGGCATCCTTTGGCAGATGGATCATGAATTCGGTCCCCTCGGCATCGGTGCGCAGCAGGTCGATCCGCCCGCCATGCCCGCGCACCAGTTCGGCCGCGATGGCGAGGCCGAGGCCGGTGCCGCCCCGGCGGGTACTGCCCTGGAAGGCGGCAAACAGATGTTCGCGGGCGCGCGGCGGCAGGCCCGGGCCGGTATCGCCCACCCGGATCCACCATTCCGCCTCGCCCTCGCCGGCGGCGATCTCGATGGTGCCGGCCTCGCCGGTGGCCTCGATCGCCTGGCGCGCGTTGCGCATGAGGTTTGCGAGCACGCGGTAAAGCTGTTCGCGGTCGGCGCGCAGGATCAGGTTCGGGGGGATGTCGATCAGGCAGGTGACAAGGCCGCCGGGCGCGGCATCCGGACCCAGGCCTTCGCCCTCTGCCACCTCGGCGGCCAGCGCGGCGATGGGAAACCGGGTCAGCCGCGGCGGCGGCTCCTCGGCCTTGCCGAAGGCCAGCGTCGCCTCGCAGAGCGAGACCGCGCGGGTGATCGAGCCGACGAGCTTCGGCGCCGCCCGGGCGACGGCGGGGTCGGCCGAATCCTCCAGCCGGTCGGCGAAAAGCTGGGCGGTGGTCAGGATGTTGCGCAGATCGTGGCTGATCTTGGCCACTGCGCCGCCCAGTTGCGCCAGCCGCTCCTTCTGGCGCAGCGCGCCGATCAGCTGGCGCTGCATCTCGGCCAGCGCCTCCTCGGCATTGCGCAATTCGCCCACCCGGGCGGCGGGCTGGATGATGCGGCGCTGATCCTCGGGGTTCTCGGCGAACAGCAGCATGCTGCGCACCACGCGGCGGATCGGGCCGAGGATCAGCCGCTCTGCCGCGATATAGAGCAGCGCTGCCAGCCCGGCCAGGATCGCCGCCGACAGCAGCAGGATGCGCCCGGCATAGACCAGCATCGCCTCGCGCAGGGGGGCGGTCTGCATGGTGATCTCGATCAGTTGCCCGCCTTCCTGCACGGGGTTTCCGATCACCCGGACGATGCGGTTCACCGGATCGGCCAGGGTGATCGCCGCGTCGCGGATCAGCGTCCAGGGCCCCGAGGTGCGCAGGTCGTAATCGGCATGGACCGGCCCCGGCACCGGCGATGACAGCACAAGCTCGCGCACGTCGTTGCGCCGCAGCACCACGTTGTAGACCTCGGCATTGGCGAGAAGCTCGGCTTCGAGTTCGGGGGAAACGCCGGTATCCGAGGCAAGCTGCGTCAAGGCGGCGATCTGCGCCAGCTTCAGCCGCTGCATCATGAAATCGGCACGGTAGCGGGCGATGGTGGGAACGAAGACCAGCACTTCCGCCAGGATCACGAAGGCAAGCGTCAAAAACAGCAGGCGCCCCGAAAGCGACCGGAAAAACCGTACCCGCCCGGTCCTGTCAGTCACGCTTGCACCGCTCCGTTCTCCTCCGGCCAGGGTGGCGGATGCCCGGCCCTTGCGGCTGGTCTCCGTCTCCTTTCTGATCTAGCAAAGAGATGCGCCAAAAAACAGGATGGGAGAGTTGCGCAAGGGTGGGGAATTCTTGCCTGTCCGCCACTGTGGATGCGTTGACTTGCGGCTGCGGGCGACTTATAGGGCGGGCTTCAGATCACCGATCCCTGTCCCCGGGTGCGAATCCCGGCCGGGCGGGATGTCCGCAACACCGCCCGCAGGGGCCGAGGCCGCCGCCGGATGGCGGTGCCGCAAGACAGAAGGAAGGCCGCCATGAAGCGCACCTATCAACCCTCGAACCTGGTTCGTGCCCGCCGCCACGGCTTCCGCGCCCGCATGGCGACCAAGGGCGGCCGTCTGGTGCTGGCAGCCCGCCGCGCCAAGGGCCGCAAGGTCCTGTCGGCCTGATCATCCGCCCCTTGCCGCCGCACAGGCGGATGAGGGGCGAGAGGACCAAAGCATGACGCCGCCGGAGGCCAGGGCAGACAGGCAGACCGCCGAAGCGCCCGCCGCGCCTCCGGCGGTTTCCGTTTGTCCGCGGGCTGCGGCACGGCGGCCGGATCAGCCGCCGCCGGGGCCGGTTCCGGTCATCCCGCAGCGGGCCGATTTCCTGAAGGCGGCCTCGGCGCGGCGGCAGGGCACGGCCTCGTTCCTGCTCCAGGCGCGCGACCGCGGCGATGGCGAGGCCGCGATGCGGATGGGCTTTACGGCCTCGAAGAAGACCGGAAATTCCGTCACCCGCAACCGCGCCCGCCGCCGCCTGCGCGAGGCCGCCCGCGCCCTGCTGCCCGAACTTGGCCGCGCCGGCTGGGACTATGTTCTGGTCGCGCGCCCCGGCGCGACCGTGACCCGGCCCTATGCCGCGCTTCTGGACGACCTGCGGGCGGCGCTGGCCTCGGTCCACCGGCCGCCGCGCCCCCGGGGCGAGGACCGCGCCGGCAGGGCCGCGCCATGACCCCGCTTGCCCTGGTGGTTTCGCTGCCGATCCGCGCCTATCGGCTGGTTCTCAGCCCCTGGGTCGGCCACGGCTGCCGTTTTCAGCCCACCTGCTCGGCCTATGCGATGGAGGCGCTGGAGCGGCACGGGGCATGGAAGGGAAGCGTCCTTGCCGCGCATCGGATCTGCCGCTGCCATCCCTGGGGCGGGCATGGCTACGATCCCGTTCCCGGCGCCGATCCCGAACATGATGCCGCGCGGCGCGGCGCCGGCCGGCCGGGGGATGTTGACAGCCACCCCCCCGCCGCATAGGTCCGCCGCATGTTCAGCTTGTCCTCGATCCTTCAGGTTGCCATCGGCGGCGCCGCCGGTTCCGTGCTGCGATACATGACGAATGTCGCCACCGGGCGCTTTTTCGGTCTGGGTTTTCCGGTCGGCACCCTGACGGTGAATGTCGTCGGGTCGTTCCTGATGGGCGCGCTGGTCGTCGTGCTGGCGGAAAAGGGCGGCATGCGCCATGCGCCGCTGCTGATGACCGGCCTGCTCGGCGGCTTCACCACGCTGTCGGCCTTCTCGCTCGATACGGTCACGCTGTGGGAACGGGGCGAGCAGGGGCTTGCCCTTGGTTATGTCGCGCTGACGCTGGTCCTGTCCCTTGGCGCCCTTGTGCTGGCGCTGCATCTTGTGCGCGGGGTTTTCGCATGACCGGGGTTCGCCTGCTGACCATTGGCCAGGACGAGGGCGAGGGCCGCCTCGACCGCTGGCTCAAGCGCCGCTTTCCGCAACTGACGCAGGGTGCGGTGGAAAAGATGTGCCGCACGGGGCAATTGCGCGTCGATGGCGCAAGGGCCAAGGCCAGCGACCGCGTGGCGCCCGGCCAGACCGTTCGGGTCCCCCCCCTGCCCGAGGGCGAGGCAGAGCCGCGGCCGCGCGCCGAGGGGATCAGCCCGGCCGATGTAAAGATGATCCAGGACAGCGTGTTGTGGAAGGACGACCATATCATCGTCCTGAACAAGCCGCCGGGCCTGCCGTCGCAGGGCGGGTCGGGGCAGGGCAGCCGCCATGTCGACGGGCTGAGCGAGGCGCTGAAATTCGGCTACAAGGACCGGCCGAAGCTGGTGCACCGGCTGGACAAGGATACCTCCGGCCTTCTCTTGCTGGCCCGCACGGACCGGGTGGCGCGTGCGCTGTCCGAGGCGCTGCGCCACCGGCTGACGCGCAAGGTCTACTGGGCGGTGGTGGCGGGCGCGCCGAATCCGAAGCAGGGCTCGATCAAGTTCTTCCTTGAAAAGGCCTCGGGTCATGGCCGGGGCGGCGAGGGCGAGAAGATGATCTGCATCCATCCCGCCAAGGCCAAGGACCACCCCGACGCCAAGCGGGCGCAGACCGATTATTTCACGCTGTGGTTTCTTGGCAGCCGGCTGGCCTGGATGGCGCTGGAGCCGGTGACGGGGCGCACCCATCAGTTGCGCGCCCATATGGCCGAGATCGGCCATCCGATCCTGGGTGACGGCAAGTATGGCGGTTCGGACGCGCATAACCCGGGCGATGGCTGGGGCGCCTCGGTCGGGGGCGATCTGTCGAAGAAACTGCACCTTCATGCCCGCCGGATCGGGTTCGAGCACCCGATCACCAGGGAGTACATGACTTTCACCGCGCCGCTGCCCGAACACATGGCCCGCACCTGGAAGGCGCTGGACTGGAAGGAAGGCGACGTGCCCGAAGATCCGTTCGAGAGCATCCGATGACCGGCTGGACCCCGAAACGTTTCTGGACCTCGGCCACGGTCGAACCCGAGGGCGCGGGCTTTGCCGTCCGGCTGGACGGCCGCGCGGTGCGGACGCCGGCGAAGGCGCCGCTGATCCTGCCCACCCGCGCCATGGCCGAGGATGTCGCGGCGGAATGGGCGGCGCAGGGCGACCGGATCGACCCCGAGACCATGCCCGCCACCCGCGCGGCCAATTCCGCCATCGACAAGCTGTCGGTGCAGCAGGCCGAGGTCGCGGCGATGCTGGCCGAATATGGCGGCAACGACCTGCTTTGCCATCGCGCGGCCGAACCGCCGGCCCTGGTTGCGCGGCAGGCCGCGGCCTGGGATCCGCTGCTGCTCTGGGCGGCCGAGGCGCTTGACGCGCCGCTTGCGGTGACGACGGGGGTGATGCCGGCCGCGCAGCCGGCGGCCAGCCTTGCCCGGCTTGCGGCAGAGGTGGCCGGGCTCGACCCGTTTCGCCTTGCGGCCTTCCACGACCTTGTAACCCTGTCGGGCAGCCTGGTGCTGGCGCTGGCGGTGATCCGGGGACGCATCGGCCCCGAGGAGGCCTGGGCGCTGAGCCGGATCGACGAGGACTGGCAGGCCGAACTCTGGGGCGAGGATGCCGAGGCCGCCGCCGCCGGGGCGCGGCGCCGGGCCGCGTTTCTGCAGGCCTGCCGGTTCTTCCGGTCGTGTGGCTGACCGCCCTTTTTCCGCAGCCGGTCCGGTCCTGCGGCCGCGGGGAAGGGACCGTATCGGGAAAACAGACAATTTTCTCGCTCCGGGCGATGCGCTCTTGACCATCCAAAACGCTTTAGCCGAAACTGTCGGGCACTGGGGCGCCCCGGTTCGGGGCCGAAAGCCCCATTCCCTGCACCTGCAGGGTAGAAAACAAACAGCCGCCCGCACGAATGGGGCGGCACATCAGGAAGGGTAACTGAATGAAAAAGTCGGTATTTCTCGGCGCACTGGCCGCAAGCACGGTTCTGGCGGGCGCGGCGATGGCCACCACGCTGGAAGACGTCAAGGCCCGGGGCGAGATGATCTGCGGCGTGAACACCGGCCTGACCGGGTTCGGCATGGCCGATGCCAGCGGCACCTGGGTGGGTTTCGACGTCGATCTGTGCCGCGCCGTCGCCGCTGCCGTTCTGGGCGACCCGACCAAGGTGAAATTCGTGCCCACCACCGGCGAGACCCGCTTTACCGCGCTGTCTTCGGGCGAGGTGGACCTGCTTGTCCGCAACTCGACCGCGACCTTCACCCGCGACGTGGACCTGAAGCTCGACTTCGTGGCGATCAACTACTACGACGGCCAGGGCTTCATGGTGAAGAAGGACCTCGGCGTCTCTTCGGCCAAGGAACTTGACGGGGCGACGGTCTGCATCCAGACCGGCACCACGACGGAACTGAACCTGGCCGACTTCTTCAAGGCCAACAACATGACCTACACCCCGGTCACGGTGCAGGACGACAGCGAGGCGCAGCGTCAGTATCTGGCCGGTGCCTGCGATGCCTATACCACGGACGCCTCGGGCCTTGCCGCGGCGCGTGCCACCATGGCCGATCCGGCGAACCACATCATCCTGCCCGAGATCATCTCCAAGGAGCCGCTCGGCCCGGTCGTTCGCCACGGCGACAACCAGTGGGCCGATATCGTCCGCTGGACCTTCTTCGCGCTGCTGATCGCCGAGGAGAAGGGCATCACCAAGGCCAATATCGAGGAAGTGGCCTCGTCGACGACCGACCCCGAAGTGCGCCGCCTTCTTGGCCTTGAAGGCGACATGGGCAAGATGTTCGACCTCGACAACAACTGGGCCAAGAACGCCATCGCCGCCAGCGGCAACTACGGCGAGATTTTCGAGGCCAATATCGGATCGGCCACGCCGATCGGTCTGGCCCGGGGCCTGAACGCCCTGTGGACCCAGGGCGGCCTGCAATACGCCTGGCCGCTGCGCTGAGCGAAATGGGGCGCGCGCCTGAAAGGGCGCGCGCCTTCCAACATATATAGCCCGAATTCCACGGCCACCCGGCAGGGCGGCACGGCATAACCGGCGCGAACGCCGGACAGGAACGGGCACAGGGGGTAAGACATGGCAATAGCCAACGATGCCGGCGAGGCGCCGAAGGACGGCTTCCGCCTTTCCATGCTCATTTACGACACGCGGTTTCGCGCGTTCACCATCCAGATCGTCGTGCTGTTCCTGTTCCTGCTGTTCGTGGGCTGGCTGGCGGACAACGTCATCCAGAACCTTGCGCAGAAGGGCAAGGACATCAGCTTCAGCTTTCTGAACGTGCGTGCCGGATACGATATCGAGCAGCACCTGATTCCCTATACCAACGACAGCACCCACGGCCGGGCGGTGATCGTCGGCCTGCTGAACACCCTGCTTGTCGCGGTGCTGGGGTGCATCCTGGCGACGATCATCGGCGTCTTCGTCGGCGTGCTGCGCCTGTCGCGCAACTGGATCGTCAGCGGCCTGATGACGATCTATGTCGAGATCTTCCGCAACGTGCCCCTGCTGCTGTGGATCATCCTCGTCTTCGTGGTGGTGTCGGAAACCCAGCCCGAACCGAAGGATTTCAAGGTCACGCAGGAGATGGTCGACAGCTGGGCCACACCGGACACCGCCGACGACATCTATCCGGCCAAGCACAAGATCCTGTTCGGCCTTGTCGCGATCACCAACCGCGGCACCAACATTCCCGAGCCGCTGCTCGACCGGCCCCTTGGCACGATCGAGGTGGCGACAGTGCCGGTCAGCCTGTCGGTTCTTGCCACGCTGGCCGTCATCGCCGCCTCGATCTATGCCAACCGGCTGCTGCTGCGACGGGCCCATCGCATCCAGGAGGATACCGGACGGCGCCCGACGACATGGTGGCAATCGCTGCTGATCCTGTTCCTGCCCACGATCCTGCTGCTCTGGGCCATGGGCTTCCACCTTGAGGTGCCGGCGTTTCCGGCCAATGAAAACGGCGTGTCGAGGGGCTTCAACTTCCAGGGCGGCATCCAGGTGATGCATTCCTTCACCGCGCTGCTGATCGCGCTGTCGCTTTATACCGGCGCCTTCATCGCCGAAATCGTCCGCGCCGGAATCATGGCGATTTCCCGCGGCCAGTCCGAGGCCGCCTTCGCGCTGGGCCTGCGCCCCGGGCGCACCATGAAATTGGTGATCCTGCCGCAGGCGCTGCGGGTGATCATCCCGCCGCTGATCAGCCAGTATCTGAACCTGACGAAGAACACCTCGCTTGGCATCGCGGTCAGCTATCTGGACCTGCGCGGAACGCTGGGCGGCATCACGCTGAACCAGACCGGGCGCGAGTTGGAGTGCATGCTCCTGATGATGCTGATCTATCTGACGATCAGTCTGATCATCTCTTCGATGATGAACGTCTTCAACGCCGCCGTGAAGCTGAAGGAGCGCTGAGATGTCCACTCCCGAAATCGACGCTGCGATGAAGCCCTATGTCCGTTCGGCCATGCTGGCCGCCGAACCCCCGCCGCCGTCCGAGCGCGGCATGATAAAATGGGCGCGCGAGAACCTGTTCGCCGGCTGGGTGAACACGGTGCTGACGGTGATTTCCCTGGCGGTGATCGTCTGGATGATCTGGAGCGCCTTTCCCTGGTGGTGGCATTCGGTCTGGAATGCCGGGTCGCTGCGGGAATGCCGCGAGATCGTGATCGCCGAGGGCGGCACCTCCGGCGCCTGCTGGGCCGTCATCCGGGCGCGCTGGCATCAGTATCTCTTCGGCTTCTATCCGCCGCCCTATTACTGGCGCCCCGTTCTGACCGCCGGCCTGCTGCTGGTCGCCCTGTCGCCGGTGCTGTTCTGGAACAACCGCAAATCCGCGATCATGACCGCCGTTGTCGGCGCGGTGACGGTGCTTGTCCTGCTGGCGCTGTCCAGCCCGGGCACGGTCACGGCGGTGACGACGGTGCTGATGGCCGCGCTGATCCTGCTGGCCTGGAACCGGCCGAAGCTGCTGATCTGGGTCACGCTGGCCTATCCTTTCGTGGCGCTCTTCCTGCTCTGGGGCGGCCAGATCTGGACCTATCTTTCCGTCATTCTTGCGGTGGTGGTGGGGATCGTCTTCGGTCGCCTCTATGGCAAGCTGGAAGACCGGACGCTGAACCTGATCTATGCCGTCATCGCCGCCATCGGCGCGGCCTTTGTCGCCGCCGCGCTGCTGCATTATCTGAGCGATATCAGCGCCGACTTCCTGGCCAAGTTCTCGGAGGCCGATTTCTACCCCGGCATCGGCCGGGATGGCGGCCTGGTGGCAAAGGTTCTCGGCGCGCTGGTCTCGGCGGTGATCTGGGTGATCTCGGTGGTGGTCTGGTGCCTCATTGCGCTGATGAGCGCGGTCAGCTGGGCGCTGAACCTGAACATGTCGATGCTGTGGGACTTTCCCTTCGCCTCCGTTCTGGGTGTGGGCGCGGTGCTGGCGGCGATCGGTACCTTTCAGGCGGCCCGCAGCCGTGCTGCCGGCATCGGCGTCTTCGGCGGGCTGCTGGCGCTTGGCGCCTATCTGCTGTTCGTCCACCCGTGGCTGACGAAGACGCTTGCGGCCAGCATGCCGCTGGGCCTGGGGCCCGTCAGTTCGGACCAGTTCGGCGGCTTCCTTCTGGCCATCGTGATCGGCGTCACCGCCATCGCGGCCTCGCTGCCGCTGGGTATCCTGCTGGCGCTCGGCCGCCGCTCGGACATGTTCCTGGTGAAAACCCTTTCGGTGGGCTTCATCGAATTCATCCGGGGCGTGCCGCTCATCACGCTGCTGTTCACGGCCTCGCTGCTGCTGGCCTATTTCCTGCCGCCGCAGACCAACTTCGACCTGATCCTGCGCGTCATCATCCTCGCCTCGCTGTTTTCGGCCGCCTATATCGCCGAGGTCGTGCGCGGCGGTCTCGCGGCCCTGCCGCGCGGCCAGTACGAGGCGGCCGACGCGCTGGCGCTGGACTATTGGCAGGCACAGCGGCTGATCATCATGCCGCAGGCCCTGAAGATCTCGATTCCGGGTATCGTCTCGACCTTCATCGGGCTGTTCAAGGACACCACGCTGGTCTCCTTCGTCGGCCTTCTGGACCCGCTGCGCGGCGTCACCATGACCGTGCGCGCAGATATCTCGTGGAAGGGCATCTACTGGGAGCCCTACATCTTCGTCGGCGTGATCTTTTTCGTGATCTGCTTTGGCATGTCGCGCTATTCTATGTATCTCGAACGCAAACTGAAAACCGACCACCGCTAAGGGGACCCCATGGCCGAAGCACAGAGAATGCAGGTCTCGGACGAGATCGCGGTCGAAATCCGCAACATGAACAAGTGGTTCGGCACATTCCATGTGCTGCGCGACATCAATCTGACCGTGATGCGCGGCGAAAGGATCGTGATCTGCGGCCCTTCGGGATCGGGCAAGTCGACGCTGATCCGCTGCATCAACCGGCTGGAGGAACACCAGTCCGGCCAGATCGTGGTGGATGGCACCGAACTGACCTCGGATCTGAAGAACATCGACCGGGTGCGGTCCGAAGTCGGGATGGTGTTCCAGCACTTCAACCTTTTCCCGCATCTGACGATCCTGGAAAACTGCACGCTCGCGCCGATCTGGGTGCGCAAGATCCCGAAGCGCGAGGCCGAAGAGACGGCGATGCACTTCCTGTCGAAGGTGAAAATCCCCGAGCAGGCGCACAAATACCCCGGTCAGCTTTCGGGCGGTCAGCAGCAGCGCGTCGCCATCGCGCGGTCGCTCTGCATGAAGCCGCGGATCATGCTGTTCGACGAGCCGACCTCGGCCCTTGACCCCGAGATGATCAAGGAGGTGCTCGACACCATGATCGAACTGGCGGAAGAGGGCATGACCATGCTCTGCGTCACCCATGAGATGGGCTTTGCCCAGGCGGTAGCGAACCGGGTGATCTTCATGGACCAGGGCCAGATCGTCGAGCAGAACGAGCCGAAGGAATTCTTCAACAATCCGCAGAGCGAGCGGACGAAGCTGTTCCTGAGCCAGATCCTCGGACACTGAAACGACGAAAATGTGCCGCAAACCGGGCCAGACCGCGCGTCCGGCCCGGTTTGCGCATCTGTCGGCCGGCATGCGTGCCGTCAGATGCGCGCAGGGGCCGTGTCAGATGGCGATTTCGCGCGGGACGATGAAGTCTACGGTGATGCCCTGGCCGAAGCGCAGATCGGCCCAGCCGTCGATATCGAAATCCACCACCAGCGTCGCGCCCGTGGGATAACGGGTAAAGTCGCCCGACATCGGCGTCTTGGCCACAAGGCGATGCGCGAATTCGGCGATTCCGGGGTTGTGGCCCAGCATCATCACCGTATCGGCCGTGGCGTGTTTCAGCACAGCCATCATCACGTCCGGCCCCGCGTGGTAGAGCGCCGGTTTCAACTCCGGTGCCGGCGCGGCGGGCAGGGCGGGGGCGATGCCGGAAAAGGTCTCGCGGGTGCGCAGCGCATCCGAGCACAGCACCTCTTGCGGCACATAACCCCGCGAGGCCAGCCATTGCCCCAGATCGGCCGCGGCTGCCCTGCCGCGTTCGTTCAGCGGCCGGTCGTGGTCTGACATCATGGGATCGTCCCAGCTGGACTTTGCGTGCCGGGTCAGGATCAGGCGCTTCATCGGTGGAACTGCCTCATGTGATAGGCCGATTGTTCCGGCATCCTTGCATAGGTGGCCGAGACCGGGCAAGCGCGGCGAACGAGGCAACCCCCTGAAAGGCAAGCCTCTCCGGCCGGTGTGTCCAGCCAGGCATGGCAGCGCGGCAGATCGTAGCCCGCAGGCCCCAGCGCGCCGGCCGGGCAGGCGGCGAGGCAGGGCGCGGCGCATCCGGCGCAGGGGTTCGTGCCCGGGGCAACCGCGACCTCCTCCTTCAGCGCCAGCGCGCCGCGAAAGCTGACCAGGAGGCCTTGCCGGTCATGCACCAAGAGGCGCACCGGACTTTCAAAGGTGCGGCCGCTGCGCAAGGCCCAGCGATAGAACGGGTGCCAGGGCGGACCGCCGAAGGGAAACAGCGCCTTGGCGCCCAGATCGCAGGCGATCCGCCCGATCACCCGGCGCGACCAGCGGTCCACCGGATCGGGGGCGCCGTCCCATTCCGGCTGCGCGGTCAGATGCGGCCAGAACCCGGGCTCGCGCGGGCCGAGCAGCAGCAGGGTGCGGGTGCCCGGGGGCAGGCCGCCGTCCTCCGGTCCGGGTCGGAATCCGCCGAGAATTGCGAGGTGATGCGGCGCCAGCAGCGCATCGAGGTCGACGAGGGTCATGTTCGCATCCCGATCCGCGGGGCGCCGCCCCGCACCCCGGGGTATTTGGGTCAAGAGGAAGGGGCGGGGCAGCCCCGCATCCAGAATGGGGTGGCGCGGGGCTTTGCGCCGCGCCGGAGCCGACCCTTTGTCAGCGTTTCACGCGCGGTTTCACCCGCGGTTCGGTCGCGCGGATCTGGCTGCCGGCGCCGTGATCGGTGAAGAGTTCGAGCAGGGCGGCATTCGGGATGCGGCCATCGAGGATGGTGACGGCGCGCGCGCCTTCCTCGATCTCCCTGAGGGCGGTTTCGGTCTTGGGGATCATTCCGCCGGAAATGGTGCCTTCGGCCGTCAGCCGGCGGATCTCTTCAGGCGAAAGCTGGGTCATCACCTGACCGCTGGCATCCTTCACCCCTGCGACATCGGTCATCAGCAGCAGGCGGTCGGCCTTCAGCGCGCCGGCGATGGCGCCGGCCGCGGTGTCGCCGTTGACGTTGAAGGTTTCGTTATCCTTCATCCCGGTCGCCACAGGCGCCACGACCGGGATGATCCCGGCACTGTAGAGATCGCGCAGGACCTGCACGTTCATCTCGACCGGGCGGCCGACGAAGCCGAGTTCGGGATCGTCGGGTTCGCAGACCATCAGGTCGTCGTCCTTGCCCGAAATGCCGACCGCGCGGCCGCCGGCATCCATGATCGCCTGCACGATCCGCTTGTTGACGAGGCCGGAGAGCACCATCTCGACCACCTCGACCGTTGCCTTGTCGGTGACGCGCTTGCCCTTCACGAAGTCGGACCGGATGCCCAGCTTCGTCAGCATCTCATTGATCATCGGCCCGCCGCCATGGACCACGACCGGATGCACGCCGACCTGTTTCATCAACACGATGTCGCGGGCGAATTCCGCCATGGCGGCATCGTCGCCCATGGCATTGCCGCCGAACTTCACCACCACCACGGCATCGGCATAGCGTTGCAGGTAGGGCAGGGCCTCGGAGAGCATCTTGGCGGTGGTCTGGGCATCTTGCATGGTCAGGGTCTGCTGCTTCATGGGGGCCTCCGGCATTCCCTGCCGCATAGGACGTTTGCACGGCCCTGCCAAGCGCCTTGCCGGACGCGGTTGCCTGACGGGCGGCAAAAGGCCGGCATCTGCCCGCCGGCCTCAGGTCTGATCGGGATCGACCGTCAGCGTCACCCGGTCGCCGGCAAACCAGGTGGTGCCGAATTCGACCGGCACCGCGGCGGCATCGACATTCACCGCGACCGAGCGCAGCACCGGGGCGCCCTGTTGCACCTGCAGCGCGACCGCCAGCACCGGATCCGCCAGCTTGGCGGTCAGCCGGGTTTCGGCGCGGGTGTAGTCGGTCAGCCCGCAATCGGCCAGCGCCGCCGTGACCGCATTGTGCCGCGCGAGGGCGGCCGGCAGATCGGGAAAGCGCGCTGCCGGAAAGACCGACCGGAACGCCGCCAGCGGCTGACCGTCGACAAAGGTCACGCCTTCGGCGACATGTACCGGTGCGCGGGGGGCGAGGTTCAGCATCGTGGCCTCATGCGAGGTTGCCGGGCGGGTTTCCAGCCGGCTGATCCGGCGGGCGGCCGTGCGGCCGCTGCCGGCGATATT
>JBDHSO010000109.1:0-13277 GCA_039808125.1 Rhodobacter sp. | reverse complement strand
CCGGCCCCGGCCGCGCGGGTCCCGCCCGACCGCGGCCCGCCAAACGCGCCGGGCCGCAGCCTCGCCCGGCCCCCGGTGGAGCGCGGCCCGAAGGCCGCCGCGACCGGGGTTCGGGCCGCCGCGTTGTGATCGGTGAAACGGCCACGATGGCCGGCACTGCCCGGATCCCGCGATCCACTTGACGGCGCCGGAACTGGACGCGAGGCTGGTCCCATCCAGTCTTCACGGACCTCCGCCGTGTCCGATCGCGCCCAACCCGATCCAGCGCCGTCCGATCCCGTCTCATCCATCGCCAATCTCGGCCCTGCCTCGGAGGCGGCCTTTGCCCGCGCCGGTATCCGCACGGCGGCGGAAATCCGTGCCCTCGGCCCGGACGAGGCCTACCGGCGGCTTCTCCTGTCCGGCGCCCAGCCGCATTTCATCGGCTATTACGTGCTGGTGATGGGCTTGCAGGGCCGGCCCTGGAACGATGCCCGGGGCGAGGAAAAGGCGGGGTTGCGCGCCCGTTTCGATGCGATCAGGGCCGGCATCCGCGGCAGTGAGGAAAAGGGCCGCTCCGATCTGGAGGCGGCCCTTTCGCGTCTGGGTGTCGTCGAGCGGCGGCGCGATGAGCGGTCGCCCTGATCGGGGAAACCGTCGCCGCGCCGTCGCGGCCGGGTTCAGCCGACGATTTCGAGGCCGGAGAAGAAGAAGGCGATCTCGCGCGTCGCCGATTCCGGGCTGTCGGAGCCATGGACCGAATTCTCGCCCTTCGACAGCGCGAAATCCTTGCGGATCGTGCCTTCGGCGGCCTGGGCCGGATCGGTCGCGCCCATCACCTCGCGGTTCTTCGCAATGGCGCCCTCGCCTTCCAGCACCTGCACCACCACCGGCTCGGAGGCCATGAAGCTGCACAGCTCGCCATAGAACGGGCGTTCCTTGTGCTCGGCATAGAAGGCGCCGGCCTGGGCGGGCGTGAGGTGGATGCGCTTGGACGCGACGACGCGAAGCCCGGCCTCCTCGAACTTGGCAACGATCTTGCCGGTCAGGTTGCGCCTGGTCGCGTCGGGCTTGACAATCGACAGCGTGCGTTCGGTGGCCATCTGGCTCTCCATCTTGCGGGGGGCCTGCTGGCCCGTTCTGATGGCGGCGCTGCTAGCACGGGCCGACGGCAAAGAAAAGATGGGCGCGCCGCCCCCGTCTCCGGCGCGGCCTGAGACTCCCCCGGGGTATTTCCGTCAAGAGGAAGGCCGGGGCGGGCGGCGGGCGGCCGTTGACCTTGGCCGCGGGCTGCGGCATGGCGGGGGGATGCTGAAGATCGAAGACATCACCTATTCCATCGAAGGCCGCCCCCTGTTCGAGGGCGCCTCGGCCACGATTCCGACCGGGCACAAGGTGGGCCTCGTCGGCCGCAACGGGACGGGCAAGACCACGCTTTTCCGGCTGATCCGGGGCGAGCTGGCGCTGGAGGGCGGGACGATCTCGATCCCGCAGCGCGCGCGGATCGGCGGCGTCGCGCAGGAGGCGCCGGCGTCGGAGGTCTCGCTGCTGGAGACGGTGCTGGCCGCCGACACCGAGCGGGCGGCACTGCTGGCCGAGGCCGAGACCGCGGCCGACCCCCTGCGCATCGCCGAGGTGCAGGCGCGGCTGGCCGATATCGACGCCTGGTCGGCCGAGGGGCGGGCCAGCGCGATCCTGAAGGGCCTGGGTTTCGAGCCGGACCGGCAGGGCCTGCCGTGCAGCGCCTTTTCCGGCGGCTGGCGGATGCGCGTGGCGCTGGCCGGCGTGCTGTTCGCGCGCCCGGACTATCTGCTTCTGGACGAGCCGACCAACTATCTCGACCTCGAAGGCGCGCTCTGGCTTGAGGATTATCTGCGCGACTATCCCCATACCGTGCTGATCATCAGCCACGACCGCGAGCTTCTGAACCGCGCCGTGCAGGGGATCCTGCATCTCGACGCGCGCAAGCTGACCTATTGGCAGGGCGGCTACGACCAGTTCGCCCGCCAGATGGCCGAGCGCCGCGCCGTCCAGGCGGCGGAGGCGAAGAAGGTCGAGGCGCGGCGGGCGCATCTGCAGAGTTTCGTCGACCGTTTTCGCGCCAAGGCGACCAAGGCTGTGCAGGCGCAAAGCCGGCTGAAGATGCTGGAGCGGCTGACGCCCATCGCGGCGCCGGAAGAGGCACGCAGGGCCGTCTTCAGCTTTCCCGAGCCCGAGGAGCTTTCGCCACCAATCCTGACGCTGGACGGCGCCTCGGCGGGCTATGGCGGCCCGCCGGTGCTGCGCCGGCTGAACCTGCGGATCGATCAGGACGACCGGATCGCGCTTCTGGGCCGCAACGGTGAGGGCAAGTCGACGCTGTCGAAACTGCTGGCCGGGAAGCTGGCGGCTGGCGAGGGCCGGATCACGCGATCCTCGAAGCTGCGGATCGGCTATTTCGCCCAGCATCAGGTGGACGAGCTTTTCATCGACGAAACGCCGCTCCAGCATCTGCGCCGGCTGCGCCCGGCCGAACAGGAGGCGCGGCTGCGGGCACGACTGGCCGGTTTCGGGCTGATGGCGGATCAGGCCGAAACCGTGGTCGGGCGGCTGTCGGGGGGACAGAAGTCGCGGCTGTCGCTGCTTCTTGCCACCGTCGACGCGCCGCATCTGCTGATCCTGGACGAGCCGACCAACCATCTTGACATCGAAAGTCGCGAGGCGCTGGTCGAGGCGCTGACCGAATATTCCGGTGCCGTGGTGCTGGTGTCGCATGACATGCATCTTCTGGGGCTGGTGGCCGACCGGCTGTGGCTGGTCAGGGGCGGTGCCGTGCAGCCCTGGGAGGGCGATCTGGAGGACTACCGCCGGATGCTGCTGACGGCCGACGAGGCGCCGAAACCGGCGCCGAAGCCGGAGAAGCCGAAGAAGGCGGGGCGCGAGGAGGTGCTGGCGTTGCGGGCCGAGGTGCGCAGATGCGAGGACCGGCTGGGCAAGCTGTCGGAGATGCGCGCCCGGCTGTCGGAGAAGATGGCCGATCCCGGCCTTTACGACGAGGCGCGCAGGGCCGAACTGGACCAGTGGACGGTCAAGTTCGCCGAGCTGGAGGTGGCCGAGCACCGGGCCGAGGCCTTGTGGCTGGAGGCGCAGGCGCGGCTGGAGGCGGCGGGGCAGGAGTGACGGGCGACGGCCGGCGCGCGTTCTGTCCGGCGGCCTGTCCGCCGCGGGCGAGGTTTGCGGACAGTGCATGGCCGCCGGGTCCGGGGGGACGGCGGGAAGGGTACCGGACACCGCCGTTCTCATCGCCGCCGCGGCTGGGCTTTCCTGGCGATCGGCCCGCCCCGGCTGGCGCCGGTCTTCATCGCGCGGATCCCGGGCATGTCGCCCGCGCGCTGTCACGCCATCGCCCGGCCGGGCCGGCAGTCCTGATGGCCTTGGGGCCGGTCGGCGCGGCGTTTCCGGGGTTCACCGGCATCTCGCTGCCGGCCCTTCGCTGCGCCGGCGGCATCCCGCTGTTTCTGTGGGTGCAATTCGTGATCGACGCGGTGCGGCAGACCGGGCTTGCCGGCGGGCCGCAGGGCGGTTCGTCCGGCCCCTCGTCCGCCGGATCTTTCCCCCGGGGCGCGCCGCCCCCATATTGAGGAAGGCGACCCGGCAACAAGAGGAGACCGCCCTGGATGGACGGCGACAGTTTCGGACGGATGACTTATCTGGTGCTGCTGCTGCTGGCGGTGGGCGGCTGGGCCATGGTCGAGTTTCGCGGCCGGCTGGGCCTGGCGGCGCGGTCGATGGCGGCCTGGGGGCTGATCTTCGTCGGTGTCGCGGCGGGCTACGGGCTCTGGCGCGACGTGCAGCGGTCGATGATGCCCATGCAAAGCGTGACCGACGGCAACACGGTCCTGCTGCCGCAGGCGGCGGACGGGCATTTCTATGCGGTGGTCCGGGTGAACGGCACCGATGTCCGCTTCATGACCGATACCGGCGCCACCAACATGGTGCTGTCGCGCGAGGATGCGCGGCGGGTGGGGCTTGACCCCGACGATCTGGTCTATACCGGCACCGCCTCGACCGCGAACGGCATGGTGCGGACCGCGCGGGTGACGCTGGAGGAGGTGCAGCTCGGCCCCTTCACCGACGAGGGTTTTCCGGCCTATGTGAACGACGGCCAGATGGACGGCTCGCTTCTGGGGATGGATTACCTGCGGCGCTACCGCATCCAGATCGAGGGCGATGCCATGGTGCTGTCACGCTGATCCGGCACCGGACTGGGCCTTCATCTGCCATTTTCCGGTTTCGTCCGACCAGTATTCCGCAACCAGCCCCGCGGCGGTGACGGCGCGCCATTCCGCCCGCGCCGCAGTGACCTGCGCCGCATCCCCCGCCTCGAACAGCAGCCAGATCCGCTCCATCGCCCGGGCCTCGGCAGGATCGACCGCAACACCCGACAGCAGCATGACCGCCCGCGCGCCGTTGACGGCGGCACCCTGGCCCAGCAGCAGCGGCTGATCCGCATCCTGCGGCCCACCCTCCAGCCCGTGCGGCAGGAAACCGTCCTCGGGGAACAGCCAGAACCTTTCGTCCAGATCCTCCAGCCGCGCCCGGTCGGCGCCGCGCAGCATGACCGGCCATCCCTGCGCCAGCGCGCGGGTGATCAGTTGCCGCGCCGCATCCTCCAGCGTGCCGGTCTGGATGTGGTAGAACTTGACCGCACCCATGCTATCCCCGCTTTCTGCCCGCACCACCGTCCTATTCGTAGCGGTCGCGGATCAGCCGGTTCAGCGCCAGCACGCCCCAGCCGGTCGCCCCCTTGGGCGCCAGCGCGGTTTCCGCCTTGGTATAGGCCGTGCCGGCGATGTCGAGGTGGATCCACGGCAGATCGGGGCGGATGTAGCGCGCCAGGAACTGCGCGGCGGTGATCGACCCGGCCTCGCGCCCGCAGGAGTTGCGCATGTCGGCGATGCGGCTTTTCAGCATCGCGTCATAGGCTTCGCCCAGCGGCATCCGCCAGGCGCCCTCGCCCTCGGCGGTGGCGGCCTTCAGGAAGGCGCCGCAGATCGCGTCGTCGTTCGAGAAGACGCCGGCATTCTCATGGCCCAGCGCCACGATGATCGCCCCGGTCAGGGTGGCAAGGTCGATCACGCCCGAGGGGGCGAACCGCTCCTGCGCGTACCAGAGCACATCGGCCAGCACGAGACGGCCCTCGGCATCGGTGTTGATCACCTCGATCGTGTCGCCCTTCATCGAGCGGACCACATCGCCCGGCCGCTGCGCGCGGCCATCGGGCATGTTCTCGACCAGACCCACCAGGCCCACCACATTCGCCCGCGCCTTGCGCAGGGCCAGCGCACGCATCACGCCTGCGACCACGGCCGCGCCGCCCATGTCCATGGTCATCTCTTCCATGCCGGCGCCGGGCTTCAGGCTGATGCCGCCGGTGTCGAAACAGACGCCCTTGCCCACGAGCGCCAGCGGCGCCTCGCCGGCCCGGCCACCCTTCCATTGCAGGACGACCACCTTCGAGGGGCTTTCCGACCCCTGCCCCACGCCGAGAAGCGCCCGCATCCCCAGCGTCGCGAGTTCTTCCTCCTCGAGGATCTCGACTTCGAGTCCCAGTTCCTGCATCGCGGCCAGCCGGGCGGCGAAATCGTCCGTGGTCAGCACATTCGCCGGTTCGCTGACCAGATCGCGGGTGAAGAACACCCCCTCGGCCAGCGCGGCCAGCGGCCCGGCCTCGGCCGCCACCGCCTCGGGCTGGACCACCATGAAGGACACGGGGCCCCGGGGCTTGGTCTCGCCCGTGCGGTAGGTGTCGAAACTATAGGCGCGCAGCGCCAGCCCGAACGAGACCTCGGCCGCGCGGGGATGGGCGTCGGCCAGCACGATCAGCGGCTGCGGGCCATGCGCCTTGCCGATGGCGGCACCGGCCTTGCGCGCGGCGGCCGGATCGGTGCGCCGCGGGAGGCGGACGATCTGCAACGCCTCGGCCTGCAACCCGGCGGGAAAGGCCAGTTCCATCGCCTCGCCCGGTTTCAGCCGGCCGAAGACCTCGGAGCCGAGCGCCCGGGCCAGCGCACCCTTCATCGCCCGGTCCAGCCGGCGCAGGGCGGGCGACAGCGTGGCCTGATCGGCCAGCACCGCAATCCGCCCGGGATGGGTCGGCAGCGCCTCTGGCTCTGCCGGAAGAAAGCGGATCTGGACGGGGTGCGACATGGGGGATTCCTTCTGGCAGACCGCCGCGGCCAGCACGCGCACGGCGGGTGCGCAAGGCTAGCCGCCCCCCGGGCGAAGCGCCAGATATGAGTTTTACGCCCCGCCGAATTCGGCTAGGGTTTCTGCCGTTCGGACCACATCCGCTGGGGGCAGAGGCCGGTTTGTCACGATTCGACCGCTATCTCTTGTCACAGCTTCTGGGGCTGTTCGGCTTCTTCAGCCTGGTGCTGGTGGCGGTCTACTGGGTCAACCGGGCCGTCGGCCTGTTCGACCAGTTGATCGGCGACGGGCAAAGCGCGCTGGTCTTCGTCGAGTTCTCGCTGCTGACGCTGCCGAACGTGATCCGCCTTGTGCTGCCGATTTCGGCCTTCGCGGCCTGCCTCTATGCGGTGAACCGGCTGATGCAGGAATCCGAACTGGTGGTGATGCAGGCCACCGGCTTTTCCCCCTGGCGGCTGGCGCGGCCGGTGGTCTATTTCGGGCTTTGCGTCTGGGCGATGCAGCTTGCCCTGACCAATATCCTCGTGCCCATGAGCCAGAGCCGCCTGTCCGAGCGCACCGCCGAACTGAACGAAAATGTCACTGCCCGCTTCCTGACGCCCGGGCGCTTCACCCATCCCGCCAGCGGCGTGACGATCTATATCCGCGAGATCACCCCCCTGGGAGAGTTGAACGACCTGTTCCTGTCGGACGAACGCAACCCGGCCGAGACGGCGGAATACACCGCCCGGCAGGCGCTCATCGTGCGCGCCGAGGCCGGCCCGCGGCTCGTCATGCTGAACGGGCTGGTCCAGCGGCAGCCGCAGGACGGGGCGGCGCGGCTTTCGGTTACGCGATTTGCCGATTTTACCCTCGATCTGACCGGAATCGTCGGCGGCGACGGCGCGCGGCGCGCGGTTCCGCGCGAACTTGCGACCCCCGTCCTGTTGCGCGCCGACACCGCCGCGCAGGACCTGACCGGCCAGGGCCGCGCCGTCCTGCTGGAAGAGGGGCACAGCCGGCTTTCGGCGCCGCTGCTCGGCCTTGCCGCACCGCTCGTCGGCTTTGCCGCGATGATGCTCGGGGGCTGGTCGCGCTTCGGCCTCTGGCGGCAGATCGCGGTCGCGACGGTGCTGATCATCCTGCTGCAGATGCTCAACACCGCCGGATCGGCCGCGGCGCTGCGGTCCGATACCGGCTGGCCGCTGGTCTATGCCGCGCCCCTTGCAGGGCTGGCGCTGGCGGCGGCGATGCTCTGGGCCGCCGGCCGGCCGCGACGGCGCCGCCGTCTGCGCGGCGACGGGGCGGAGGCCGCGGCATGACGCTGTCGCTTTATATCGCGCGGCGGTTTCTTGCGACCGTCGGCCTCGTGTTCCTCGTCTTCTTCGGCATCCTGATGCTGGTCGACATGATCGAGCAGTTGCGCCGCTTTTCCGGCGCGGGCGTCGGGCTGGCGCAGGCGTTTCACCTGTCGCTGCTGAATGTGCCCGATACGCTGTACCGCATCCTGCCGCTGATCTTCGTCATGGGGTCGATCGCGCTGTTCCTCGCGCTGGCGCGGTCGTCGGAACTGGTGGTCATCCGGGCGGCCGGGCGGTCGGCGCTGCGATTTCTGGTGACGCCGGTCGTCGTGTCGCTGGCCATCGGCCTTCTGGCCGTGGGGGTGCTGAACCCGATGGTCGCGGCCACGTCGAAGGCCTATGCCGATCTGCGCGCCCGCTATACCGAAGGCGGCGCATCGGTCCTGTCGGTGGGCGATACCGGGCTGTGGCTGCGGCAGGGCGGCAGCTACGGGCAGACGGTGATCCATGCGACGCGGGCCAATCTCGACGGCACCGAACTCAGCGCCGTGACCTTCCTGACCTTCGGCCGCGACGGCGTGCCCGCCACCCGGATCGAGGCGCGGGAGGCCCGGCTGATCCAGGGCGCCTGGATCCTCGACGGGGCGAAGATGTGGCCGCTGTCGGCGGCGAACCCCGAGGCCGCGTCCCAGCGCTGGACCGATGGCACGCGCCTGCCCTCAGACCTGACGCCCGCGCGGATCCGCGACAGTTTCGGCACGCCCTCCTCGGTACCGATCTGGCAGTTGCCCCGCTATATCCGCGGGATGGAACGGGCCGGGTTCTCGACCATCTCCTACCGGCTGTGGTTCCAGATGGAACTGGCGCAACCCTTGTTGCTGACGGCGATGGTGCTGGTGGCGGCGGGCTTCACCATGCGGCATGCCCGGTTCGGGGGGACGGGGATTCTGGTCCTCTATGCCATCCTGTCCGGCTTTGCGCTGTTCTTTCTGCGAAATTTTGCCCAGGCTCTTGGCGAATCGGGACAGATCCCGATTTTGCTCGCAGCATGGAGCCCGCCCGTCGCCGCCGTCCTGCTGGCGCTCGGGCTGCTCCTCCACCTCGAGGACGGCTGAGATGCGCGCCCTGCTCGCCCTTGCGGCCCTGTGCCTTGCTCTTCTGCTGCCCGCCCCCGCGGCGCGGGCCGAGGCGGTGCCGGCCTCGCTGATCTCGGACAGGATCGAGATCGCGGGCGACAACCGGCTGATCGCCTCGGGCCATGTCGAGGTGTTCTACAAGGGGCGCCGGCTGACGGCCACGCGCATCGTCTACGATGCCGATGCCGACCTGCTGACCATCGAGGGGCCGCTGGTCCTGACCGAGGAAAGCGGCGACACGGTGATCCTCGCCTCGGCGGCCGAGCTTTCGGGCGACATGACCGAAGGGCTGCTGACCGGCGCGCGGCTGGTGCTCGACCGGCAGTTGCAGCTTGCGGCAAGCAGCCTGCAGCGGGTGGCCGGGCGCTATACCGCGATGAACGAGGTCGTCGCCTCGTCCTGCCGGGTCTGCGCCGCAAACCCGGTGCCGCTGTGGGAAATCCGCGCCCGCCGGGTGATCCATGACGCCGAGGAACGCCAGATCTATTTCGATCACGCCCAGTTCCGCATCGCGGGCGTTCCGGTCTTCTACCTGCCGCGCCTGCGCATGCCCGATCCCACGCTCGACCGCACGACGGGCTTTCTGGCGCCAAGCTTCCGCACCACGTCGGATCTGGGATCGGGGGTGCAGGTCCCCTATTTCATCGCCATCGGCGACAGCCGCGACCTGACGCTGATGCCCTGGATCAGCACCAAGGATTCGGTCTCGCTGGGGCTGCGCTATCGCCAGGCCTTCGCCAATGGCGCTATCGAGATCCGCGGCGCGCTGACGCGCGACCGGCTGACCAGCGAGGCCCGGCGCGGCTATCTTTTCGCCGCCGGCGGCTTTGCCCTGCCCGACAATTTCCGGCTGACCTTCGACGTGCAGGTCGCCTCGGACAACGCCTATCTGCTCGACTACGACATTTCCAACAGCGACCGGCTGGAAAGCGTGGTCGAACTGTCGCGCATCCGCCGCAACGGCTATTTCTCGACCCGGATCGTGAGCTTCCAGTCCCTGCGCGACGAGGATGACAACGACACCCTGCCCTCGCTGGTGGCGGACACCACCTTCCAGCGCCGGTTTTCGCTCGGCCCGCTCGGCGGCGACGGCGGGTTCCGGCTGCAGACCCACAACCACTACCGCACCTCGGACAACCCGCTCGACGGCCCCGATCCCGATACCATCGCCGACGGGCGCGATCTCGGGCGGATCTCGGCGCGGGTGGACTGGCGCCGGAGCTGGATTTTCGGCCCCGGGATCGAGGGCACCGTGCTGGGCGAGGCGCAGGCCGATGCCTATCACATCCGCGAGGATGCGCTTTTTGCCGGCACCCGCGCGCGCAGCCATGCCACGGCGGGGGTGGAACTGCGCTGGCCCTGGGTCAAGGCCACGGCTTCGGGCGCCACGCATGTGATCGAACCCGTGGTCCAGCTGATCTGGTCGGGGCGCCATGGCGATGCGATCCCGAACGAGGATTCGACGCTGGTGGAATTCGACGAGGGCAATATCTGGTCGCTCGACCGCTTCCCCGGCGCGGATGCGGTCGAGGAAGGCAACCGGATCAACCTGGGCGTGACCTGGACGCGCTACGATCCCGCCGGCTGGAACCTGGGCTTCACCCTGGGGCGGGTGCTGCGGCGCGAGGATTACGGCCAGTTCGGCCCGGCCTCGGGGCTGGGCGGCCGGGATTCCGACTGGCTGGCCGCGCTGACAATGTCGTGGCAGAACGGCTTTGCCACCACCGGCCGCGTGGTCTTCGACGACGATTTCGAAGCCTCGAAAGCCGAATTGCGGCTGACCTACAGCCGCGAGCGGCTGGCGCTCTCGACCTCGGCGCTCTATGCCGTGGCCGATCTGTCCGAGAACCGCCCCAAGGCCACAAGCGAATTCACCTTCGATGCGCTCTGGAAGGTGAATCCCGCGCTTTCCGCCCGGATGTCGGGCAGTTACGATTTCGAGTTCGACCGCGGCACCCTGGCCGGTGTCGGTGTGGAATTCCGTAACGAATGTGTCTCGGTCGATCTTTCCCTCTCGCGTCGGTTCACGTCCTCGACTAGTGTGTCGCCGACCACCAGCTTCGGCCTCACGGTCGATCTGATCGGCTTTGGCAGCGGCAAGACGGCCGGCCCCTCGCGACGCTGCTACTAGGCGCGGACAGGGCCGGACAGGGCAGGAACAGCAGGCAGGCAGTCTGACGGATGATGGTGAAGGCGCAGGATCGGCAGCAGCACAAGGGGCGCAGGGCCCTGCGGATGGCGGGGGCAGTTCTGGCGGGGGTGATGCTGATCCCGGCACTGGCCAGCGGATTTTCCGTGGCCGCGCGCCCGGCCGCGGCGCAGAACCTGTTCGCGCCGCGCATCTATGTCAACGGCCAGGTCATCACCGAATACGAGGTGATCCAGCGCGCGCTGTTCATGAAGGTGCTGAACGCCCCTGGCGACCTGCAGAAAGAGGCGCTGAAGGAGCTGATCGACGACCGGCTGCGCCTCCAGGAGGCCAGGCGTCTGGGTGTCACCGCCACCGACAAGGAGATTCTGGACGGGATGTCGGAGTTTGCCAGCCGTGCCAACCTGACTGCCGACCAGTTGATCGCCGAGTTGCAGAAGATCGGCATCGCCCCCGAGACCTACCGCGATTTCGTGACGGCCGGGTTCCTTTGGCGCAAGCTCGTGCAGGCGCGCTACGCCGGCCGGGTGCCGATCAGCGAAGCCGATGTCGACAAGGCGCTGGACGAGGCCACGCGGCCCCGCGCGCTGAAGGTGCTGGTCTCGGAACTGGTGATCCCCGCCGAACCCGGCAAGGAGGCGCAGGCGATGGATCTCGCCTCGCAACTGGCGCAATCCATCACCACCGAAGCCGCCTTCGCGGCGGCCGCGCGCAAATATTCCGCGGCCCCCACCGCCGGCGGCGGCGGAAGGGTCGCGCAATGGCTGGCGCTGTCCAATCTTCCCGGGCCGATCGCACAGCAGATCCTGGTTCTCGGCCCCGGTCAGGTCTCGGCCCCGGTGCAGGTGCCCAATGCCATCGTGCTGTTCCAGCTGCGCCAGATCGCCCGCGACGAAACGGCCGAGCCGATCCGCGTCAAGGTCAAATGGGCAGAGATGTATCTGCCCGACGATGCCGCCGAACTCGCCCGGATCAAGGCCGGCGCCGATACATGCAACGATCTGAACGGCTTCGCCCGCGGGCTGCCGGCCGAGGCGCTGACCCTGCATGAGGGGACGGCGGCCGAAACCCCGCGCGATGTCGGGCTGGATCTCGCCCGTCTCGACATCGGCGAATTCGCCACGACACGCACCGCCACCGGCAACCTGCGGCTGATCATGCTCTGCGCGCGCGAGCCGGTGATGGAGCCGGAACCCTCGCGCGATCAGGTCAAGCAGCAGATCGTCAACCAGCGCATCGAAGGCCTGGCCGAACGCTATCTCGAGGAATTGCGCAGCGCCGCCCTCCTGCGCGAACCGTGATCCCGTGGCCGCCGCCGACCAGATGCCTGCCGATCCGCCATCCGCCGACCTGCCGCCTGTCGTCCTGACCTCGGGCGATCCCTCCGGCATCGGACCGGAACTGGCGCCGAAGGCGCGCGCCCTGCTGGGCGCCAGCCTGCCCTTCGTTTGGCTGGGCGATCCGCGGCACCTGCCCGCCGGCACCGTCCTGACCGAGGTCGACCGCCCCGAGGCTGCCCTGTCGGTGCCGGCCGACCGGCTGGCCGTCCTGCCGCTGGCCTTCGCCGCCCCCGCCCGGCCCGGCCGGCCCGACCCCGCGAATGCCGCCGGCACCATCGCCGCCATCGCGCAGGCTGTGGCGCTGGTTCAGGCCGGCGAGGCCGCGGCCCTGACCACCCTGCCCATCCACAAGAAGGCGCTCCGGGACGGGGCGGGCTTCGCCTTTCCCGGCCATACCGAATATCTCGCCCATCTCGCCGGCACGCGTCGGGTGGTGATGATGCTCGCCTGTCCCGGGCTGCGCGTCGTTCCCGCCACGATCCATATCCCCCTGTCCGAGGTGCCGGCCGCGCTGACCGCCGATCTGCTGGAAGAGACGATCCGCATCACCAATGCCGGCCTCCGCCGCGACTTCGGCCTTGCCGCGCCGCGCATCGCCGTGGCCGGGCTGAACCCCCATGCCGGCGAGGGCGGCGCCATGGGCTGGGAGGACGAGCGGATGATCCGCCCGCTGGTCGAGCGGCTGGCCGCCGGCGGCATGGCGATCCGCGGGCCGCTGCCCGCCGACACGATGTTCCATGCCGCGGCGCGCGCGGGCTACGATGCCGCCATCTGCGCCTATCACGACCAGGCGCTGATCCCGATCAAGACCATTGATTTTGCCGGCGGCGTCAATGTCACCCTCGGCCTGCCCTTCGTGCGCACATCGCCCGACCACGGCACGGCCTATGACATCGCCGGCCGGGGCATCGCCGATCCCTCCTCGACCGTGGCGGCCCTGCGCATGGCCCAGACCATGGCCCGCGCCCGCAACGTCCGCCCCACCGCGCCGTCCTCATGACACGACCCTCCGGGATCCCCGGGCGCGAAGCGCCGGGTGTAGGCCGCCGGCCGAACGCAGGGCCGGATGCGCCCCACCGCCCGTCCCCTTCCTCTTGACCAAATACCCTCGGGGGTCCGGGGGGCGATGGGGGGGATGGAATTAAATTGGAATGGGTGGATCCCGGTGTGGTGGAATTAGGGGGTCAGGAAGGGGCTGAAACCG
>JBDHSO010000108.1:0-13357 GCA_039808125.1 Rhodobacter sp. | reverse complement strand
CCCCGGTCGAGCCGCCCGCCGCGGCCCCGCAGCCGCAGGTGCCTGCCGATTTCGCCTATGAAGGCGAGCATCCGGTATTGGCGGTTCCGTTCACCGCACTCTTCGGCGACAGCCGGCTGGAAGGCATCGGGCTTTCGGTTGCAGCGGCCTATGTCCAGATCGGCGGCCCGCTCGATCCGCGCTGGCTGAACCATCGCGCCCCGGTGCGCCTGCAGTTCGATTTCGAGAACTTCAGCGTCCAGCTTGACGCCGATGTGGTCGTGGCCGGCAGCCGCGGACCGGGCGAGATGACCCTGCAGTTCGTCGATCCGCTGGGCCCGCATCTGCCGCAGTTGCGCCACATTCTGAACAGCTACATCTCGGGCGATCTGGTGACACTCGGCAGTTTCCTGTCCTATACCGGGCCGACGAAACCCAAGGCCGCGAAGAGCGAGGAGACCGGTAAGCCGCCGCTCGGCCGCCGGCTTCGCAGCCTGGGCGTGGCGGTGGTGTCGCTGGCCCTCATCGGCGTCGCCGCAACGCTGATGATCGGGCGCGCCACTCAGGTTACAGAGATTCGCCCGATCTTCATCAGTCGCGAAGGCCGCGAGATGCGCGCCACCACGGCGGGCCAGGTTTCCTATCTGAACCCCCAGGCGCAGAAGGGCGAGGTGGTCTTCTCGATCAACTCGAACAGCGGCGACGTGCTGAACTTCCAGCTTCCCTGCGATTGCACGGTAGAAGTGACCGACGGCATCTATGAAGGCGCAACTGTCCTTCCTATCGACGTAATTTTGTCCACTTTCGATTCAAATGTCGGGATCAGGGTGCAAACCCAGATCAGCATCGAAGGACTGTCGAAATACATGGACGGCGCCGCAGCATATCTCGACCTTGACGACGGGCGGAAACTGCCCGCGACGATCGAGACATCTTCCGCCACGAACATCGCCGCCGAACGCGGCGACCTGTTCGTGCCGGTCTATATCGTGCCGACCGATCCCGCGGCCCTGACCGCCGCGGATATCGGCAAGACCGCCCATCTCCGACTCGTCAATTCCTGGCTGAATCAGCTCATCACTCGAACGAATGGCGACGCGACATGACCCGGATCTACCCCCTTATCATCTGCGGCGGCAACGGCACGCGCCTGTGGCCCGTTTCCCGCTCGCAAAGCCCAAAGCAGTTCCAGCGGGTCGGCGACGCGACTTCCCCCACCTTCTTCCAGATGGCGATCCAGCGTCACGCGGTGCCCGGCTATGAAAAGCCCTGGGTGATCTCGTCCATCCGCCACCGGGCGACCGTCACGGCGCAACTGGCCGAGATCGGCCGCGATGCCCGCATCCTGCTGGAGCCGATGGGCCGCAACACCGGCCCCGCCGTTCTGGCCGCCGCGCTGACGCTGATCCAGTCCGACCCCGAAGGCGTGCTGGTCGTGGTGCCGGCCGACCATGTGATCGAAGGCGACATCAATGCCACGATCCTGTCCATGGCGCCCGCCGCCGCGTCCGGCCATATCGTGACGTTCGGCATCAAGCCGCGTTACGCCGAAACCGGCTTTGGCTATATCACCGATGCCGGCCCGATCCCGGGCGTGGCGGGCCTGCACAAGGTCGGCCGCTTCGTCGAGAAGCCGCCGATCCGCAAGGCGCGCCTTCTGGTCGAAAGCGACATCGCCTACTGGGCCTCGGGCATCAGCATGTTCTCGGCCGCGACGATCATCGCGGAATACCAGAAGTTCGACCCCGCCACGGTTGAGGCGGTGCGTCAGGCCGTGGCGCAGGGCCGCGAGGCCACCGACGGGCTGGAACTGAACGGCGAATTCTTCATCAAGGCCCGATCCGAGCCGACCGAAAGCATGGTCTTCGAAAAGACCGACCGTATCGCGCTGGCACCGCTGAACGTGAACTGGAACGACGTCGGGTCCTGGACCGCGATGTACGGCATTTCCAAATCGAACCCGCAGGGTAATGTCCTGCAGGGCGATGTGGTGGCGGTCGAGACCTCCAACTCGATGGTCCGCGCCTCGGCCGACCGTCTGGTCACGGTCGTCGGCATGAAGGACGTGATCGTGATCGACACGCCGGATGCGCTGCTCGTCACCCGCGTCGGCCATTGCCAGAGCGTGAAGAAGGTCGCCGAATATCTGAAATCGTCCAAGCGGATCGAAGCCGAGAAGCATCAGGAGGCGGTGGTGGCCACGCACAAGGCCGGCGTGCCGACGCCCTACGGCCAGCTTGTGCCGGTGTTCCAGAGCGACAGCATGGAGATCGTCACCGCAACCATCGCGCCGGGCCAGAACCTGATGCTCGATCCCGTCGACAACCGCGAGTTGATGGTCTCGCATGGCGATGTGACCGTCGTCACGCTGGACGGATCGGTTCCGGTTCAGGCGGGCCAGCGGCTCGACCTGACCGATACGCTGCCGACGATGCTGGTGAATGCCACCGGCGGCGATGTCGAGGTGGTCATCACCACGATGCTGGGCGGTGCCAAGGTCGAGGCCGCGCCCGCCGCCACGGCGGCCACCAATGTCACGCAGTTGCCGCGCTATGCCTGAACTGCGGACAGAACGGCCCACCGCCGCCCTGCCGGGCCGCATCCGGCACCGGCCCCTCCGGGCCGCCTTGTCGGCGGGCTTTCTGTTCCTGACCTCGATCCTGGCGGCGCCCGCGGGGGCGCTGCCGCCTGACCAGATCAGCACCGATCTTCAGACCCGGCTGTCCGCCCTTGCCGCAGCCGAAGCCGATGTCGCGACCCGCGGACAATCCGCCGCCATGCTGATCGCCGCGGCCGATCTGAAGGGCTTTGCCGAGCAGGCTTCGGCAAACCCGGAATATGGCCCGAAGCTCGGGCCGATCCTTGCCCCGGCCTTGCCGCAGGGCACTGTGCTGGCGATCCCCCCCGCCGAACGACCCCCGGCCGAGGCGGTGGTGGGCGACCGGCTGAACCTGCGGCTGGCCCTGACGCTTTTGTCGCAATCCCATGGCGACGAGGACAATGGCGCCGTACTCGAAGCCCAGACCGATCCCGGGCAGAACACGCTGGTCCTGCGTTCGGGCGTGGCCGATATCGTCACGCTGGCCGGCCTGCTGCGCGACACCCAGCTTCCGGGCGACCTTCAGGGGCGGAGCCTGACGCTCCGGGTACCGCTGGTGATCTGGCCGGGCGCCCGGCTGATCCTGCGCGACGGCGACGAAATCCTGCTCAGCCGTTCGGATGGCGCCTTCGTGCTGAACCTTGGCACGCTGGAGATCGACGGCGGCGCCATCCGCAGCATCGGCGAGGCGCATGAGATCATCCGCCGCTTCTACCCCTTCGTGACCACGGCCGACAGCGGCGTCCTGCTGTCGCGGCGCGCCACCTTCCAGTCGCTGGGCTTTGGCGCCACGCTGAAGTTTTCCGGCGTTTCGGTGGTGCGCAACCTGTTGCGTCCTGCGGACCGCCCGTCGCTGATCGACGGCAGCCTGTTCGAGGATGTGCTGTCCGTCGCCATCCAGGGCGATGCCGGCGCGCGCCTGTCGGACAACCGCTTCCGCGACGCCCGCGGCGCCGCGCTGATCGTCTCGGGCGCCAAGGACGTGCGCGTCACCGGCAACATCTTTACCGGCAAGATGTCCACGAATGCGATCCGGGTCGAGCGCGGCTCGGCCGACGGGATGATCGCGGGCAATGTCGTCCTTGGGGGCGAGCGGGCCGGCATCGTCGTCCGCGACCAGAGCCACGGCGCCCTCGTGACCGGCAACGTGGTCTGGCATCGCACCGGCGGCGGCATCACCGTGCAGGCAAGCCAATGCGCGCTGGTCGAAGGCAACCTCGTCATCGCCAATGCCCAGAAGGGAATCGAGTTGCGCAACGCCCCCGGCGGCCGGATCGAGGCGAACAGCGTCCTGTCGAATGACAGCGTCGCGCTCTGGGTCTCGAACCAGCGGGCGGGGCAGACCACCCATCTGACCGACAACATCATCGCCTTCAACAACGCGGGCCTCGCCTCAGCCCAGGGGGGGACCCTGATCTTTCAGGGCAATGACCTCAGCCGCCAGTACCTGCAATTCGTCAGCGGCGACCTGACCGCCATCGACACCCGCCTTGCCATCGAACTGCGCGGCGAGGAACAGGTCGTGCTGGAAACCGGCACCGCTTCCGGCGGCGCCTCAACCGATGTTACTGCCGTAGAGTGTAGCCGATGATCCGCAACCCCGGTTCCGCCCCGCTGGTCCATGGCCTTCTGGTCATGGCCCTTGCGCTTTGCCTCCTGCCCGGCCCGATGGCCGCACAGACGACCGACCCCCCCGCGGCAACCCTGTCGTCCGGCGACCCGCTGCTGACCCTGCCGTTCGAGCCCGATCCCGCCCGGCGCCAGATCAGCGTCAAGGTCGAATCCGGCCTGACCAGTACCCGCCGGCTGCCGACGCAGGAATTGCGCGGCCTGCGCAAGGCGATGCTGGCCGGCGAGGAGATCTCGCCCCAGGCCCTGCGGGCGCTGGCCGAATTCCACGACGGGCTCGCCGCCCAGCGCTATGTGCGTTACCTGGTCGACAATGGCGGCAGCGACAGCGATGTCGCCTTTTTCGGCAGCATCGCGGTGGCGACCGGCCGGATCTGGACCCTGCCCGAAACCGTGGCCGCCATGATGCGGCTCGATCCCGCGACCGAACCGCCCGAGCGGGTGAAAACCTATATGGCGATGATCTATCCCCATGCCTGGGCCGGAAATTCGCTTGCGTTGCAGGCGGTGATGATGCTGAACGGCAACGGCCGGCTGTTCGGCGAGATGTCGGACAAGACGCGAAAGCTGCTGGATGCCGAAATGCAGAAGATCGGCGATGGCCGGATGGAATTGCTGATGGCGATGAACCTGATGCGCGACCCGGATATGCGGGTCGGCTCGGCCGAGGAGATCCGTCACTATCTTGAACGCGCCTCGACCAGCGCCGTGCCCGGAATCGCGGCCGCCGCCAATGCGCTGCTGGCCCGGATGGCGACGGGCGCGCGGGCCGAGACCTTGCCGGCCGATGCGAAGGCAGAGCCGGAGGTGCAGTTGTGATCGCCGTACTTCGTCCGCTGGCCGCAGCCCTGGCGCTGGGCGCCGCGCTGGGCCCGGCGCTGCCGGCTGCCGCGGAATCGGCCTTTGGCTGTTCCGATCTCGACGCGCGCAACCGCATGGCGGCGGTCGAGGGGGCGGACGGCATCTTCTTCCGCCTGCTGCCCGACCTGGCCATGGATCCGGCCTTCAGCGATGAAACGGTGTTGCAGATGGCCAGCCTGTCGCAGGCCCTGGCCGAGGGCGGCACGACCTTCGTCTATGTTCCTCTGCCCGCGCGCGGGCTGGCCATGCCCTATGCCTTGCCGGCCGGCGCCTTCGACCTGGGCTTCGACCCGAGCCTTGCCGCCTCGATCTATGACGACATTCTGACCCGCCTGTCCGAACGCGGCATCGCCACTGTCAACGCGCGCAGCGTGCTGGTGGGCGGGCCGGACAAGACGCCCTCGTTCTTCGGCACCGACCCGCGGCTGACATCGGCCGGCGGCGCAAGACTTGCCGGCGCCATTGCCGCGACGCTGAAGGATCTGCCCGACCTGGCCGCCCTGCCGCGCGGCAAGTTCGAGACTCGCTCGGCCGGTCCCGTCAGCCTGCCGTCCGACATGCGCACCTTCCTGCAACGACACTGCCTGGCCCCCCTGCCCCCCGTATCGACCGAAACCTATGCGACCACCCGCCTTGGTGGCGTCTCCGATGGATCGGGCGGCCTGATGGGTACGGCGACCACGCCGCGCATCGCGCTTCTCAGCCATGGCGACACCGGCGGCACGGCCAGCAACCTTGCCGGCTTCCTGTCCGATTCGACCGGCCTCGACGTGCTGGAATACAGCGTGCCGGGCGGGAACGCCTTTGCCGCGATCTCGTCCTACATGACGTCGCAGGCCTTTCGCGAACAGCGCCCCGCCGTGCTGATCTGGGTCAATCCGGTCTATGAAAGCCTGGCCGCGCGCGGCGACCAGCCGATGCGCGAACTGATCGCCGCCGCTGGCCCGGACTGTCGGCAGGATCTGCCCATCGGCCAGGGCACCGATGGCCAGACGCTGATTGCCGATACCTCGGGGCTGGATCCCGTGCGTCCCGGCATGCTGATGGTGGATACCGGCGGCACGCCCTCGCTGGAGATGCGCTTCGATTTTCGCGGCCGTGACGGCACCGTGCGCAGCCGCTGGATCACCCGCGACCCCGCGCAGATCGCCACCGGCCGGTTCTACGTTCCCGCCGACGGCCTCTGGCCCGATGGCGCCGCGACCGTCGACATTCACATGGCCGGCGCCTTCGGCCCCTCGCCGCGGGTGGCCGCCTGTCCCGAACCTACCCCGACCGGAGCTCCATGATGCGCGCACGCCTTCTTCGTCCGGCCGTCCTGGCGCTGTTCCTGTCGCCGTTGGCGGCGGCGGCCGAACCGTTGAACTTTGCCTTTTCCCCGCCGCAGGTGGTTCCGCAGGACATCTGCAACGCCCCCCCCGCCCAGAAGGCGGCCGACAAGACCGCGGACGAGGATTACGATCCCCGGCGCGATCTCTACCTGCTCTATCTGCGCCGCGATATCCGCAACCTCTCGGCCGACGACGCCGACCGCTGGTTCGACTTCATCATGACGCTGATCGAGTGGCAGGAGACGCTCGATCCCAGCTTCGACAAGGCCAGCGCCGATCTGGCGCGGATCGCGCTTTATGTCGATGCCGGGCGCGTCGACGCCCTTCGCGAAAGCGAACTGATTCCCGGCCTTCGCGCAGCGAACGACACGCTGACCGGCGGTCAGAAGGCCACGCTGTCGCAGTATTACATGAACGGAATCGGCGTCGATCCCGACGTGACCTATGCCCAGCAACTGATCCGCGAGGCCGCCTATGGCGGCAATGTCGACGCGCTGTTGACCATCGCGCGGATGGAGGTGCAGGGAACGCCGATGCCGGACTGGGACGCGCCCCTCGACCTGACCGTCACACTGGCCTTCGGCGGCCTGCTCGGCCCGATGAACGAAGGCATCTGCCGCCGGGCGGAGCGGATCGGAGACGCCTATCTGGCGGGCGATATCGTCGCGCGCAATCCCGACATCGCCTATGCCTGGTATCGCTTCTCGGCCGATCTTGGCGGGGCAGAAGCCGCCTGGAAGGTTGCCGAGGGGAATCTGTCCCGGGCGGTCACACATCCCGATACCGCCACGATGCTGCGCTATCTGAACCTGGCGATGCAGCGCGGTTTTCGCCCGAATGCCGAGGAGGCCTCGCTTCTGGAATCGTCCAAGGAAGTTCCGCCCGAGGTGCGCGACCGCCTGCTCGGCCCGCCCGAAGCCGATCACGGCGTGGGCGTGGCGCTGCGCCCGTCGGTTGCGGGCATGATGCAGCTGGAGGCCAATCCCGACGCGATGGAGGCCGACGAAAGCGGGCCCTATCTCGACTATCTGCGCAAGGTGGCAGAGTTCGACACCGCCCCGGGCTTCGTCTTCACCCGGCTGGCCGTCGAGGTTCAGGTCCGCAAGGGCCGCTGGGCCGGAGAGCCCGAGATTGTCGCCTATCTGGAAGAAGGCGCACGGCGCGGCGATGCCGAGGCGATGCGGCTGCTGGCCTCGATCCAGCTGCGCTATCGCACCGACCCGGCCCGTGTTTCGCGCGCGGCCAGCCTGCTGTCCGAAGCGGCGACACGGCACGGCGATGCCGAGGCGATGAACGGCCTGGACGGGCTTTATCGCTGCCAGGTTCCCGATGCCCCGCGTCTGCCCGAGGCCGAACTCTGGGCGGCGGCCTATCGCGCGACCGGCTTCGATCCGCTTGAGATCTCGCCGGGCGACCTTCTCGTCCTCGATCCGTTCCGCGACCCCGAGGCTCTGGCAAAGATCCAGACCCATGCCCTTTGGGGCGAGGTACAGGGCCTGTCGCAGATGCTGGAACGGGTGCAGGCAGATCCGGCGATGGGCGATGCCGCGCGGCGGATCTGGGTCAGCCGGATCGAGCCGTCGAACAAGGCGCTGGAGCTTTTCGCCATCCTTGAATTCGGTCTTGCCACCAATCCGGCCGAACGCGACCGCGCGGTCTCGCTGTTCCGCCGGGTCTATCTGAACAATGGCGTGACCACCGCGCTGGACCTGTCGGTTGCGCTGGTCGAACATTATGGCCGCGATCCCAAGGTGGCCGAAGAGATCGTCGCCCTGCTGACCCAGGCCGGCAACCGCGGCGAGGGCGGCGCGATCCGGCTGCTGGCGCGGCTGGTCTCTGACAAGCGGGCGGCGGAAAGCCTGTCGATTCCGCCGCGCAGCGAGGCGGAGGTCTATGCCCAGTTCGCCCAGATCATCGAGGATCGCGGCGATTTCCTTGCGCTGATGTTCGCCATTCCGCATGTGAACCCCGGCGTCGCGCGCGACTATATCGAGCGCGCGGTTTCGCTGATGGTTTGCAGTTCCAAGGACATCGAGGAACTGGGCGATGCCAATGCCCTTTTGCAGGATTCGGCGCAGACGCTGCACTGGCGTATGGCGGGGCTGGTGATCGAGGGCGGGCATTCGCTGTCGCGCCTGGCGCTGACCAACCGGCAGATGGATCTCTACGGAACCGGCCCGATGCCCGGGCCCGCCGATGTCCTGGCCCGCACCGCCGCCGAGGGCGATCTGGCCGCGCGGCGCAGCCTCTATCTTCTCGCGGCCGATGCCGACCGTGCCGGATACGATCCGCGAAAGGCCGCCGACATGCTGGTGGCGCTGCTGCAATCCGGCAACAAGGCGGATGAGGACTTTGCGATGGAAAACTATCGCTCTGCGCCGGCCGAGGTGCGCACGGCCGTCGATGGCGCGGTGGATCTGCGCCCGCTTCTGCGCCGCGCGGCCGAAGCCGGCAACGGAGAGGCGCAGTTCGATCTGGCCTTCCTGCTGCGCAACACCGCCCGTGGCGGTGCCGATCTGGCGGAATCCGTTCGCTGGCTGACCAAATCGGCCGAAAGCGGAAATGTGGCGGCGATGAAGGCGCTGGCCGATGCGCTGACCCAGGGCCTGGGCGCGGCGGTCGACAGGCAGGCCGCCGTCGGCTGGTACGACAAGGCGGCCCGCGGCGGCGACAAGAGCGCGGCGGAAATGGCGCGCCTGCTGCGCCTTGCACCCTAGTGACGAATGACATCCGGCGCATGGTCTTGCCCCACCGGCCTGCGTCCTGTACCTCTCTCCGGGGCAACCTGAAGCTGGAGAGAGCGACAATGACTCGCCCATATGCTGTGGCCGCCGCGGTGGCCTGTGCAATGGCGGCAACTCTTGCCGCCGCAGACGCCCGCGCCGATTGCGCGTTGCCGCCCGAACCCGTCGTGTCGCTGGATTTCGCCAGCCGCTATGCCGAAGGCGATGCCTCCCGGTCGGAGCTTGACAACGAGGCGGCCGCGGCAGCCGAGAATGCGCTACGTCCGGTCGAGGATTTCCTGCGCGATCTGACCGGCGCCGCGAATGAGGCGGCGGACCGGAACGATCCGGCGGCCGCGGATTGTGTGATCGAACAGATGGCCATCTGGGCCGATGCCGACGCGCTGTCCCAACTGGGCGGCGGCACGGCGGAACTGACGATCGGCTCGCGCTTTGCCGGGCTTTCGCTGATCTTCCTGCAGGTCGCGCCGATCGCGCGCGATGCCGGCAAGGTGGACGCGGTGCGTGGCTGGCTGGACCGCCGCATCGCCGACCAGATCGATTTCTGGGAGACCAAGGCGCCGGATGGCGCCCGGCAGGGCAACCTGCGCGCCTGGGCCGCACTAGGTGCCGCAGCGCGCGCCGCCGATGCCAGGGGGCCGAACGCGATGCGCTTCGCCTTCTGGGCCGGCGCCTCGGCCTCCTATGTGCTGTGTACCGCCGGCAAGGATGGCAGCCTGCCGCAGGAAATGCGGCGCGGCAAGCGCGCGCTGCAATACCAGTTGCATGCCATCGCGCCCCTGACAGTGACGGCCGCCCTGCTGGAACGGGTGGGAACGCCGCTGGCCGGCGTCTGCAACAATGCGCTGGACCGTGCGGTCGGCTTTGCCCTTGACGATCTGCAAGATCAGGGCCGTGCAACCCAGGCGATCACCGGCCAGACCCAGACCTTCTTCGACGGCAGCGATCAGGTCGAGGGCTTTCACCTCGCCTGGGTCACGGCCTATCTGCAATTGCCGGGCATGACCCATGCTGAAGAGGCAAGGAAGATCGTCGGCGGCCTGGGCGCGCTGAGCTATTCCAAACTTGGCGGAAACCAGCAGCTGATCTGGGAAAAGCTGTTCTGAGGGCAGGCCCGCCAGCGCGGGCCAGGGGTGGCCCGTTCAGCCGATCCATACCTTCAACGCATCGAAATGGTCGAAGGCAAAGCGATGGGGCAAATCCTCAATCGCGGATTTCCGGTAGCCTCCGGTGAACAATGCGAAAGGCACCCCGGTCGCGCCGGCGGTTTCGGCATCGACCTCGCTGTCGCCGACATAAAGCTGCGCCGCGCCACCCAAGGCCGCGAAGGCCGCGCGCAGCGGTGCCGGGTCGGGCTTTTTCACCGCCAGGCTGTCGCCGCCGATCACCGTGGCGAAATGGCGCCGCAGGTCGAGCGCCCCGAGAATCTCGAGCGTCGGCGCCAGCGCCTTGTTGGTGCAGATGCCAAGCGGATGCCCCTTGCGGGCAAGATGCTCCAGCAGCCCGACGACACCGGGATAGGGCCGGGTCAGATCGGCGGGCGCCGCCTGATAGAAGGCGAACATCGCCGCCGCCATCGGCGCCTGGCGCGCCGCATCCAGCCCGCGGAAAAGCCGGGCCTGCTGTACCAGGCTCGGAATGCCATGCCCGATGAAGCGAACCGTCTCGGCCAGCGTCACCGGCGCCGCCCCTTCGGCCGCCAGCACCCGGTTCAGCGCCAGATGGATATCGGGGGCGCTGTCGATCAGCGTGCCGTCAAGGTCGAAGACGATGGCGCCGGTCATGCCTCTGCCCCGCGCCATTTGATCGAACATCCCATGGACGCCACCTGATGCGCGGGTCCGGCCCCGGTTTCGGCCACCTGGCGCATCGCCTCGAACAGTTCGCGCGGGGCATCCGGCGGCGCCGGCATTCGGCCGGATGCATCCAGCCGGCCCCGATATTGCAGTTCACCCGCCGCATTGAACCCGAAGAAATCCGGCGTGCAGGCGGCCCCCCAGGCGCGGGCGACCTCCTGCGTCTCATCGTAGAGGTAGGGAAAGGAAAACCCTCGCACCGCCGCCAGCCGCTGCATCTCGGGAAAGCTGTCGGCCGGATAGGCCTGCGCATCGTTCGACGAGATTGCGGCAACCCCGATCCCGAGCGCCCGCAGGTCGCGGGCATCGCGCTGGATGCGGCCCAGCACGGCCAGCACATAGGGGCAGTGATTGCAGATGAACATCACCAGCATGCCCTTCGGCCCGGCCAGGTTGGCCAGATGGTACTGCCGGCCGTCGGTGCCGGGCAGCGCGAAATCGCGGGCCTGCCAGCCGAAATCGCAGACGGGAGGGGAAAGGGCCATCGGTATCTCCGGCAGGATCGGCGCGCCTATCCGACCGCCGCTTCGGCAGCGGCGCGGATGGCGCGGATGTTTTCGCCATAGGGCACGGGATTGGCGACCGATCCGCCGCGGAACACTGCCGAACCCGCCACCAGCACATCCGCCCCCGCGGCCACGACCAGCGGTGCCGTCCCCGGGTCGACGCCGCCGTCGACCTGAACATGCACCGGACGGTCGCCGATCATCTCGCGCAGCCGGCGGATCTTGCCGGTCATGTCGATGAACTTCTGCCCGCCGAACCCGGGGTTCACCGTCATGACACAGACCATATCGGTCAGATCGAGCACATGCGCCACGGCCTCGGCCGGGGTGCCGGGATTGAGCGCCACCCCCGCCTTCATTCCTGCGGCCCGGATGGCCTGCAAGGTGCGGTGGATATGCGGCCCGGCCTCGACATGGGCGGTCAGGATGTCGGCGCCGGCCTTTGCAAAGGCGTCGATGAACGGATCGACCGGGGTGATCATGAGATGCACGTCCATGACCGTCTTGACATGCCGGCGGAAGGCCGCCACCGCGGGCGGGCCGAAGGTGATGTTCGGCACGAAATGGCCATCCATCACGTCGACATGCACCCAGTCGGCGCCTTCGGCCTCGATCGCCTCGATCTCGCGGCCGAAATCGGCGAAATCGGCGGAAAGGATCGACGGGGCGATCCTGATCTTGCGGTCAAAGGTCATGGACCTCTCCTGTCAAAGGGCGCCGGACTTGTAGCGCCTGGCCATCTCATCCATCGGGACAACCCTGATCTTCGAGGCATTCCCGGCCGTGCCGAACGCCTCGAACCGTGCCTTGCACAGATCGCGCATCGCGTCCATGGCGGGTTGCAGGAATTTGCGCGGGTCGAACTCTTTCGGTTTCGTCATCGCGATCTTGCGGAACTGGCCCGTCATCGCCATGCGGCAGTCGGTGTCGATGTTCACCTTGCGCACGCCATGCCGGATGCCGCGGACGATCTCTTCCACCGGCACGCCGAAGGTCTGCGGCATCTCGCCGCCAAACTCGTTGATGATGTCCTGCAGATCCTGCGGCACCGAGGACGAGCCATGCATCACCAGATGCGTCCCCGGCAGCTTCTTGTGGATCGCCTCGATCACATCCATCGCAAGGATGTCGCCGGTCGGCTTGCGGCTGAACTTGTAGGCGCCATGCGAGGTGCCGCAGGCGATCGCCAGCGCATCGACCCCGGTCCGGGCGACGAAATCGACCGCCTGATCGGGATCGGTCAGCAGCTGGCTGTGATCCAGCGTGCCTTCGGCGCCATGGCCGTCCTCGGCCTCGCCCTGCCCGGTTTCGAGGCTGCCCAGCACGCCCAGCTCTCCCTCGACAGAGGCGCCGACCCAATGCGCCATCTTTGCGGCGCGCGCGGTGATCGCGACGTTGTAGTCATAGCTCGCCGGCGTCTTGGCATCGGCTTCGAGACTGCCATCCATCATCACGCTGGTGAAACCGTGCCTGATCGCCGAGAGGCAGGTCGCCTCGTCATTGCCGTGATCCTGATGCATGCAGAGCGGGATCTGCGGATAGATCTGGGCCAGCGCCTCGATCATCTTTGCCAGCATGATGTCATTGGCATAGGTGCGGGCGCCGCGGCTGGCCTGAAGGATGACCGGCGCGTCGCAGGCCTGGGCCGCTGCCATGATCGCAAGGCCCTGTTCCATGTTGTTGATGTTGAACGCGGGAACGCCATAGCCATGCTCTGCCGCATGGTCGAGAAGCTGGCGAAGGGTGATCAGTGCCATTCATATAACCTTTTCAATGATCCGCCGTTTTATGTCAGATGAGTTTTCCCATTGCGACGGCGGTATCGGACATTCGGTTGGAGAAGCCCCATTCG
>JBDHSO010000107.1:0-13416 GCA_039808125.1 Rhodobacter sp. | reverse complement strand
CGGCATCCTGCCCACCGTGGCGCTGCGACTGACGGGCGCCTGCATCCTCCTCTGGGCCTATGTGCTGTGGCGCGGGCTGCCGCTGCCGCACGGCTGGCGGATCTGGGGCGCCTTTGCCGTCATGGGCCTGTTCAACAACGCCCTGCCCTTCAGCCTGATCACCTGGGGCCAGCAGACCGTGCCGGCGGGGCTGGCCGCCATCATCAACTCATCGACGGCGATCTTCGGCGTGCTGATCGCCGCCCTGGTCTTTCCCGACGAACGGCTGACCCCGCGCAAGCTGATCGGGGTGGCGGTCGGCTTTCTCGGCGTGATCGTCGCCATCGGCATCGGCACGCTTGCCAGTTTCAGCCCGGCCTCGGCCGGCCAGCTTGCCTGCCTGGCGGCCGCGGTCTCCTACGGGCTGTCAGCCGCCTGGGCCCGGGCGCGGCTGTCGCATCTGCCGCCGCAGGTGGCCGCCGCCGGGATGCTGACCGCCTCGGCCGCGATGACCCTGCCCTTCGCCGTCATGACCGGCCTGCCCGCGGCCCCGCCGCCCGTCTCGGCCTGGGTGGCGCTGGCCTATCTGGCGCTGATCTCGACGGCGCTGGCCTATCTGCTGCTCTACCGGCTGATCGCGACCGCCGGTGCCGGAAATGCCAGCCTCAACACCCTGGTCGCCGCGCCCATGGCGGTGACGATGGGCGGGCTGATCCTGGGCGAGGGCCTGCCGCTGCGTGCCTTCGCCGGATTCGCGCTGATCGCGACCGGGCTTCTGATCCTCGACGGCCGGATCTGGCGGTATTTTTCCCGTGCAAGGGCGCGGCACCCGGGGTAAACCCCGCCGCGACGGAGGGTTTGTCATGATCTACGCCAGCGGCGGCGATTATCTCGCGGCCTCGCACAAGCGGGTGCTGCTGTTCGGAATGTCGGGTCTGGGCAAGACCTTCCTGTCCAACATGCTGCGCGACACCCCAGCACCCCAGGGCGGCGGCTGGTTCCACTATTCGGTCGATTACCGGATCGGCACCCGCTACATGGGCGAATATATCGCCGACAACTTCAAGCGCGAGGCGATGAAAGTTCCGCTCCTGCGCGAATTGCTGATGACGGACTCGGTCTATATCGCCTCGAACATCACCTTCGACAACCTCGCCCCGCTGTCCACCTATCTCGGCAAGCCGGGCGATCCGGCCCGCGGCGGCCTGCCCTTCGCCGAATACATGAAGCGCCAGGACCAGCATCGCGAAGCCGAGATCGCCGCCACGCTGGATGCCCGGCATTTCATCGAACGCGCCGAAGAGATCTATGGCTATCGCCATTTCGTCTGCGACACCTCGGGGTCGATCTGCGAGGTGGTGGATCCGCAGGACCCCGGCGATCCGGTGATGACCCGGCTGGCCGAAACCCTGCTTCTGGTCTGGATCCGGGGGTCCGAGGCGCATACGGCCGAACTGGTCCGCCGCTTCGACCGCGCGCCGAAGCCGATGTATTACCAGCCCGCCTTCCTGCATGCGATGTGGCAGGACTACCGCGCCAGCCATGACGTGACCGAGGCGGAATGCGATCCCGACCAGTTCGTCCGCTGGACCTATGCGCGCGCCCTGGCCCATCGCCAGCCGCGCTATGCCGCCATGGCGGACTGGGGTGTCACCGTCACGGCCGACGAGGTGGCGGCCATTCGCAGCCCGGCCGACTTCGACGCGATGATCGCCTCGGCCATTGATCGCCGTCCGCCCCGGCCATAGATCGGTTTCCGACCGACCCCGCCCGCCTTTCAGGAATGCCACGATGCCCATCACCCTTCCCGCCACCCTTCCCGCCTTCGACGTCCTGCGCGACGAGGGCGTGATGGTGATGTCGCCGGAGCGGGCGGCACGGCAGGATATCCGGCCGCTGCGCATCGGGCTGCTGAACCTGATGCCGAAGAAGATCCAGACCGAGAACCAGTTCGCCCGGCTGATCGGTGCCACGCCCTTGCAGATCGACCTGCATCTGATCCGCATGAGCGAGCACCAGACCAGGAACACCGCCGCCGCGCATATGGAGACCTTCTACCGCCCCTTCCAGGAGGTGCGCGGCGAGAAGTTCGACGGCCTGATCATCACCGGCGCACCGATCGAGCATCTGCCCTTCACCGAAGTCACCTACTGGGACGAATTGCGCGAGGTGATGGACTGGACCCAGACCAACGTCCATTCCACCTTCGGCGTCTGCTGGGGCGGCATGGCGATGGCCTATCATTTCCACGGCGTGGAAAAGCACATGCTGGAGCGCAAGGCCTTCGGCTGCTTCCGGCATCGCAACCTCGCGCCCACCTCGCCCTATCTGCGCGGATTCTCGGACGATTTCGTCATTCCCGTCAGCCGCTGGACCGAGATGAAACAGCCCGAGGTCGACGCGACGCCGGGGCTGCGCACGCTGCTCGGCGCCGACGAGACAGGCCCCTGCCTGATCGAGGACGAGGGACATCGCGCGCTCTACATCTTCAACCATTTCGAATATGACAGCGACACGCTGAAACAGGAATACGACCGCGACGTGGCCAACGGCACGCCGATCAACGTGCCGATGAACTACTATCCCGGCGACGATCCGGCGCGACCGCCGGTCAACCGCTGGCGCAGCCATGCCCATCTGCTCTACGGCAACTGGATCAACGAGATCTACCAGACGACGCCCTACGACCCCGAGGCGATCGGCCGCTAGCCGGGGGGCCCGCCCCCAGGGGACCGGCCGCGCCGGATTGCGGTCGGCTGCGCGCCCCGCCAATATGGCCGCAACAGCCAAGGAGTTTCCGATGGATCTGCCCTTCGACGGCGCGATCAGCCGCTACTTTCATGACGACGCCCCCAAGGCGGTGCGCAAGGCCATCGAACAGGATGACGGCAACGATATCCTGACCAGGGGCTATCCCTACCGCGAAGAGATGAAGAAGAAGGATTACGAGGCGCAGATGGAGGGGCTGCAACGTCAGCTTGTCCGGTTGCAGGCCGATGTGAAGGCGACCGGCAAGCGCCTTGTCGTGCTCTTCGAGGGCCGCGACGCCGCCGGCAAGGGCGGAACCATCGCCGCGATGCGCGAGAACATGAACCCGCGGGTGGCCAATGTGGTGGCGCTGCCGGCCCCTTCGGACCGCGAGAAGGGCCAGTGGTATTTCCAGCGCTACATCGACTGGCTGCCCGCCGCCGGCGAGATCGCGCTGTTCGACCGCAGCTGGTACAACCGCGGCGTGGTCGAAAAGGTCTTCGGCTTCTGCACCGACGACCAGCGCGAACGCTTCTTCCACCAGGTGCCGGAATTCGAGGAGATGCTGGTCCATGAAGGGATCACGCTGATCAAGTTCTGGCTGGAGGTCGGCCGCGCCGAACAGCTGAAACGCTTCCTCGCCCGCGAACGCGATCCGCTGAAACAGTGGAAACTGTCGCGTATCGACGTCGAGGGGCTGGCGAAATGGGACGACTACACCGTTGCCATCGACGAGACGCTGGCGCGCAGCCACACCACGCCGGCGCCCTGGACGGTGATCCTGTCCGACGACAAGAAGCGCGCGCGCATCGCCGCGATCCAGACCGTGTTGCAGGCGGTGGCGTTCCGCGGCCGGGACGCGGCACTGATCGGCACGCCCGATCCCGAGATCGTGGGCGGCCCGGGCATGCGGACCAAGGGCGAGAATTGAAACGCGGCTACCATCACGGCAACCTGCGCCAGGCGCTGGTCGAGGCGGCGCTGGCGCTGATCGCGGCACAGGGGCCGCAGGGCTTCACCCTGTCCGAGGCCGCCAAGGCCGCCGATGTCACGCCCGCCGCCGTCTACCGCCATTTCGCCGGCCGCGACGATCTGCTGGCCGAGGTCGCGCGCCAGGGCTTCGACATCTTCGCCGCCCTCCTGGAATATGCCTGGAACGACGGCCGCCCCAGCGCGCTCGCCGCCTTCGAGGCGACCGGCCGCGCCTATCTGGCCTTCGCGCGCAAATATCCCGGACATTACCAGGCGATGTTCGAAAGCGGGTTGCAACCCGCCCGCCACCCTGATCTCGCCGCGATCGCGGCCCGGGCGCAGACCACGCTCGACCGTGCCGCCGCCGGTCTGATCGAGGCGCTGCCGCCGCAGCGCCGCCCGCCTGCGCGGATGATCTCGGCCCATGTCTGGGCGATGTCGCATGGCGTGGTGGAACTGTTCCTGCGCGGCAACGGCGGCAGCCAGCCCTGGCCGCCCGAGGATCTGCTGGAAACCGGCGTCGGCATCTATCTGCGCGGCCTGGGCCTCCTGCCCCCCGACAGATAGCCGCAAAGCTCCGGCCCCCGCACGGATAGCGCCCCCCGCCTTCTTCTTTGCAAAAATATCCCCGCCGGAGGCACGGCGGCGCCTCCGCCGCCGTCCCCCGCCGCAAAACCATCGCCGTCGCGCGATTTCAGCGGAACAGCACCAGCGCCTCGGGGCTCCAGGCCACGCTCACCTGCTCGCCGACGTCCAGAATCGGCCGGCCCGGCACGTTGCGCATCGACAGCCGGACCTCGATGTCGGTCCCGTCGAGATAGACATCGTAATAGGTCATGTCGCCGAAATAGATCGCCTCGTCGACCTTGCCGCCGACCACCCGCTCGGTGGTGGTCTGGCCGGGATAAAGCAGGGTAAGCGTCTCGGGGCGCAGGCCCACGACCGGGGATTCGCCCTGCGGCGGCGGGGCCTGGTCCTCGGTCAGCATCACCCGGCCCAGGCCCTGCGCCTCGACCTCGATCCGCCCGCCGGCCTCCGACAGCACGCGGCAGGGGATGAAGTTCATCGTGCCGATGAAATCCGCCACCTTCTTCGAATTCGGCCGGCGGTAGAGCGTCTCGGGGTCGGCAAGCTGGGCGATCCGGCCTTCGAACATCACCGCGATCCGGTCCGACATGACCAGCGCCTCTTCCTGGTCATGCGTCACCAGGATGAAGGTGATGCCGACCTGGCGTTGCAGCTTGATCAGTTCGACCTGCATGTGCTCGCGCATCTTCTTGTCGAGCGCGGACAGCGGTTCGTCCAGCAAAAGCACCTTGGGCTTCAGGATCAGCGCCCGCGCCAGCGCCACCCGCTGCCGCTGCCCGCCCGACAGCGCATGCGCCGCCCGCGCGCCATAGCCCTTGAGGCCGACCATCGTCAGCGCCTCTTCCACCGCCGCCGCCTTCTCGGCCTTGGAGCGGGGGTCCTTGCGCAGCCCGAAGGCCACATTCTCGGCCACCGACATATGCGGGAAGATGGCGTAGCTCTGGAACACCATGTTGGTCGGGCGGGCATTGGCCGGCACGCCCTTCATGTCCTTGCCGTCGATCAGTACGGCACCCGAATCGATGCCCTCGAACCCGGCGATGGTGCGCAGAAGCGTGGTCTTGCCGCAGCCCGAGGGACCGAGCAGCGAAAAGAACTCCCCCGCCCTGATCGTGCCGTTGATGCCGCGCAGCGCGTGATAGTCGCCGTAATATTTCTCGATGTCGCGAAACTCGATCATGGTCGGGCGTTCGGCGGAAAGGGTCACAGGAAGCCTCCGGTATCCTTGCCGCCGGTCCGGGCGATGCCGCGGCGGCGGAAATATTCGGCGATGATGAGCAGCAGGATCGAGAAACAGACGAGGATCGTCCCCAGCGCCAGCATCGCCGGCACCTTGGCCGGAAAGCGGAACTGGCCGAAGATATAGACCGACAGGATCGGCCGGCCCGAGCCCAGAAAGTTGGCGATGATGAATTCGTCGATCGAGATGGTGAAGGTGATCAGGAACGACGACAGGATCCCCGGCATGACCAGCGGCAGCACGATCAGCCGGAAGGTCGACCAGGGCGTCTCTCCCAGATCCATCGCCGCCTCCTCGAAGGAGCGGTCGAGCGACTGGAACGCCGAGGTCAGGATCGCCACCGCAAAGGGCATGCAGATCAGCACATGGCCCATGATGACGGTGAAGATCGACAGCGGCACGCCCAGCGACAGCAGGATGACCAGAAGCGCCATGGCAACGATCATCTCGGGCAGGACCAGCGGCAGCATGATCGCCCCCATCACGACGGGCTTGCCCGGCCACTGGTAGCGGACCGAGGACCGCGCGGCGAAGACGCCGAGCACGGTCGCCAGCGTGGCCGTCGACAAGGCGATGATCAGGCTGTTTCGCAATGCGATGCCAAGGTTCGGATCCTCCCACATTTCGCCGAACCATTTCGTGGTGAACCCGGCCAGCGGGAAGGCCACGATGCTGGCATCGTTGAAGGCGAAGAGCGGCAGAACCAGGATCGGCGCATAGAGCACCAGCAGATAGAGCATCGCATAGATGCGCAGGCCCGGAGCTTTCATCACTTGCGCCCTCCGAGATAGCGTCGGTTGGCCAGCACGAAGACGGCGCTGACCACGCCCACGATCAGCATCGCCGCCACCGCGATGGCCGATCCCATGGCCTGATCGCGTTTCTTGAGCATCTCGACCTCGATCAGGTTGGCGATCATCGGTGTCTTGCCGCCGCCGATCAGTTCGGGAGTGACATAATCGCCGACCGTCGGGATGAAGACGATCAGCACCGCCGCGATCACGCCGGGCATGGTCAGCGGCAGCGTGACGCGCAGGAACGTGGCCCAGCGGGTTTCGCCCAGATCCTGCCCCGCCTCCAGCAGCGCGCGATCCACCTTTTCAAGGCTGACGAAGATCGGCAGCACCGCGAAGGGCGCATAGGCATGGCTCAGCGTGAAGACGATGGAGGCAAAGCCGTGCGACAGGATGTTCACCGGCTCGGACGTGATGCCAAGACCCATCAGGAGGGAATCGACGATGCCGTTGTAGCCGAGGATCGTGCGCCACAGCGAGACGCGGATGATGTAGCTGGTCCAGAACGGGATGGTGATCAGGAACAGCCAGAGCGACTTTTTTGACGGCGAGACATGGAAGCTGACGAAATAGGCGATGGGATAGGCCAGGATCACCGTCGTCGCCGTCACCATCAGCGAGATGGTCAGCGACCGCCACATCACCGCGCGATAGACCGGCTGGGTAAAGAGGTCGATGTAGTTTTCCAGCGTGACCGGCGCCCCGACAACTCCCCTGCCGCCGGTCAGGAAGGAATAGATCAGGACCGTAGCCAGAGGTGCCGCCAGCAGCAGGACGGTATAGATCGCCGGCGGCGACACCAGAAGCCAGCCGGCCCTGGCCTCAGAGTTCAGTTTCGCCATTGCGCCTCCCTAGCGGTGCTGGCCTTCCTTATTTGATCAAATCCTGACGCCAGTCGGGGCGCATTGCAAGCCTGCATTTTCGCAGCACTCAGGGAAACATGCAGGCGGCCGGCCGGTCATCGCGTTCGCGATTGCCACCCGTTGACCTGCCGCAGAGCGCCGGCCTCCCGCTTCCGAAAAGGCGATGATGCGGCCGGCATTCGCGCCGGCAGCGGGCGATCTTCCCGCCGCACCTCCTGGGCCGCGGGTCAGCCGAAGATCTTCTCGATGCCGATCGCCCGTTTCTTCAACTCGTCATAGAGCGCGGGCAGGATGCGGGCGCTGCCCACCGCCGCGCGCAAGGCGTCCGAGATTCCGGCCTCGGTGGCCGCGGGGCCGGCGACGCGCCAGACCATGCGGCGCGTCACGCCGTCATCATAGACGATCTCGGTTTCGCCACGCCGCTTGCGCCAGCCAAGGAAATCGGCGCCGCCATGCGGCGCGTGGAAGGTGGATTGCTGTCCCATTTTCAGGATCTCGGTTCTGCTCTGCCTGATGCGAAGGCTGCCCGCGGCCCGGACCTGCGTCAACGCGCCACAATCGGCGGCTCGCGGGTTCCCTCCCAGGTGATTCATTCCTGCAACACACTGATATCACGCCGGAATCTATTGCCACAATTCCGCCGGAACCCTGCCGCAATCCTGCCGCAATCGGCCGGCGTCAGACCGCGAGTTCCGCCGGCGGCCGGTCGAGCAGCCGCACCAGCCGGTCGATCGCCGCCTCGAAGGCCACCATCGGCAGGTTGCCCGGAATGGCCAGCCGCACCGCATTGGGCGCCCGCCCGCCCACCAGCGCATATTCGTCGGCCGGGCGGACCAGCACCCGCTCGTCCTCGGCCATGCGGGTGAAGGTCGAGGCCCGCCAGCCGCGCGGCAGGTTCAGCCAGACGAAAGGCACACCGGGCTGCCAGTTCAGGTCATAGCCGCCCAGCCGGTTCACCATCAACTGCAACCGCGCCGCGAATTCCGCCTGCACCTTCGCCCGGATGGTTGCCGCGGCGCCGGTGTTGAACAGATGCAGGCACAGGTCGCTGACCGGCCGCGACAGCGCAAAAAAGGCATATTGCGCCGCAAGCCGCCCGGTCTCGCCCATCCCCACCGGACAGACGACATAGCCAAAGCGCAGGGCCGCCGACAGGGTTTTCGACAGGCTGCCCACCATCCACACCCGTTCTGGCGCCAGCGCCCGCAGCGAGGGCATGTCGCTTTCGGCCACCGAATAGCAGTCGTCCTCCAGAATCTGCAGGTTGTGGGTCCGGGCGATCTCGGCGATCTGCAGCCGCCGCTCCACCGGCATGCGGCCGGTGGTGGGGTTCTGCGCCTCGGTGGTCAGGCACAGAAGCTGTGCGTCATGGCGGCGGCAGGCGGCCTCCAGCGCTTCGGGAACGATGCCGTGGCGGTCGATCTCAATTCCCAGCGTCTCGGCCCGGGCGGTGCGGATGGCGTGGCGGAATCCGGGATAGGCCAGTTCCTCCAGCAGGACGAACGGCCGGTCGCCGCGCAGCACGCAATCGAGAATCACGCTGACCGCATTCTGCCCGCCATGGGTCAGCGCAATGTCGTCGGCGGAAACCGGCCCCAGGATCCGGTCGCCAACCCAGCGCACCACCTCGGTGCGCAGCTGCGCCTCGCTGCTCTGGCTGGTGTAGTCGAGCCAGCCCTGCCCGGTCCGCTCCGCCATGTCGAGCAGTGCCGCCCGGAAGGCTTCGGCCTGGCCGACCTCTGGCACCTGCGGCGGGCGCAGGTCGACGAAACCGTTTGTTCCGGATTGTACCCGCTCAAGGAACAGGGGTTGTGTCGGTCCGAGCCGGGGTTGTGTCGATGCAACAAAGGTGCCGCGACCCACAGTGGCGGCGATCAGCCCTTCCTGTGTCGCCAGTTGATAGGCGCGGGCCACGGTTCCGGGAGTCAATTGCAACCGCCAGGCGAGATCGCGCACCGTGGGCAATTGCGCGCCTTGCGGCAATTGCCCAGTGCCGACCGCCTCGCGCAACGCCCGGCTGAGCGCGAGGTATTTCGGGCCCGGAAAGGCCGACAGGTCAGGAGTCCATATTGTATCCGTCACAATGTATCTCTGGCGACTCAATCCTGGTGTTTGATAGAGATATGATACGCGATGTTCCGCATTGTATCAACACAAAGGAGATGGAGATGTCTCGCGCCCTTGCCGAACCGATGCCGCTGGCCCGGATCACCGGCCTGCCCCCGGTCTCGCGCCTGCTGGTCGAGGCAGGCCTTCTTCTCGCGCGCTGGGATGACCGGCGCCGCACCCGCAACGCACTGACCCGCCTCGATGCGCATCTTCTGGCCGATATCGGCCTGTCGCCGGTCAGCCGCGACACGGAATCCGCCCGTCCGTTCTGGCGCGGCTGATCCACCCTTCCTTATTGCTCCCCTGACCCTGGGGCCGGTCCTTGCCGGCCCCATTTTTTGCGTTCGCGCGGCTGCGTCCGCCGGCAATGCGCGAAAGGGCAAACATCGGCAACGCCCCCGCCCTGCCCGGGCCAACGACCCGCAAAGCAAAAGGCGCGGACCGAAGCCCGCGCCCTGATCGTGAAACAGGAAAACCCGCTCAGCGCTTCGAGAACTGGAAGCTGCGGCGCGCCTTGCGCTTGCCGTATTTCTTGCGCTCGACCACGCGGCTGTCGCGCGTCAGGAAGCCCGCGGCTTTCAGCACCGGACGCAGGCCGGGCTCGTAAAGCTGCAGCGCCTTCGAGATGCCGTGCTTGACCGCGCCCGCCTGACCCGACAGACCGCCGCCCGCCACGGTGGCGATCACGTCGAACTGGCCCTCGACATTGGCGATCTGGAACGGCTGGCGCAGGATCATCTGCAGCACCGGACGCGCGAAATATTCCGAATAGTCGATGTACTTGCCCTTGTTGTTCCGGATCAGGAACTTGCCCGAACCGGGCTTGACCCAGACGCGGGCAACCGCATCCTTGCGCTTGCCGGTGGCATAGGCGCGGCCCAGCTTGTCGCGCACGGGCGCGCGGGGGGCGGCTTCGGCGGCCGGGGCGGCGGTGCCCACGGCGGCCTTCAGATCGTCAAGAGACTTGATGTCAGCCATGATGCTCACGCGCTCCGGGTGTTCTTCTTGTTCAGCGGCTTGACGTCCAGGACGGCGGGCTGCTGGGCTTCATGGGGATGGGCGGCCCCGGCATAGACGCGCAGGTTCGACATCTGCTGGCGGCCAAGACGGTTGCGCGTGATCATCCGCTCGACGGCCTTCTCGACCACGCGCTCGGGATGGGCGCCTTCCAGGATCTGGCGCGCGGTGCGGCCCTTGATCCCGCCGGGATGGCCGGTGTGCCAGTAATACACCTTGTCATCGCGCTTCTTGCCGGTCATCTGCACCTTGTCGGCGTTGATGACGATCACATTGTCGCCCATGTCCATATGGGGGGTGAAGGTCGGCTTGTTCTTGCCGCGCAGGATATTGGCGACGATCGTGGCGAGGCGGCCCAGAACGACGCCCTCGGCGTCGATCAGGATCCACTTCTTCTCGATGTCCGCCGGTGTTGCGGTAAAGGTTTTCATCGTGGGTCCAACATGGATTCGGGCGGAGGTTGCTCCCCGCGCATTCGGATGCGGGCTTATCGCCGCATCGCATCGCCGCGTCAAGGCATCCGACAAAGAATAAATGTAATCCGATCAGTGCTTTGCAATAGAGGTATCTCAATACCCCACACCTCGCCCTTCCTCTTGACCCAAATACCCCCGCCGGAGGCCTGCGCCGCAGGCGCAGATACCGGCAACAGGATCGCCGCCCCCCTACGCCTCACCCTCGCCCTTACCGCAGTCTGGGCGGCGCCGCGGGATCGCGGCCGGGCGCGGCCGGCGCGGCTGCGACCTTGGGCTGCGGGGGGGGCGGCAGGTCGAACCGCAGGGCTACCCGCGTCAAAGGTGCAAGGACCGCATCGCCGGCCGAAAGGAAGATCACGTCCAGCGGGCCGGTCTCGGCCCCCGAAAACACCAGCGCCTCGCGGGCGGCGCGGGCAAGGGCGGGTTCTGCCCCGGGGCGCGCATCGACAAGGGCCAGAAGATGCCCGCGCCGGCCGTCCTGCCAGCGCACTGCGGCCAGCAGCGCCGCCGTGGCCAGCCCGCCCGCGCGCGCAAGCTTGGCATCCAGCGCCGACACCAGCTCTGCCGGCGCATCCGGCGGCAGGAATTCCTCGGGCCGCGCCTCGGCCTCCTCCGGCCCGCCGTCCAGCGCCACCGCCAGCCAGTCCATCGCCTCGGCCGGCAGAAGAATCTCCGACGGCGCCACACCCAGATTGACGCCCAGCCCGATTCCCTGCCCCTGCAGCAATCCCGCGATCACCCGGCCGGGCAGCGCGGCATAGGGCGCCACCCCGGCGGAAAACGCCGCCAGCCGGTCCTCCCGGTCGAAGACCAGAACCACCGGCCCGGTGTCCAGCGGAAAGATCCGCGGCTCCAGCGTCTCGCCCGTCGCCTCCCGCTCCAGCAGCAGGAACATCTCGCCATCCGCCAGCCGTTCGTAGAAGCGCAGCCGCAGCGCATCGTCGTCGGGATTGGCCATCAGCGCGGCATGGGCCGCATCGAGCAGGGTCGGGACTTCCGTCATGCCAATTCCTCCCGGTCCGTGTCCGGGGCCTCCATCACCGCCCGTATCCGGGCCCGCAGTTCCGGCACAAGCTCGGCATCGAACCAGGGATTGCGCTGCAACCATGCCGTATTCCGCCATGACGGATGCGGCAAGGGAAAGACGCCCGCGGCGGCATGGCCGCGCCAGTCCGCCATTGCCTCGGCCAGGCTCTTTGCCCCCAGATGCCAGCGGATCGCGGCGCCCCCGACCGCCAGGATCAGCCGCAGGCGCGGCAGATCCGCCATCACCCGCGCCCGCCAGGTCTGCGCGCAGACCGGCGGCGGCAGGAGATCATGGCCTTTCGCATTATAGCCGGGAAAGCAGAAGGCCATCGGCACCACCGCAACCCGGTCGAGGTCGTAGAACGCCGCAGGATCGAGGCCGGTCCAGGCGCGAAGCCGGTCGCCCGAAGGATCGGAAAATGGCCGCCCCGAGGCATGAACCCGCATCCCCGGCGCCTGGCCCGCGATCAGCAGACGCGCCGTGCTGCGAAACCACACCACCGGCCGCGGCCGGTGCGCCGTCGCCGTGGCGGCAAAGCGCACGGCACAGATCTCACAGCCTGCGATCTCTTCGGTCAGCCTCATCGCCGCGCGTCCCGCCCCCCCCGGCCCGTCCGCAGCCGTCCCGGCCGGACTACCCCGTCCGCTGCGGCGACGGCAAGCCGCAAGAGGGGCACGGCGGGCCGCGCCGGTGCTGCACCCGGCCCCGCCCCTCACGCGGGCCCATCCCGGCCGGCGGCCGCCAGACCCATTGCCAGCCCCCGCCGGGCTCGGACATAATGGGGCCGCAATGCCGGTGCAGGATGAAAGACCTGTCGGGGTCCATCCGGGGAAGCCTTGCCTTCGGGGCGGCTTCCCCCGGGACCATCGGTCCCCCGGCGGGCAGTATGGACGTTTCGGCCCCCGGGGGCGGGGCAGCCCCGTCGCGGCACCCCGGGGCCATGGGCAGGCGCGATGATCGAGTTTCAGGCAGTTTCCAAATCCTTCTGGACGGGCAAGCGGCGCAAGGTGATCCTGAACCACGCCTCGTTCCGGGTCGAGGTCGGCCGCTCGCTCGGCATCCTGGCCCCGAACGGTGCCGGCAAGACCACGGTCATCAACATGATGGCCGGGCTGGAAAAACCCGACGAGGGCACGATCACCCGCGCCTGCCGGGTCTCGTTTCCGCTCGGCTTCATGGGCGGGGTGAACGGCAAGCAATCGGCCCATGAGAACTGCCGCTATATCGCGCGGCTCTATGGGCTGGATCCGGATTACGTCGAAAGCTTCTGCCGCTGGCTCTGCGGGCTGGGCGAATATTTCGAGATGCCGCTTTCCACCTATTCGGCCGGGATGAGATCGCGCTTCACCTTCTCGCTGATGCTGGCGATCGAGTTCGACATCTATCTGATCGACGAGGGCATGCCCTCGACCGCAGACGTCGAGTTCAACCGCAAGGCCGGCAGCATCCTGCGCCAGCGGCTGGCGAATGCCACGGTGGTGATCGTCTCGCACCAGCCGCAGACGCTGGAGAAATTCGCCCGCCAGGCGGCGGTGCTGCGGCACGGCCAGATGTACATGTTCGATACCCTCGAAGAAGCGAAACGCCTCTATGACTATGCTTA
>JBDHSO010000106.1:0-13454 GCA_039808125.1 Rhodobacter sp. | reverse complement strand
TTGCCAATGCCCCGCCCTCGGGCGTGGAGATCCTGACCGGCGCGGGCGCGGTGCAGGGCGAGGACGGGCGCATCCGCTTTCCCCGGGCGCTGGTCGAGGACATGCTGGCCAAAGCCGCGCGGGGGATCACGCTGCACGGCCGGGATCCGAAACACGACCTGCATCTGCAGGGGACCAACGTCCATTTCGGCACGGCCGGCGCGGCGGTGCATGTCGTCGATCCGGTGACGCTGGAATACCGCGATTCGACGGCGCAGGACCTGTACGATTCGGCGCGGCTGACCCAGAATCTGGACAATATCCATTTCTTCCAGCGCACCATGGTCTGCCGCGACGTGCTGGACAACTGCGAGATGGACGTCAACACGCTTTACGCCGCCATTTCGGGCACCACGAAACATGTGGGGACCAGCATCTTCGACCCTGCCCATGTGGCGGATTGTTTCGAGCTGCTGCATATGGTGGCCGGGGGCGAGGCCGCCTGGCGGGAACGGCCCTTTGTCAGCAATTCCAACTGTTTCGTCGTGCCGCCGATGAAATTCGCCGAGGAATCCTGCAAGGTGATGGAGGATTGCATCCGGCGCGGCATGCCGATGCTTCTGCTTTCGGCGGGGCAGGCGGGGGCGACGGCGCCGGCGCCGATCGCGCTGGCCATCGTGCAGGCGGTGGCGGAATGCCTCGCGGGTGTGGTCTATGTGAACGCCATCCGCCCCGGTGCGCCGGCGATCTTCGGCACCTGGCCCTTCGTGAGCGATCTGCGCACCGGCGCCATGTCGGGCGGATCTGCCGAACAGGCGCTGCTGACGGCGGGCTGCGCACAGATGCACCGCTTCTATGACCTGCCCGGCGGCGCGGCGAGCGGGATCACCGATGCGAAGCTGCCCGACATGCAGGCGGGCTGGGAGCAGGGGATCACCAACAGCCTGGCCGGCCTTGCCGGGCTGAACATGTGTTACGAGGCGGTGGGGATGCATGCCTCGCTTCTGGGGTTCTGCCTGGAAAGCATGGTGCTGGGCGACGACATCCTGGGCCAGGTGATGCGTCTTGTCCGTGGCATCGACGTGACCGAGGACACGACCAGCATCGAGGTGATGAAGGAGGTCTGCCTGGGCGGGCCGGGCCATTACCTCGGCTCGGACCAGACGCTGCGGCTGATGCAGACCGAATACATCTACCCCGCGGTCGGCAACCGGATGAGCCCGAAGGAATGGAACGAGGCCGGCAAGCCGCTGCTTCTGGACCGCGCCATGGCGCGCAAGGACGAGATTCTCGCCCGGGCCGGCTGCATGATCGACCCTGCGGTCGATGCTGCGGTGCGCGCGCGGTTCAACATGTATTTCCGCTGAGCGGCGCATGGTTGCGGCCCCGCCTTGACCCCGTTGCGTCCGGGGCCGGGCCGGGGGTAGGCTCGGCTTTGAACGGGGCGGCCGGGAGGGCCGCGGAACCGACAGGAGGACAGCAGCATGACGGTCTCGCCGCATCTGGGGCAGTTCTACATCGGCGGGGCATGGGTCGATCCCCTGCCGGGCGCCACGACGCTCGGGGTCGAGAATCCGGCCAGCGAGGAGATCGTGGGACAGGTGGCGTTGGGGACGGCGGCCGATGCCGACCGCGCCATTGCCGCCGCCCGCGCCGCCTTCGACGCCTGGACGGTCACGCCGCTGGCCGGGCGTATCGCCCTCGTCGAGCGTATCCTCGAGGTCTACAACGCCCGCTACGAGGAGTTCGCGCAGGCGATGAGCACCGAGATGGGCGCGCCCATCGAATGGGCCCGCGGCGCCCAGGCCTGGGCGGGGCAGGTGCATATCGAATCGACCATCGCCGCGGCGAAGGAGATGGTCTGGGAATACATGCGCGGCAACACCCGCATCGTGCATGAGGGGATCGGCGTCTGCGCGCTGATCACGCCCTGGAACTGGCCGATGAACCAGATCGCCTGCAAGGTGGCGCCGGCGCTGATCGCAGGCTGCACCATGGTGCTGAAACCGTCCGAGATCGCGCCCCTGTCGGGCCTGCTTTTTGCCGAGGTCTGCGATGCGGCGGGCGTGCCGGCGGGGGTCTTCAACCTGGTGAACGGCATGGGCCCGGTGGTCGGGGCGCGGATGTCCAGCCATCCCGAGGTGGACATGGTGTCCTTCACCGGATCGACGCGGGCCGGCACCGCGATTGCCGCCTCGGCCGCGCCGACGGTGAAGCGCGTGGCGCAGGAACTGGGCGGCAAGTCGCCGAACATCCTGCTGCCGACGGCCGATCTTCAGGCCGCGGTGACGGGCGGCGTCGGGGGGTGTTTCGGCAATACCGGACAAAGCTGCGATGCGCCGACGCGGATGTTCGTCCATCGCAGCCAGCACGATGCGGCGCTGAAAATCGCCGCACAGGCCGCCGCCGAGGTGGTGGTGGGCGACCCGACCGACACCGCCACGACCATGGGGCCGCTGGTGTCCAAGCTGCAATGGGACAAGGTACAGCGCCTGATCCAGGCCGGCATCGACGAGGGCGCGACGCTGGTCTGCGGCGGGGTGGGCCGGCCGGCGGGGCTGAACCGCGGCTGGTTCGTGCAGCCGACGATCTTCGGCAATGTCACCAATGACATGACCATCGCGCGCGAGGAGATCTTCGGCCCGGTGCTGTCGATCCTGCCCTATGACGATATCGACCAGGCGGTGGCCATGGCCAATGACACGCCCTATGGTCTGGCCGCCTATATCGCCGGTCCGGTCGAGGAGGCGAGACCCGTCGCCCGCCGCCTGCGCGCCGGCACGGTGAACCTGAACTATCCCGACTGGGACACCTTCGCCCCCTTCGGCGGCTACAAGCAATCGGGCAACGGCCGCGAATATGCGGACTGGGGCATCCACGACTTCTGCGAGGTGAAGGGCATCGTGGGATGGGAGGCCTGAGATACGGCTTTGTCGGCCTGGGAAATCTGGGCGGCAATCTGGCGGTCAGCCTGCGGCGCGCGGGGTTCGATCTGGTCGTCCATGACCGCGACGCGGCGCTGGCGGCCCCTCTGGCCGCGCTGGGGGCCGAGGTCGCGGCCTCGGTCGCTGATCTGGCGGGGCGGGTGGATCATGTCTTTACCTGCCTGCCCAGCCCCGCCGCCTCGGAGGTCGTGCTGGCGGAACTGCTGACCGGCCTGCCCCGGGGTGCGGTCTGGATCGAATGTTCGACGCTTGGCCGCGACGATGTGCTGCGGCTGGCGGGGCTGGCGCGGATCGGCGGCGTGCGGATGCTGGAGGCGCCGGTGACGGGCGGCGTGCATCTGGCGGTCAGGGGCGAGATCACCGTACTTGTCGGCGGCGATGCCGATCTGGTCGAGGGGCACCGTCCCGCCCTTCAGGCCATGGGCGGCCGCATCTTCCACATGGGGCCGCTGGGATCGGCCGCGGTGATCAAGGTCATCACCAACATGCTGGCCTTCATCCACCTTGTCGCCGATGGCGAGGCGCTCATGCTGGCCGCGCGGGGCGGGCTGGATCTGAAGACGGCCTGGGAGGCGATCGCCGCCTCCTCCGGCACCAGTTTCGTGCATGAGACCGAGGGCCAGCTTGTCCTGAACGGCAGCTATGACATCGCCTTCACTATGGATCTGGCGCTGAAGGATCTGGGGTTCGCGCTGGGCTTCGGTCGCGAATTCGGCGTGCCGCTGGATCTTGTCTCGATGGTCAACCAGACCTTTCTGCGCGGCAAGGCCGTCTATGGCGGCGCGGCCCAGTCGACGCAGATCGTGAAACTGCTGGAAGATGCGCTGGGCACGCCCTTGCGGGCGGGCGGCTTCCCGTCGCGCCTGACATGAGCGGCGCCGCGCATCCGCCCATGCCCCGCGCCACCCCCCGGCCGAGGACCGCATCGTGACCGACGACATCGCCGCCCGCGTCGCGCGCCTTCTTCACCATCGCAAGGCCGGCCTGTCGCCCGGCGATCCCGTCGTGCCGCCGGTCGTGCTCTCGACCACCTTTCACCTGCCGCAGGCGCAGGGCGCCTCGCATTACTACGGCCGCAGCGGCTCGCCGACCTGGGATTCGGTCGAGGCGCAACTGTCGCTGCTGGAGAATGCCGAGACGGTGATCTTCCCCTCGGGCATGGCGGCGATTTCGGCCGCGCTTCTCGTGACGCTGCGCGCCGGTGCGACGGTGGTGATTCCCTCGGACGGCTATTACGTCACCCGGCTGTTCGGCCGCGATGTGCTGGCGGCCTATGGCGTGACCGTGCGCGAGGTGCCGACCGTCGATCTGGCCGCGGCGGATTTCGCCGGTGTCGACGTGGTCTATCTGGAAACGCCCTCGAATCCGGGGCTTGATGTGGCCGACATCCGCGCCGTCGCCGCACGGGCCCGGGCGGCCGGCGCGCGGGTCATCGCCGACAACACCACGATGACGGCGCTGCTGCAACGCCCGCTGGATCTGGGCTGCGATCTGGTGGTGGCGGCCGATACCAAGGCGCCGGCGGGGCATTCCGATGCGCTGTTCGGCCATGTCTCGGGACGCGATTCGGTGTTGATGGAGCGGATTCGCGAGTTCCGCCGCCAGTCCGGCGCGGTTCCCGGGCCGTTCGAGGCCTTTCTCGTCCATCGCGGGCTGGAGACGCTGGAGCTCCGGCTGTCGCGGATGTGCGCCACGGCGAGGATGATCGCCGAACGGCTGGCCGGCGACCGGCGCGTCCGCGGCCTGCGCTATCCCGGCCTTGCCGGCGATCCCGCCCATGAGATCGCCCGCCGGCAGATGGCGGATTTCGGCTTTCTCATCGGTTTCGAACTGGCCGATGAAGCCGTGGCCGAGGCGTTTCTGGCCGCATGCCCGCTGATCGACCAGGCCACCAGCTTCGGCGGCGTCCATTCGGCGGCAGAGCGGCGCGCCCGCTGGGGCGACCGGGTGGCGCCCGGGTTCATCCGGCTTTCGGTCGGGATCGAACCGGCCGAAACGCTGTGGCCGGCCATCGCCGCGGCGCTGGAGGCCGCGGGCTGAGGCAGATCGGTCACAGGGCCAAAGGCCTCTGGCATCTTCCTTGGGGATGGGGCAAAAGAAGGGCGTCATTGCCCGTTGCCGGCACCCCGGACCCGGTGCAATGTGTCCAAGAGCCAAGATCCAGACCGCAGGGTTCAGAATGAGCGAATTTGCCTCGCGCCGCGTGATGATGGTCGACACCCAGGTCCGGCCCTCGGATGTCACCAAGTTTCCGATCATCGCGGCGATGCTGCAGGTTCCGCGCGAATCCTATGTGCCCGATCCCCGTCGCGAGGTGGCCTATGCCGGCGCCAACCTCGATCTCGGCGACAACCGGGTGATCCTGGAGCCGCGCACGCTGGCCAAGATGCTGGATGCGCTGGATTTGCAGCCGTCGGAACTGGTGCTCGATCTCGGCCCCGCGCTCGGCTATTCGGCGGCGGTGCTGGCGCAGCTGGTGCAGACCGTCGTCGCCGTCGAGGAGGACGAGGCCATGTCCGAGGAGGCGCAACGCGTCCTGTCGCAGGAGGGCGTCGACAATGCGATCGTGGTGCGCGGCCCGCTGACCGGCGGCGCGGCGAAACACGGCCCCTACGATGCCATCGTGATCGAGGGCGGGGCCGAGGCGATTCCCGCCGCGATCCTCGACCAGTTGCGCGACGGCGGGCGGATCGCCGCGATCTTCATGGAAGGTGGCCTCGGCACCGTGCGGATCGGCTACAGGGAGGCGGGCAGCGTCGACTGGCGCGACGTCTTCAATGCGACGGCGCCGGTATTGCCGGGCTTTGGAAAAGACCGCAGCTTCGTGCTGTAACGACGACGGAGCGGGACGGGCCCCGCGGGTCCTTTCGTGTCCATGGGCCCGGTTGGGAAAGGAATGCGCAGATGCGGATGTGGTTGAAGGCGATGGCGGTGGGCGCGCTGGCAGTGGTGGCGACGGCCCCTGTCAGGGCAGAGACGCTGACCGATGCATTGATTTCGGCCTATCGGAACTCGAATCTGCTCGAACAGAATCAGGCGGTGCTGCGGGCCGCCGATGAAGGCGTGGCCCAGGCGGTGTCGGGGCTGCGTCCGGTGGTGTCCTTCGTCGTCAACGCCGGCAAGACCTGGAGCCGGCGCACCACCGATTTCAGCACCACAAGCTTCAACACGCTGGCGCTGTCGGCCACGCTGTCGGTCGATCTGGTGCTGTTCGACTTCGGCCGGACCCAGGCCGGGATCGAACTCGCGCGGCAATCGGTGCTGGCCACCCGCAAGGCGCTGGTGCAGGTCGAGCAGCAGGTGTTGCTGGCCGCCGTGGACGCCTATGTCGGGGTGCGGCTGCAGCAGGAAATCGTCGTCCTGCGCCAGTCGAACGTGCGGCTGATCGGGCAGGAACTGAAGGCCGCGCAGGACCGTTTCGACGTGGGCGAGATCACCAAGACCGATGTCGCCATCGCCGAGGCGGCGCTGGCCGCCGCGCGCTCGGCGCTGGCCGCGGCCGAAGGCGACCTGATGGTCGCGCGCGAGGCCTTCAAGGCCGCGATCGGCCATTACCCCGGCAAGCTTGCGGTTCCGCCGGCCTCGCCCGCCATCCCGAAATCGCTCGACGCCGCGCGTGCGGTGGCGGTGAAGACCCATCCCACGATCCTGCAGGCCCAGCATCAGGTGCTGGTGGCAGAGGCCCAGGTCGCGCTGGCCGAGGCCAACATGAAGCCGACGATCGGCCTTGGCGCCTCGGTCGGCAACAGCGACCTCAATTCCTCGATCACGGGCAACGATACGGCCACACTCTCCGGCGAGGTGGGCCTGCAACTGTCGCAGACGCTCTATGCCGGGGGCCAGCTTTCCTCGCTGTACCGCAAGGCGTTGGCGCAGAAGGAATCGGCCAGGGCCGGGCTGAAGCAGACCGTGGTGCAGATCGAACAGAACCTCGGCAATGTCTGGGCGCAGCTTGCGGTCTATATCGCCTCGATCGATGCGTCGAGCCAGCAGATCCTCGCGGCGCAGGAAGCCTTCGACGGCGTGCGCGAAGAGGCCTCGCTCGGCGCCCGCACCACGCTCGACGTGCTGAATGCCGAACAGGATCTGCTCGACGCCCGCAACTCGCGCCTGCAGGCCGAGGCCGGGCGCTATGTCGCGGTCTATCAGGTGCTGGCGGCGATGGGCCTGCTGACGGCCGAACATCTGAAGCTGGGCATCCCGACCTATGACCCCGAGGCCTATTACGACGCGGTGAAGAACGCGCCGGCAACCTCGGTGCAGGGCAAGAAACTGGACCGGATCCTGAAGAAGACCGGCAACTGAGCGCCGGTCCGCCGCTCGCCCCTGCGTTGCATAACGCCCGCAGATCCCGACGCTGCGGGCAGGGCTGTTCCACATCCTTGTGCTACAGGCGGGATCGGGTTACGCTTCACCGATAACCATAAAGAACAAACGGGCAGTCTGATGTCGGAACCGCTCAGCTCTCACGAGATCGAGGACGTGCTGTCCTCCATCCGTCGTCTTGTGTCCGAAGAGCTGCGCCCGGCGCCCCGCGCCCGGGCGGGGGCCGCGCCGGATCAACCGGGGGCGGAGCCGGACAAGCTGATTCTGACACCTTCGCTGCGCGTGGTGGCCGAGCGGGAGGAGGCGCCTGCAGGACCCCGGGCCGGGGCGGCGGTGGATCCGGTTCTGCTGCACGAAGGGCTGTCGCCGATCGTCGAACCCGCGGCAGGCGAGCCGGCGGCCGCCGAATCCGAACACACCGAAACCGAAATCGTCGAATCGGTGATCGTCGAATCCGAAATCATCGAAGACGAGATCATCGAAGACACGCCGGCATGGCTTGCGACGGCCGGGCCGGCGCGGGTCTTCCATGCCGGCGGCCCCCTTGTCGACGGTGCCGACGATCTGGTCTGGGCTGCCCCCGGAGAGCCGGAGGTCGAGGCGGCCTGGGCGCAGGATTCCGATCACTGGCAGGACGGCGAGGTCGCGGATGCGGCCGATCCGCTGCGGGTGACGCCATTTCCGTCCCGCGCCGGGACGGCCTCGGATCCGCTGGCGCGGGCCTGGGCCGACCGGGCGGAGGCCGAGTTGCGCCAGGAGCTGGACGGGATTTCCCCGCCCCCTGCATCCTGTGGCGCTGCGGAGGAGGGGGATGTGAGGGAAACCGGAAGTTTCGGCGGGGAGGCTGCGGTGATTGACGAAGAGGCGCTGCGCGACATCGTGCGTGAAATCATCCGGGAGGAACTGGCCGGTTCGCTGGGCGAGCGCATCACCCGAAATGTCCGGAAACTGGTGCGGATCGAGATCAACCGCAGCCGTGCGGCGCGTGAATTCGACTGATCCGCGCAAGGCCGGCCCAGGACGGCCCGGTCCCGGCCGATCCCCGAGCCGCTGGCGGATGCCGGCCCCGATCCGCAAAGGCGAGATCCGTTGACGAGTCCCGATCCGGGGGCGCGGTACCGGGATGCGATGGAACCCGGTGGCGAGGACCGTCGCAAATGTCCGGCAGATAACGAAAAAGCGCGCCCCGGAGGGCGCGCTTTTTCGTCTGGATCGTGCGCCGCCTGGGCGCCGGACCGGTCTCAGGCAGCTTCGGCGTGATCGGCTTCCAGTGCGGCGCGGCGCTCGGATTCCTCGCGGCTGAGCGCGACCGAGGTCCGCACACCCTTGGAGACGAATTCCATCAGCCCCTTCACCACCCGCTCGTTCGGGTCGATTCCGGCACAGGACAACACTTCACGCCCGTCGCGCGACCGCGCCCAACGCGCAATCTGCTCCGGCCCGTTGCCATATTTCTTGTCATCGGCGATGGCATCATCCAGCGCCGCTAGCACCACGGCCGCGAACAGCTTGCGGGCCCGCTGGCCCTGTTCGAAGTTGAAGGCAGTGCTGTCGATGGTATCGAGCATCACGGGGTATCCTTAGGTCGTTTCTTGGTCTTCTTGTCCGCCCTGCGCTTGTAACGGTTTGTTCACGATTCTGGCTTTCCGGTTTGGAATGACGGCCATGCAGTTAGCGCATGACTCCGCGCCGGACACTACCATATGTCGTGAGAACATCTGTGCGCCGAAAACGAAATGTAGACGCAGCCCCCGCGAATTCAAGGATTCGCCGGAGTCTCGCCATAATATTTTTCGTGGCCGATCCATGGTGTTATCCGGCCCGGGGGGGCTGCCTCACTCGGCGGCAAGCCGGGCCTCGCCGGCCAGAAGCGGCCCTGCCATCCGGTCGAACCGCATATGGGCCAGCGCGCGGCCGTCCCGGACCGTGCCCAGAACCCCAGCCTCGCGCCCGTCGGCCAGGGTGATCGGCGTTCCGGGCTCGGCCTCGCCGTCGATGGTCAGCCGCACCAGCCCCTTGCGCAGTTCGGTCTTGTGCTTCATCCGCGCCGTGACCTCCTGCCCGACATAGCAGCCCTTGCGGAAGTCGACGCCGTGCAGCCGCTCGAATCCGGCTTCCAGGATATAGCTGTCGTCGGGGCGCAGATCCTCGGGGTAGGCCGGCACCAGATGCTCGACCCGCAGCGCGCGGTCGTCGAAGGCCGGCGCGGGCAGGTCGGTATAGCGGCGCCAGGGCAGGGCGGGGTGGCGCGGATCGGGCTGCGCGCCCTCGGGCGGCTCCCCCATGCCCCGTTCGAGAAAGAGGCCGGAATCGTGGATCTGCACATCCGCCCGCAGCCGGTACATCAGCAGCCGCCGCTGGGTATCGGCGGCAAGGTCGGCCGGAATGTCGATCAGCAGCGATCCGGCCGGATCCTGCGGGCGACTGATCACGAAGAAATCGGCAAGATACTTGCCCTGCGGCGTCAGCAGCGCGGCCCAGACGATGCCGGGCGCCCGGCCCAGCGGCAGGACATCGTTGCTGACCACGCCTTGCAGGAAACTCGTCACATCGCGGCCCGAGAGCCGCCAGATCACCCGGTCGTCGGTCATGGTGCCCCACCCTATCCCGTTGTGTCGCGGGTTAATCCTACGCCGGAGAATCGCGGAATTGAAGGGCATGCAGCCGGGCATAAAGCCCGTCCCGCGCGAGCAGTTCTTCATGCGGGCCCTGTTCGACGACGCGGCCCTGGTCCATGACGACGATCCGGTCGGCATCGCGGACCGTGGCCAGCCGATGCGCGATGACAAGCGTGGTGCGCCCGTGCTGCGCGCGGGCCAGCGCTTCGGTCACGGCGCGCTCGGAAGCGGCGTCCAGCGCCGAGGTGGCCTCGTCGAGCAGCAGCACCGGCGCTTCGCCCAGCAGGGCGCGGGCGATGGCGATGCGCTGGCGCTGGCCGCCCGACAGGGCCGAGCCGCGCGGGCCGGCCTGGCTTTGCAGCCCCTCGGGCAGGCGCGCCAGGAACTCCGCCACATTGGCATCGCGCAGCGCCGCCTGAAGCCGGTCCTCGCCCAGGCCGGTGCGGCCGAGCGTCAGGTTCTCGGCCAGGGTGTCGTCGAAAAGCCCGGTCTCCTGGCTGACGGCGGCGAACAGCCGGCGCTGGTCGGAGAGGGTCATCCCCGCGGCATCGGCGCCCCCGATCAGGATGCGGCCGGATTGCGGATCGGCAAGCCCGGTCAGCAGGTGAAAGACCGTCGACTTGCCCGCCCCCGAGGCGCCGACCAGCGCCGTGACCTTGCCGGCCTCGGCGGTAAAGCTCAGCCCGCGCAGCACCGGCTGGTCGCCATAGCCGAAATGCACCGCATCGAAGACGATATCGGGCGGCAGCACCCGGGGCAGGGCGCGGCTGTGCGCCGGCCGGTGGCTGGTCGGGTGGATGTCGAACAGGCCGTAGATACGCTCCAGCGAGGCCAGCGCGATCTGCCGGTAGCCCGCCAGATCCGACAGCCGGCGGATAGGCTGGAAGGTCAGCGCCATGGCGGTGAAGAACGACATGAACTCGCCGGTCGTGCGTTCTCCGGCGACGACTTCGCGCCCGCCCAGCATCAGCACGGCAAAGAAGCCGAGCCCGGTCACGACATCGACCAGCGCCGGCATGGTGGCGCGGCCGGCGGCGGATTTCACCTCGGCCCGGGTGATGCGGCGGACGATCTCGGCAAAGCGGCCGGACTGGTAGGCTTCCATCCGGTTCAGCTTGACTTGCTGTATGCCGTGGAAGATCTCGTCCAGCCGGGTGGCGCGCAGCCCCGATTGCAGGCGGCTCTGCTGGCTCTTGCGGCGGATGTAGCGTTGCAGCGCCATGGCCGGCACCAGCAGCAGCGGCGCCCCCACCAGGGCTGCCAGCGTCCAGCGCCAGTCGATGCCAAGCGCCACGATCATCAGCCCGATCAGCGAGACGGTATCACGCCCGATGCCGACCAGCACCAGCTGCGTGGCGCCCTGCGCGGCCACGGTATCGCCCTGAACCCGCTCGATCAGCGTGCCGGGCGGGTTGCGGGTGAAAAAATCGCCGTCCAGCGTCAGCAGATGCTCGACCAGCGAAACCTGCATCGCCGCCGCGGTTTCCTGGTTGACCCGCGCGATCAGCGAGCGGCCGAAGATCGAGGTCAGGGCGCGCAGCAGGAAAAGGCCGAGAATGCCGAAGCCGACCCAGACCAGCGCCGCGGTCGAGCGGGCGGCGAAAACCTCGTCGAACAGCGGCTCCAGCATCCAGGACAGGAGGCCCAGCGTCGACCCCTCGACCGCCGACAGCGCCAGTGCCAACAGCAGCAACCCCGTCCGCTGGCGCAGGAAATCGGTCCAGAACCGGCGAAACAGGCGCGGCGGCGAGTCGGCCTTGGTCTGGGGTTTCGGCGGCATGGGCGCGGGCAGGACCTTGGGTTGGGGGCGGGCGGTTCGGGCGACCGGCGGGGCAGGGTGCCGACAGCCCCCCGGCGCCGGATCTAGCCCATGCCGGCCGCCGCCTCAAGCGCGGGCGGTTGACCTTGCGCCGGGGCGGGGCTAGCCATGCCGGACCCGACCAGGAGGAGATCCGTGATGAGCCTTGCGCATGGCCAGCCCTATCTGGCGATTCCCGGCCCCTCGGTCATTCCCGACCGGGTGCAGCGCGCCATGCATCGCGGCAGCCCGAACATCTACGAGGGGCCGCTGGTCGAGATGGTGGCCGGGATCTGGCGCGATCTGCGGCAACTGGCGGGAACGGCGCATCACGTCGCCTGCTACATCGGCAACGGCCATGCCGGCTGGGAGGCCGCCAATGCCAACCTGTTCTCGCGCGGCGAGCGGGCGCTGGTGCTGGCCTCGGGCGCCTTCGGGCATTCCTGGGCCAATCATGCCCGGCAGATGGGGATCGAGGTCGAGTTTCTGGATTTCGGCCGTGCGGCGCCGGCCGATCCCGGCCGTGTCGAGGCCGCGCTCCGCGCCGACCGCGAGGGCCGGATCAAGGCGGTGCTGGTGACGCAGGTCGACACGGCAAGTTCTGTCAAATCCGATATCCCGGCGCTGCGGCGCGCCATCGACGCGGCCGGGCATTCCGCGCTGCTCGCGGTCGACTGCATCGCCTCGATGGGCTGCGACGAATACCGGATGGACGACTGGGGCGTCGATGTGACGGTTTCGGCCAGCCAGAAGGGGCTGATGACGCCGCCGGGCCTTGCCTTCGTCTGGTTCTCGGAAAAGGCGCGGGCGCGCTGCGGGCAGGGCGACCTGGCCAGCCCCTACTGGCGCTGGGGGCCGCGGGCCTCGGCCGAGGAATTCTGGCTGCTCTGGGGCGGCACCGCGCCGACCGTGCATCTCTACGGCCTGCGCGAGGCGCTGGACATGATCGCCGAAGAGGGGCTGTCCGCGGTCTGGCACCGCCACCGCGCGCTTGCGGGCGCGGTCTGGGCGGCATTCGAGGCCTGGGGCGCCGGCAACCCGGCCATCGCCCTGAACGTGCCGCATCCGGACTGGCGCGCCCATGCCGTGACGGCGGCGCGCTTCGGGGCGCCCGATGCGACGCGGCTGCGGCACTGGTGTGAGACCCGTGCCGGCGTGACCCTGGGCATCGGCCTTGGTGCTGCGACGCCCGAGGACCCCGGGGCGGACGGCGCGCTGCGGGTGGCGCATATGGGCCATGTGAACGCGCATATGACGCTGGGCGCGCTGGCGGTGATCGAGGCGGGGCTGATCGCCCTCGGCCTGCCGCACGGGCCGGGTGCCGTCGACGCGGCGGCGCGGGTGGTCGCCGGCACAGCGGGCGGCTGAGCGCGGCCGGCGCATCCCGCCGGCCGGCATGGCAGGCCCGTGCGGCCGATCGGGGGGGCAGGGCGGCGGATCAGACTGCCGCCGCCGGATCGATCAGCCCGTCTTGCTTCAGCTCGGCCCAGAGTGCGGGCGGAACCTTCGCCGCGGCGGCGCGCAGGTTGCTCTCCATCTCGTCCAGGCCCTGGCTGCCGGGGATCACGCTGACGACAGCCGGCTGCAGCAGCGGGGACCGGAAGGCGGCGTCGATCAGGCGCAGACCATGCGCCGCCGTCACCGCCTGCAACCGCCGGGCACGCTCCAGCACCGCCTCGGGCGCGGGGCCATAGTTCCACATCGCCCCGGCGACCGGGCCGCGGGCGAGGATGCCGGAATTGTACGGTCCGCCGATCACCACGCCCACGCCGCGCGCGGCGCAGGCAT
>JBDHSO010000105.1:0-13603 GCA_039808125.1 Rhodobacter sp. | reverse complement strand
GGGTGCTGCGCGGGCCGAGGATGTCGAGGTGCTGCACTGGTGGACATCGGGCGGCGAGGCGGCGGCGCTGAACGTGCTGAAGGAGGACCTCGCGGCCCAGGGCATCGGCTGGATCGACATGCCGGTGGCCGGCGGCGGCGGCGAGGCGGCGATGACCGCGCTGCGCGCGCGCGTGACCGCGGGCGACCCGCCCACGGCCGTGCAGATGCTGGGCTTCGACATTCAGGACTGGGCGGCGGAAGGCGCGCTCGGCAACCTCGATCCGGTGGCCACGGCCGAGGGCTGGGATGCGGTGATCCCGGTGGCGCTGCAGCGTTTCTCGAAATATGACGGTCACTGGATCGCCGCGCCGGTCAACGTGCATTCGACCAACTGGGTCTGGATCAACAAGGCCGCGCTCGACGCCGCCGGCGGCAAGGCGCCCGAGAATTTCGACGAGCTGATCGCCGTTCTCGACGCGATGAAGGCCAACGACATCACGCCCATCGCCCATGGCGGCCAGCCCTGGCAGGATGCGACGCTGTTCGACGCGCTCGTCCTGGCGGAAGGCAGCGACTTCTACAAGCAGGCGTTCATCGACCTCGACCCGGCCGCGCTCGGCGGCGACAAGATGGCCGATGCCTTCAACAAGCTGATCAAGCTGCGCAGCTATTTCGACAGCAACTTCTCGGGCCGCGACTGGAACCTGGCCTCGGCCATGGTGATCAACGGCGAGGCCGGGATGCAGTTCATGGGTGACTGGGCCAAGGGCGAATTCCTGAAGGCCGGCAAGGTTCCGGGCACCGATTTCGTCTGCATCCGCTTCCCCGGCACCCAGGGCGCCGTGACCTTCAACTCCGACCAGTTCGCGATGTTCAACGTCTCGGGCGAGGGCAAGCTGGCCGCCCAGGCCGCGATGGCGACGGCCATCGAAAGCCCGTCCTTCCAGTCGGCCTTCAACGTGGTCAAGGGGTCGGTTCCGGCCCGTACCGACGTGCCCGACACCGCCTTCGACGATTGCGGCAAGAAGGGCATCAAGGACCTGGCCGAGGCCAGCGCCAACGGCACGCTGTTCGGCTCCATGGCCCATGGCCATGCCGCGCCGGCCGCTGTGAAGAACGCCACCTATGACGTGATCACCGGCGTCGTGAACGGCGAATATGCCGATGGCGCCGCCGCCGCCAAGGCGCTGGCCGACGCGGTTGCCGCCGCGCAGTAACCCGGCCCGGGGGAAGGCGGTCCGCCGCCTTCCCCACAGCCCCGGCAGGGTCCTGACCCGGGCCGGGTCTGCCGCAATCTCATTCTTTTCCGCGCCCCCGGCGCGAGGTGGGGAGCAACACCGATGTCAGCGCCCGCAACCGCGGATTTCCGCTCGCGCCTGCAGGACTGGCTGCCAAAGCTCGTCCTGGCGCCGTCCTTCGCCGTCACCCTGATCTTCGTCTACGGCTTCATCCTCTTCACGGTGATCCTGTCCTTCACCGGGTCGAAGATGCTGCCGAAATGGGATTTCATCGGCCTCGAAAACTATGTGAAGCTCTTCGCGCTGCAGCATTGGCACATCGCGCTGAAGAACATCGCGATCTTCGCCACGCTCTATATCGTCATCTGCACGGCGATCGGGCTGATGCTGGCAATCTTCCTCGACCAGAAGATCCGCGGCGAGGGCATGCTGCGCCCGATCTACCTCTATCCCATGGCGCTGTCGTTCATCGTGACGGGCACGGCATGGAAATGGTTTCTTGACCCCGGCATCGGGCTTGAGCGGGTGATGCACCTCTGGGGGTGGGAGTCCTTCTCCTTCACCTGGATCAAGGACAACGACATGGCGATCTACACCATCGTCATCGCCGCCGTCTGGCAGACCTCCGGCTTCGTCATGGCGATGTTCCTGGCGGGCCTTCGCGGCATCGACAACGAGGTGCTGAAGGCGGCCCAGATCGACGGCGCCTCGAACCTGCAGCTTTATCGCCGCATCGTCATCCCGCTGCTGCGCCCCGCCTTCCTGTCGGCCTTCGTGATCCTCAGCCATCTTGCGATCAAGAGCTATGACCTCGTGATCGCGCTGACCGGCGGCGGCCCGGGCCGGTCAACCGAAATGCCCGCGACCTTCATGTATTCCTACACCTTCACCCGCAACCAGATGGGCATCGGCGCCTCCTCGGCCGTGATCATGCTGATGACCATCGCGGCGATCATGGTGCCCTATCTCTATGCCGAACTGAAGGAGAGGAAGTGATGTCCGCCGTGACCCAGGATACCGCGGTCTCGACCGGCCGTGTCACCCGCGCCTTCATCTACCTGGTGCTGATCCTTTTCGCCTTGTTCTACCTGCTGCCGCTTTACGTCATGGGGGTGAATTCGGTGAAGCCGCTGGCCGAGATCACCGGCGGCAACATGATGGCGCTGCCGCAGACCTGGACGCTCGATCCCTGGCGCTCTGCCTGGTCCACCGCGCAGATCGGGGTCGAGGCGACGGGTCTCCGCCCCTACTTCCTGAACTCGATCCTGATGGTGGTGCCCTCGGTCGCGATCTCGACCGTCGTCGGCGCGCTGAACGGCTATATCCTGACCAAATGGCGCTTCCGCGGCGACACCTGGGTATTCGGGCTGATGCTGTTTTCCTGCTTCATCCCGTTCCAGATCGTGCTGATCCCGATGGCGGTGGTTCTGGGCAAGCTTGGCCTCGCGGGATCGGTGCCCGGGCTGATCCTCGTGCATGTGGTCTATGGCATCGGCTTCACCACGCTCTATTTCCGCAACTACTACGCAGCCTTCCCGACCGAACTGGTGCGGGCGGCGCAGATCGACGGTGCGGGCTTCTTCCGGATCTTCTGGCGCATTCTCCTGCCGGTGTCGGGGCCGATCGCGGTGGTGTCGATCATCTGGCAGTTCACCAACATCTGGAACGACTTCCTGTTCGGCGCCAGTTTCGGCGGCACCTCGCAGCCGATGACGGTGGCGCTGAACAACCTGGTGCAAAGCTCGACCGGCGTGAAGGAATACAACGTGCATTTCGCCGGCGCGATCCTGGCCGCGGTCCCTACCCTGATCGTCTACATCGTCGCCGGCCGCTACTTCGTGCGCGGGCTGATGGCAGGGAGCGTCAAGGGATGAGCCACGCCGCCCCATGCCCCACGCCAATTCCTTCAAAGGAATTGGCCCGGACTTTTGAAAAAGTCCGGTGCGGAGTTTTGCAAAACTCCGCCTTCCGTCCCACCCCAGCCACAGGAGCCTGAGATGGGCTTTCTCGACATCCGCAACGTCACCAAATCCTATGGCCAGGTCGAGGTTCTGCACCGCGTCGACATCGAGGTCGCCGAGGGTGAGTTTCTCGTGCTCGTCGGCCCTTCGGGCTGCGGCAAGTCCACGCTGCTGAACATGATCGCCGGGCTGGAAAACATCACCGGCGGCGAGATCGCGATCAAGGGCCGCGTGGTGAACGGCGTCCATCCGTCCAAGCGCAACATTGCCATGGTGTTCCAGTCCTATGCGCTTTACCCCAACATGACGGTCGGCCAGAACATGACCTTCGGTCTCGAAATGCATGGCGTGCCGAAGCCCGAGCGCGACAAGGCGCTGGCCGAGGTCGCAAAGCTCCTGCAGATCGACCATCTTCTCGATCGCAAGCCCGGCCAGCTTTCCGGCGGCCAGCGCCAGCGCGTCGCCATGGGCCGGGCGCTGGTGCGCGATCCCGATGTGTTCCTGTTCGACGAGCCGCTGTCGAATCTCGACGCGAAGCTGCGTGTCGACATGCGCACCGAGATCAAGAAGCTGCACCACAAGCTGAAGACGACCATCGTCTATGTCACCCATGACCAGATCGAGGCCATGACTCTGTCGACCCGCATCGCGGTGATGAACAAGGGCTATGTCCAGCAGCTTGGCACGCCCAAGGAGATCTACGACAGCCCGGCCAATGTCTTTGTCGCCACCTTCATGGGCAGTCCGGCGATGAACATCCTGCCGGCGAAAGTCGTCCTCGACGGCGACCGGCATTTCGCCGAAGTCACCGATGCCCGGGGGCATCCGCTGCGGCTGGCCTTCGGGCAAAGGAACCTCAGCGCCTGGGTCGGGCGCGACATCCTGCTTGGCATCCGGCCAGAGGCGATCACCGACCCCGAGGGCGCCGACCGCAACTCGCAGAACGTGCAGCCGCTGACAAACCTCGTGACCGTGACCGAGCCTGCGGGCGCCGATACTTTCGTGACCATGACGCTGTCGGGCAAGGACGTGATCGCGCGGATGCGCGCCGATGCCAATGTGCATGCCGGCGAAAGCTTCGATTTCGCGGTGAACATGGAAAAGGCCGTCGCCTTCGACCCCGGGACCGAGGAGCGGATTCCGGCATGACCGCACCCGACATCCTTGTGATCGGATCGGGGATCGGCGGCGCCACGCTCGCCGCGGCGCTGGCCCCTTCGGGGCGGCGCATCCTGATCCTGGAGCGGGGAGAACCGTTGCGCGACAGTCCGGAGGCGCGCGACCCGGCGGCGATCTTCGGCCGCGGTTTTTTCCGCCCGGCAGAAATGTGGCTCGATGCCGACGGCCGGGAGTTCAACCCCGGCAATTACTACAACCCCGGCGGCAATTCCAAGTTCTACGGCGCGGTGCTGATGCGCTACCGGGCCGAGGATTTCGCGCCCCTGCGCCATATCGAGGGCACGACCCCCGGCTGGCCGATCAATTATGCGGATTTGGAACGTTACTATTCCGAGGCCGAGGCGCTCTACAACGTGCGGGGGGCGCTGGGTCACGACCCGACCGAACCGCCGCATTCCGCGCCCTACCCTTTCCCCCCGGTACCGGACGAGCCGCCCGTCGCCTTGCTGCGCCGCAAGCTGGCCCGGCAGGGTCTGCATCCCGGCCCCCTGCCGCTGGGCGTCGATATCGCCGAATGGCTGAAGGGCGGGGCGACCACCTGGGACGCCTTTCCCAATACCCGGGGCGGCAAGATGGATGCCGAAAGCTGCGCGCTGGCGCGGGCGCTGGACTATCCCAATGTCACGCTGCTGACCGGCGCCCGCGTCACCCGCCTGCGGGCCGAGGGACGCCGGGTCACGGCCGTCGACTACATCCGCGAGGGCAGGACCGGGACGGTCTCGGCGCCGCTGGTCTGCCTTGCGGCCGGGGCGGTCATGTCCTCGGCGCTGTTGCTGGCCTCGGCCGATGCGGCGTATCCCGGCGGCCTTGCCAACGGTTCCGACCAGGTCGGCCGCAACTTCATGAACCACAACCTGTCGGCGGTGATCGGCATCAGCCCGTTCCGCCGCAACGATTGCGTCTATGAAAAGACCATCCAGCTGAACGACTGGTATCTGACCGGAGGCCCCGGGGGCGAGCCTCTGGGCAATATCCAGATGCTGGGCCGGATCACCGGGCCGATCCTTGCCGGCGAAAGCGGGTTGCCGCTGCCGCTGGCCCGGTGGATCGCGGATCACTCGGTTCACCTGATGGCGATGTCGGAGGATCTGCCAAAGCCGGAAAGCCGGGTGATCTGGCGCGACGGCCGCGTGATCCTGAAATGGGAACGTTCCAACTGGAATGCGCATTTGGCGCTGGTGGCAAAGATCAAGACGGCGCTGCGGCGCGGGGGCTGGCCGATGGTGCTGGCCAGGGCCTTCGAGAAGCGCACGCCCAGCCACCAATGCGGCACCGCGCGGATGGGACGGGATCCGCGCAGTTCGGTGGTCGACCCGATGCTGCGGGCGCATGACCTCGACAATCTCTATCTCTGCGACGCTTCGGTGCTGCCCACCTCGGCCGCGGTCAATCCCTCGCTGACCATCGCCGCGCTGGCGCTGCGCACCGGGCGGCACCTGAACGAAAGACCGCTGCCATGATGCCCCACGCCCTGATCACCGGCGGCCAGCAGGGCATCGGCCTCGGCATTGCCGCGGCGCTGGCCGAGGCGGGGTTCCGGCTGACGCTGACGGCCGAACAGCCGGAGGAGGCGCGCGCGGTGCGCGAGGCGCTGGAGCGGCTGCCGGACGGCACGCGCTACCTTCGCCACGATCTGACCGGCATCGGCGCCATTCCCGCGCTGCTGGACGCGGTGGGAGAGTTCACCACGCTGGTGTCCAACGCCGGCGTGCCGGCCATGGCGCGCGGCGACCTGCTGGAGATGACGCCCGAGAGCTTTGACCGCTGCATGGCGGTGAACCTGCGCGGCAGCTTCTTTCTGGCGCAGGAGGCGGCGCGGCGGATGCTGCGCCGACGCGCCGCCACCTATCGCAGCCTGATCTTCGTCACCTCGGTCTCGGCCGCGATGGCAAGCCCGGAGCGGGCGGAATACTGCATCTCCAAGGCGGGAGCGGCGATGATGGTGCAGAACTTTGCGCTGCGGCTGGCGCCCGAGGGGATCGGCGTCTTCGAGCTGCGCCCCGGCATCATCGCCACACCGATGACCGAAGGCGTGCGCGACCGCTATACCGCCCGGATCGAGGCCGGCCTCGTCCCGGCCGCGCGCTGGGGCGAACCCGCCGACATCGGGCAGACCATCGTACCGCTGGCGACGGGCCGCATGCCCTTTGCCACCGGCGCCGCCATCCCGGTGGACGGCGGCCTGTCCATTCCCAGATTGTGAGGCTGACCATGGTCAATGGTTACGATTTCATCATTGTCGGCGGCGGATCGGCCGGCGCAGTGCTCGCCGCGCGCCTGTCCGAGGACCCCGGCGCGACGGTGCTGCTGCTCGAGGCAGGCGGGCGTGACGGCCATCCGTTCTATCACCTGCCGGCGGGATTTGCGAAGATGACCAAGGGTCTCGGCTCCTGGGGATGGGAGACGGTGCCGCAGCGCCACATGGGCGGGCGGGTGCTGCGCTATACCCAGGCGCGGGTGATCGGCGGCGGATCCTCGATCAACGCGCAGATCTATACCCGCGGCAATGCGCTGGATTACGACGAATGGCGCCAGTCCGGTTGTACCGGCTGGAGCTATGAGGATGTCCTGCCCTATTTCCGCAAGGCCGAGGACAACGACACCTGGGACAACCGCTATCACGGCAAGGGCGGGCCGCTCGGTGTCTCGCAGCCCTCCGCGCCGCTGCCGATCTGCGAGGCCTGGTTCGCGGCGGCCGCCGAAATGGGCATTCCGCACAACCCCGACATGACGGGCGAGGTGCAGGACGGGGTGGGCTATTACCAGTTGACGCAGAAACATGTTCGCCGGTCCTCGACCGCGACGGCCTATCTGCGCCCGGCGCGGGACCGGGCAAACCTGACGATCCGGACCGGCGCGCAGGTCCGCAGGATCGTGGTGGAACGCGGGCAGGCCGTGGGGGTCGAGACGGAAGAGGGCATCCTGCGGGCCGGGCGCGAGGTGATCCTGTCCGCCGGCGCCATCGGCTCGCCCCGGTTGCTGCAACTGTCGGGGATAGGGCCGGCGGATCATCTGACCGGCCTTGGCCTGCCTGTGGTGCTGGACCAGCCGGCCGTGGGTGCGAATCTTCAGGATCATGTCGACCTCTTCGTCATCGCCGAATGCCGGGGGCCCTTCACCTATGACCGCTATGCGAAACCGCTGTGGTCGGCGCTGGCCGGGCTGCAATATCTGCTGACGCGGAAGGGTCCCGTCGCCTCGTCGCTGTTCGAGACCGGCGGCTTCTGGTATGCCGACCCGGACGCCCGCTCGCCCGATATCCAGTTCCACCTCGGCCTCGGCTCGGGGATCGAGGCGGGGGTCGAGGCGATGCCGCAGGGCGGCGTCACGCTCAATTCGGCCTATCTGCGGCCGCGCTCGCGCGGGACGGTCCGGCTGGCCAGCGCCGACCCGCTGGCCGCCCCGCTGATCGACCCGAATTACTGGGAAGATCCGCATGACCGCGAAATGTCGATCCGCGGGCTGAAGCTGGCGCAGGAGATGATGGCGCAGCCGGCGCTGCGGCCCTTCGTGCTGGCCGAGCGTCTGCCGGGGCCCGAGGTGCGCACCGACCGCGACTATTTCGACTATGCCTGCCGCACGGCGAAGACCGACCACCACCCCGCCGGCACCTGCCGGATGGGCTCCGACGCGGGCGCCGTGGTGGATCCCGGGCTGCGCCTAAACGGCATCACCGGGCTGCGGGTGGTCGATGCCTCGATCATGCCGACGGTCGTGTCGTCGAATACCAACGCGCCGACCATCATGATCGCGGAAAAGGCCGCCGACATGATCAAGGCCAGCCATGGCATGGTGCCGGCATGATCCGCCATATCGTGCTGATCCGGTTTCGCGCCGCAACGCCAGCCGCCGATATCGCGGCACTGTTCGCCGAACTGGCCGCGATCGCCGGCAAGGTACCGGGACTCCTGTCGATCCATTCGGGGAAAAGCGAAAGCCCCGAAGGGATCGAGCGCGGCTATCTGCACGGTTTCACCGTGGATTTCACCGATTGGGCAGCACTTGCCGCCTATCAGGACCACCCCGATCATCGCCGCCTTGGCGCGGCCCTGATCGCCGCGGCCGAAGGCGGGCTGGACGGCATCCTGGTCTTCGATCTGCCCGTGGGCGGGGCGGCGGGGGAACTGGGATGATCCGCCAGCCCCTGCCCCTCGCCCCTCGTCCGGGGTCTTGCCCCGCCGCCGGCCACCGCCGCGCGATGTCCGATGCCTGCCCGATCCACGCGCGGCCCGCCGCCCGGCGCGCCCCTTGCGGAGCCCTCCCATGCTGATCCTGCCCACTGCCGATTTCGGCCTTGAACCCTACCGGCTGACCGGCACCCCCCTGCAGCCCCGGGCGCCCAGGGTGCCGCTGACCCGCACCGCCTTTGCCGCGGCCCATGTCGTCTCGGATCCGCTGCGCGAGCGGAACCCCTGGGACGGCCGCCCCGCCGTCGATTGGGAGGCGACGCTGGCCTTCCGGCAGGGCCTGTGGGACCAGGGCCTTGGCCTTGCCGAGGCGATGGATACCGCGCAGCGCGGCATGGGGGTGGACTGGGCGACCGCAAGGGAACTGGTCGGGCGCACCATGGCCGCCGCGCGGGCGCATCCGCTGAAGCCCCGAGTCGCCTCGGGCGCGGGAACCGACCAGCGGACGGCGGCGGAACTCGGCAGTCTCGATGCCATCCTCGCCGCCTATGAGGAACAGGTCGAGGCGCTGGAGGCCGCGGGATCGCAGGTGATCCTGATGGCCACCCGGGCGCTGCCCGCACTGGGCGCGCGCCCCGAGGATTATCGCCGCGTCTATCGCCGCCTGATCGACGGGGCGCAGGCGCCGGTGATCCTGCATTGGCTGGGCGAAATGTTCGACCCTGCCCTGCGCGGCTACTGGGGATGCGCAAGCCTCGATGACGCCTCGGATTTCGTGCTCGGGCTGATCGCGGAAAACCCGGCCAAGGTGGATGGTATCAAGATTTCCCTTCTGGATCAGGTGCATGAAGAGGCATTCCGCGCCCGCCTGCCCGATGGCATCCGGCTTTATACCGGCGACGATTTCAACTATGCCGCGCTGATCGAAGGCGACGGGGCGGTGTATTCCCACGCGCTCCTCGGCATTTTCGCGGCCATCGCCCCGGCCGCGAGTCAGGCGCTGGAGGCGCTGGCCCTGGGCGATCATGCCCAGTACCACCGCCTGCTGGCGCCGACCGTGCCGCTCTCGCGCGAGATCTTTCGTGCACCGACCCGGTTCTACAAGGCCGGCATCGCCTTTCTCGCCTGGCTGAACGGCGCGCAGAGCCATTTCATCATGCCGGCGGGGTTCCAGTCCAGCCGCGACATCACCCATTACGCCCAGGTTTTCCGGCTTGCGGATCAGGCCGGCCTGCTGTCTGATCCCGACCTTGCCCAGGGGCGCATGCGCCTGTTTCTGGCGCTGCACGGGTTGGGACAGGATTAGGATGGACAGGCGGCCGACCATCGTCGACGTGGCGCGACGGGCCGGCGTGTCGAAGTCGACCGTCAGCCTGGTACTGCAACAAAGCCCCCTCGTGCGCGACGAGACCCGCGAGGAGGTGCGTCGCGCGATGGTCGAACTCGGCTATGTCTACAACCGTTCGGCTGCGAACCTGCGTTCAGCCAATGCCGGGCTGATCGGGCTGGTGATCAACGACCTGCGCAACCCGTTCTTCACCGAATTCGCCACCTCGGTGCAGATGGCCCTGTCGGCGCGCGGCTATGCCACGGTGCTGGCCAATACCGACGAAGATCCCGCCCTGCAACAGCAGGTCATCGGCGCCATGCTGGAACACGGCGTTTCGGCACTGATCGTCTCGCCCGCCTATGGCGACGAGGCCGAAACCTTCGCCACCATCGCCCGCGCCGCCATCCCCACCTTGCAGGTGCTGCGCCGCGCCGTGGCCGAGACCGCGACATTCCCCTTTGCCGCGCCGGATTATGCGACCGGCAGCCACGCCGCCACCCGCCATCTGATCGGGACCGGCGCAAGGCGCATCGCCTTTGTCGGCGGGCTGGAGGGTCGCGGCGTCACCCATGTGCGGATGTCGGGCTATCTGCGCGCGCTGGAGGAGGCCGGTCTGCCGCCCATGGTTCTGACCGGCCGGCCCGGCCGCTCTTTCGGCCGCGCCGCGGCGGTGCGCCTGGCAGAGGCGGGGGCCGATGCGGCGCTGTGCTTCAACGATCTGACAGCGCTTGGCCTGCTGTCGGGCTGCGCCCAGATCGGCCGGCCCATCGGCACCGATCTGCGCATCGTCGGCTTTGACGACATCGAGGAATGCGCCGAGGCCTATCCCGCGCTGTCATCGGTGCGCTGCGACATCGCCGCCTTCGGGCGCCGCATGGCCGGTACGCTGCTGCGCTGGCTGGAAGACGGCGTGCCGCCGCCGCCCGAAACGCTGACCCCCGTCGAACTGATGCCGCGCGCCTCTTCCATTCCTGTCCTGACGCCGGCCCCGATCCCATGACCACAGCCATCGCCGACCCCGAGGCCCTGCTTCTCGCCCTGTTCGACCGTGCGGTCGAGGTGGCGGATCCGATGCGGTCGCTGGCCGCGCATCTGCCGCCCCGCCCGCGGGGCCGCGTGGTGGTGATCGGCGCGGGCAAGGCCAGCGCGCGGATGGCCGAGGCGGTCGAGGCCGCTTGGGGTCCCTGCGAGGGGCTGGTGATCACCCGCTACGGCCATGCCCGCCCCTGCCGCGGCATCGAGATCGTCGAGGCGGCGCATCCGGTGCCCGACCGGGCCGGGCTGGAGGCCACCGCACGGATGCTGGATCTGTGCCGCGGCATGGGGGCCGATGATTTCGTGCTGGCGCTGATTTCGGGCGGCGCCTCGGCCCTGCTGGTCGCCCCGGCCGAGGGGATCAGCCTGGCAGAGAAGCAGGCGGTGAACGCTGCACTTCTGGCCTCGGGCGCGCCGATCGACCGGATGAACACCGTCCGCAAGCATCTGAGCCGGGTCAAGGGCGGGCAGCTTGCGGCGGCGGCATATCCGGCGCGGATGCTGGCGCTGATGATTTCCGACGTGCCGGGCGACGATCCCGCCTTCATCGGCTCGGGGCCGACCGTCGGCGATGCAACGATGCCGGCGGATGCCCGCGCGGTACTGGCGGGCTGGCAGGTCGCGGTTCCGGCAAGCGTGTCGGCGGCGCTGGCCCGGCCCTCGGGGGTGGTTCCGCCCGGCGATCCGCGGCTGTCGCGGGTAGAGAACGTGATCTATGCCGCGCCGGCCCAGTCACTGGCCGCCGCCGCCGAGCTTGGCCGCGCCGCGGGGTGCGAGGTGCACCTGCTGGGCGAGGCGCTGGAGGGCGAGGCGCGCGAGGTGGCCGCGGCACAGGCGGCTGAGGCACTGGCGTTGCAGGCCGCCCGCGCGCCCGGCGATCCGCCGCTGCTGCTCCTGTCCGGCGGAGAACTGACCGTCACCCGCCGGGGCGACGGGACGGGCGGCCCGAATGCGGAATTCTGTCTGGCGCTGGCCCTCGCGCTCAGGGGCGCGCCCGGGATCCACGCGCTGGCCTGCGACACCGATGGCGTCGATGGCGCAGCCGAGGTGGCCGGCGCGATCATCGGTCCCGGCACGCTCCTCCGCGCCCGCGCGACCGGTGTCGACCCGGCGCTGGCGCTGGCGCGCAACGACGCCCACAGCTTCTTCGCCGCGATCGGCGCACAGGTCGTGACCGGCCCGACGCTGACGAATGTCAATGATTTCAGAGCGATCCTGATCCAGTGATCCTGTGATCCGATTGCAGGGCATCGGCCGATCGCCGCGGACGCGGGATCAGGCGCAACTGCCCGGCGGGCCGATCACGGGATGCCGGCCAGCAAGGCCGGCCGAGCCGCAGGCGGACCGACGGACCCCACCCAAGCGTTCCCGCCGCAAGATGCCGGTTTTCAGGAAGAACTCAAACAGTCAATGGTGGAGCAGAGGTCTGCCGGGCTGTGATCCGGCAAGGTCTGGCAACGTCGCATTTCCCCATCATCACAAGGGTTTCCCGAATCTGCGTCATCCGGTATGTTCCGGTAATGTTCTAATCCTTCCAGAAGCTATTGGGGGAAGGCTTGGGGGAAGAAAATGGCGCAGCATTTGAATCGCAGGCCCGACAAGGCCCTGACTGCCCAGGCGGTGAAGAACGCGACCGCCCCGGGCAAGTATTTCGACGGGCACGGGCTGTATCTGCGCGTCGAGGCGAACGGCTCCAAGTTCTGGGTGCAGCGCATCCTCATTCGCGGCAAGCGGTCTGAGATCGGCCTGGGCAGCGCCTCGCTGGTGTCCCTGTCCGACGCCCGGGCCGCCGCCTTGGAAAACCGTAAGCTGGCGCGGGCGGGGGGCGACCCCCTTGCCGCGAAGCAGGAGGCCCAAGCCATCCTGACCTTCGAGGAAGCTGCCCGAAAGGTTCCCGCCATGGCGGCTCTTCGGTGCTGTTGAAGGACGGCGGCTATAGCGGCCCCGAGTATGACCGGGTGCTTCTGCCGCCTGTGGAACATGCGGTGCAGATCGTCATCACCGGGGCGGCAGCAGGGCTTGAGGCCGCGTCTCTGGTGCCGGCCGGCGACCTGGTGGCGGTGATGCTGCCCGTGCCCGGCGTCACACCGACGCCGGGCGACCGCCTGCGCATGGATGGCCGCGTCTATGTGCTGCAATCCATCAAGGCGGTGCGGGCCAATCCTGACGGCGCGGTGCTGCACTTCGTCCTGCACGGACGGGCCTGAAATGGTGCCAATGCCGGAAGTTTCGGGTGGGGGTTCCAATCGCGGGGCGGGGTCTTCTTCTCTCTCTCACGGAAAAATCCGGGGCGAATCCAGTGCGCGCAGGTGCGGTTGGTCGCCCTTTAGACCGCTATCCCGCGCTTCCGCGCCCGGTTGGCCAGAGCTTCATATCGGGTGCCTGCCGTCCGTCCAAAGTGGATGCACCACGCTGTCAGGAAAGCGCGTTCGTGGTCGGCCTGCTTGCCCTTGCTGAGTATGATGGCGATGCGCCATGCGAAGTAGGGCGCGGGAATTTCGCCCGTCTGGAAGTAGGTCCGGCAAGCGCCTTCGACAATTTCAACCTGGGCCGCTAGGTCGTTGTCTGTTGATCGAAGGTGTGACCTGAATTGATCCTCGGGCAGGTTGTAGAAGGCTGGAGCACCTGATGCATGGCCGAACGTCTCGCCAGTCTCAAGCATCCGAGAGACTGCGGCCCTGCGATTGGTATTCCACATGCGTTCTCGCTCAGCCTGAGGAATGGGGGGCGTCTCGGCGAGCAACGCGACAAG
>JBDHSO010000104.1:0-13794 GCA_039808125.1 Rhodobacter sp. | reverse complement strand
CCCTGTCGCGCAAGGCGCTGGTCAATGACGATCTGGGGGCCTTTGGCCGCTGGGGCGAGATGATGGGCCGGGCAGCGGCTGAAACGGAAGCCGCCCAACTGCTGGCGCTTCTGGCGCAGGGCAGCGGGGCCGGGCCGGTCATGGGCGAAGACGGCAAGCGCCTGTTCCATGCCGACCATGGCAACCTGTCCAGCCTTGCCGCTGCGCCGGACGTGGACACGCTTTCGGTTGCCCGGCAGGCGCTGCGCACGATGAAAGGGCTGGACGGCAAGACCCCGATCAACGTGGTTCCCCGCTTCCTGCTGGTCGGCCCGGCGCTGGAAACGGAAGCCGAAAAGCTGCTGGCCAGCATCTACGCGGCCACCACCGACGATGTGCAGCCGATCCGGCTGACTCTGCTGGTGGAACCGCGTCTGACCGGCAACGGCTGGTATGTGTTCGCAGACCCGGCCACCGCGCCCGTGCTCGAATACGCCTATCTGTCCAGCGCGCCGGGGCCGCAACTGTCCAGCCGCGATGGGTGGGACGTGCTGGGCCGCGAGTTCCGAGTCGTGCTGGACTTCGGGTGCGGCGCGACCGACTGGCGCGGCGCGTATCGCAATCCGGGGGCCTGATCGTGGCAACGCTGGCCGACCTGATTCGCTTTAGGGATGACCTGCGCGCCGCCCGCTATTCCGGGGCGCGGGTCTTTCAGGACCAGAACGGCGAGCGGATCGAATACCGATCCGACCGCGAACTGGCGGCGGCCATGGCGGCTCTGGAATCCGAAATCGCGGCCATGGCGGCCAAGCCCGCCAGCCGCTTGACCTTCAAGACATCCAAAGGAGTCTGACCATGAAGAACTATGTGCAGCGGGGCGACACGATCACGGTTGCAGCCCCGGCAACCACCACGGGCGGCGCTGTCGTCACCATCGGGGAACTTGTCGGCATCGCGGCCGGTGACGCGGCCACGGGCGAACCGCTGGACGTGGTGACGGTGGGCGTGTTCGATCTGCCCAAGGTCGGAACCGACGTGATCGCCGTGGGCGATCTGGTCTTCGCAGACGGTGACGGGCTGGTGACGGTGGAGGAAGACGACGGAGGCACCCCGACGCCGGTTGCCTTCACGCCGCTGGGCCTTGCCGTTACGGCCGCCGGATCGGGCGTTGCCAGCGTCCATGTGAAGATCGGCTGACATGCAGACCGCGACCCGCCAGCATAGGGTCTTGCCGCCCCCCACCGCGCGACTCCTGTCGCGGGTTGAGGGTGCGGCCTATGCTGGCGTGTCGCCTTCCACCTTTGACCGCATGGTGGCCGATGGCATGATGCCCGGCCCCAAGCGGGTCTATGGCCGCGTCCTTTGGGACGTTCGGGCGCTGGACGCCGCAATTGATGCCTTGCCCGGCGGCGATGATTCCTCGCAAGCTGCGAACCCATGGGACTGATCCCATGGAGTGCAACATGAAAGTAAGAATCAAATATGTGGTGGAGGATACCGACCGGCATGGAAACGTCCGCGTTTACCTGCGCAAAGACGGCCGGAAAGTCCGCCTGCGCGGGCCTTTGGGCTCGCCCGAGTTCTGGCGCGAGTATCACGCCGCGCTGAAACCGCCGCCCAAGGTCAGGGGCGAGAAGAAGACCATTCCCGGCACGATCCAAAAGGGCACCATGCGTTGGCTGGTGGCACAATACACCGCGTCGGGCATGTTCAAGCAACTTGGGGCCAAGACCCAGAAGGACCGGCGGGCTACGCTGGAACGCTTCTGTAACAACATCCCCAAGGGAAGCACCGCGCCGGACGGCGAAAAGCCGTTCGACCAGCTTCAGGCCAAGCATATCCGGTTGCGGCGTGACGCGCTGGTGGCAACACCCGAGGCCGCGAACACCATGCTTAAGGCAATCAAGCAGGTGTTCAAGTTCGCCGTCCAGTATGAGCATCTGGACCGCAACCCGGCCGCCGATGTGGAGCCGCTGAAGTCCAAGGGCGACGGCTATCATAGCTGGACGCTGGAAGAGATAGAGAAGTTCGAGTCGGTCCATCCCGTCGGCACCACCGCGCGGCTGGCCTTGGCTCTGGCGCTCTATACCGGCCAGCGGCGTTCCGATCTGGTGAAGTTCGGAAAGCAACACGTCCGGGACGGGTGGCTGGTCTTCACGCAATTCAAGGGGCGCGAGAACAAGCCTGTCCGGCTTGAACTTCCGATCATCCCGGAACTGCAACGCATCATTGACGCATCCCCGACGGGCGATCTGGCCTTCCTTGCGACGGCCTACGGCAAGCCCTTCACGGCGGCCGGATTCGGCAACCGGATGCGCGAATGGTGCGACAAGGCCAAGCTGTCGGATTGCTCGACCCATGGTCTTCGGAAGGCCGCCGCCGCGCGTCTGGCGGAACTTGGCTGCACCGAATTTGAGATCATGGCTATCACCGGCCACCAGACCAGCAAGGAGGTCACACGCTACACCAAGGCCGCATCGCAAAGGCTACGCGCGGAGTCCGCGCTGGCAAAGCTGACCGGGACCAGAAGCTGAACAAAAGTGTCCCACTTTTGACCCCCGTGTGACGCGGTGGGACAAAACCGAACGCTAGGCTGCTGATTTTGTTGGGGAAAAAATAGAAGTGGCAGCCCGTAGGGGAGTCGAACCCCTCTTCCCAGGTTGAAAACCTGGTGTCCTAACCGATAGACGAACGGGCCACGCTGTCGGTGACGGGGTGTTTATGCGGGCGTTGCGCGATGCGCAAGGGGGAAAAACAGGATTTCGTCACGGCCGGGGCATCAGGCCTCGGCGGCGTCGTCGAGGCGGAGCTGGACGCGGGTGCGGCCGCCCCAACTGTTCAGTTCCAGCCGCCCCGCGAGGTGAAAGAGCCGGTGGCCGGGTGTCTCGAGGGCCGGGCCGAGGGGGCCGTCGAAGGCGCCGAAGGCGATGGCGTCCAGACTGCCGCCGCCGGCCGTGCGCGCGGTCAGCCGCAGGTGCCGTTCGCCGATGCGCCGGGCGCTGACCGGCACCGCGGGCAGGGCGAATCTGGGCGCGGGGGCGGCGGCGCCGAAGGGGCCGGCCTCCTCGATCTTCTCGACCAGGGCCGGGGTGGCAGCTTCGGGCAGGATCAGGCTGTCGACCGGCAGATCGCGCGGGCCGCCGAGATCGGCGCCCTGACGCGCCAGAAGGTCGGCAAGCCGGGCCATTGCCGGCTCAAGAAGGTCGCGCGCGACGGTCAGGCCGGCCGCCATCCGGTGCCCGCCGCCCTTGATCAGCAGCCCCTCGGCGGCCAGCCGCTGCACGGCGGCGCCCAGATCGACGCCCGGAACCGACCGGCCCGAGCCCTTGCCGATTCCGCCCTCGAAGCCAATCACAACAGCCGGGCGCTGGGTGGCCTCCTTCATCCGCGCGGCGACGATGCCCACCACGCCGGGGTGCCAACCCTCGGCCGCGGCCCAGACCAGCGCGCCGCCGGTGTCGCGCGCGGCGGCCTGGGCCAGCGCCTCTTCGCGAACCCGCTCGGTGATCGCGCGGCGTTCATCGTTCAGCAGATCGAGATGGCGGGCCAGCGCCTCTGCCTCGGCCGGGTCGGCGGTGGCCAGCAGCCGCGCGCCAAGATCGGCCTGGCCGATCCGGCCGCCGGCATTCACTCGCGGGCCGAGAAGAAACCCCAGCGCATGGGCCGTCGGCGCTGTGTCCATCCGCGCGACATCCGACAAGGCGCGAAGCCCCGGGCGTTCGCGCCGGGCCATGACCTTCAGCCCCTGCCGGACGAAGGCGCGGTTCACCCCGGTCAGCGGGGCCACATCGGCGACCGTCGCCAGCGCCACCAGATCGAGCAGCGCCAGCAGATCCGGCCCGGCGACGCCATCGGCGCGCAACTGCCGGTTCGCCTCGACCAGCATCAGGAACACCACCGAGGCAGCGCAAAGCTGGGACAGGCTGCCGTCCTCGTCCTGGCGGTTGGGGTTCACCACGGCATGGGCGGCGGGCAGGGTTTCCAGCGCGAGGTGATGGTCGAGGATCACAACATCGGCCGGCGCCGCCGCGGCAACGGGCTCATGGCTGAGCGTGCCGCAATCGACGCAGAGGATCAGCGAATGCTGCGCCGCCAGCCGCTGCATGGCCGGGGTGTTCGGGCCATAGCCCTCGTCGATGCGGTCGGGGATATAGAGCGTGGCCGAATGCCCCATGGCGCGCAGCCAGACCAGCAGCAGGGCCGCAGATGACCCGCCGTCCACGTCGTAATCGGCGAAGACGGCGATCCGCTCGCGGGTTTTCAGCGCGGCCACAAACCGGGCGGCGGCCTTTTCCATGTCGCGCAGCCGCCGAGGATCGGGCAGCAGGTCGCGCAACTGCGGTTGCAGATATGCGGCCACCTCGGCTGAGGAGATGCCGCGACCGGCCAGGATGCGGCACAGCGGCAGGGGCAGGCGGGTGTCCTGGGCCATGGCCTCGGCCAGACGTTCGGTCTGCGGGGACGGCCCGGTCCAGCGCCGGCCGGACAGCGAACGCTCGACACCAAGAAAGACGGGATGGTCGGTCATCCGCCGGGCGTGCCGCAAAGCGCGTTCCGGCGCAAGGGGCAAGGGCCGGCGGATGAAACCGGGCCGAAGGGTTTCCCCTTCAGCCCGGCTGTTTTCGGCAGGCTTCGGATTCAGTTCCGCGCCTTGTCCACCATCTTGCCTTTGGAGATCCACGGCATCATGGCGCGCAGTTTCGCGCCGACCTGCTCGATCTGATGCTCGTCGTTGATCCGACGGGTGGCCTTGAAGAACGGCTGGCCGACCGCGTTTTCCTGCATGAAGTTCGACACGAAAGTGCCGTTCTGGATGTCGGTCAGGATCGCCTTCATCCGCGCCTTGGTCTCGACGTAAGGCAGGACGCGCGGGCCGCTGACATATTCGCCATATTCGGCCGTGTTCGAGATCGAATAGTTCATGTTGGCGATGCCGCCTTCGTAGATCAGGTCCACGATCAGCTTCACCTCATGCAGGCATTCGAAATAGGCCATCTCGGGCTCGTAACCGGCCTCCACCAGGGTTTCAAAGCCCATGCGGATCAGTTCGACCAGACCGCCGCACAGAACGGCCTGCTCGCCAAACAGGTCGGTCTCGCATTCCTGGCGGAAATTGGTCTCGATGATGCCCGAACGGCCGCCGCCGATGGCGGAGCAATAGGAGAGGCCCAGTTCCATCGCCCGGCCGGTGGCGTCCTGATGCACAGCGACAAGACAGGGCACGCCGCCGCCCTTGACATATTCGCCGCGCACGGTGTGGCCGGGGCCTTTCGGCGCCATCATGATCACGTCGACGCCGGGCTTCGGCTCGATCAGGCCGAAATGCACGTTCAGGCCATGGGCGAAGGCAATCGCCGCGCCTTCGCGCAGGTTGTCATGGACGTATTTCTTGTAGGTCTCGGCCTGCAATTCGTCGGGCATGGTGAACATGATCAGGTCGGCCCATTTGGCGGCCTCGGCGATGCCCATGACCTTCAGCCCCTCGGCCTCGGCCTTCTTGGCCGAAGGCGAGCCTTCGCGCAACGCGACGACGAGGTTCTTCGCGCCCGAATCGCGCAGGTTCAGGGCATGGGCGTGGCCCTGGCTGCCGTAACCCAGAATGGCGACCTTCTTGTCCTTGATCAGGTTCACGTCGCAATCGCGGTCATAGTAAACGCGCATGTCGCGTCTCCTTTGCTTGTTGATGGCGCGACAATAGGGATTTCTACGCTTTGAAATGTACATTAGTTGTGGAAACCATGTTATATGTGCTTTAATCATTCGCAAAATCTGGATCCGTGAAAAATTCATGCTTGACGACACCGACCGCCGCATCCTGCGGCACTGGCTGGCGGAGCCCGGCGCCGACCGTGCCGTGCTGGCCGAACGCGCGGGCGTCACGCCGGCGACGCTGTGGCGGCGGATCGAGAAGTTGCGCGAAACCGGCGTGGTGAAATCGGAAACGGCGGTGATCGACTGGCGGAAACTCGGCTATGAGGTGGAGGTGTCCTTGCGCTTCAGCCTCGACAAGACCCATCCGCGCGCCTTTGACGACTTCATCGAAGCCGCCCGCGAGGTGCCCGAGGTGATCGGGATCGAGACCTTCCTTGGCCGCGTCGACATCCGACTGAATGTCATCGCCCGCGATATGGGCCATTGGACCGCGATCTACCGCGAGCGCATCCTCGGCCTGCCGCATATCGCCGAGGTCGAGGCGCTGATGCTGGTCTCGACCATCAAGGACGAAAGCCGGGTGCCGCTGTGACCACGCAGGATGTGATCGACCTGGATGACACCGACCGCGCCATTCTGCGGGCGCTGGCGCAGGATGCCACCCTGGGCGCGGGCGAACTTGGCCGCCGCCTTGGCCTCAGCCAGCCGGCCGCCTGGCGGCGGGTGCGGCGGCTGACGGATGCGGGCATCATCGCCGGCCGCCGGGTCGAGGTCGACCGCGAGAAGCTGGGCTTCGGCGTGACGGTGTTCCTGGGGGTGAAGCTGGCGACGAAGGGGCGTGTCAGCCTTGATGATTTCGAGCGCGCGGTGACCGCCATCCCCGAGGTGCAGGTGGTGCAGCATGTGCTGGGCCTTTTCGACTACCGCCTGCGCGTCACCGCCCGCGACATCGCCGATTTCGAGCGTGTGCTGCGCCGCCGCATCATGACCCTGCCGGGCGTCGGCAGCGTCGAGGCCAATGTGCTTCTGACCGAGGAACGACGCCCGGGTCCGCTCGGCATGGCGGAAACCGGCGTGAAACCGTGATCGCGGCCGGCTAGATTGGGCGCCACATGCAGAGGATGCCCATGAAACTTGTGAAACTGGAAACCTTCAGCACCGAATATGTCTCTTTCGTGCGGGCCACGGCCGATACCGGCGATGTGGGCTGGGGCCAATGCTCCACCTATATGGCCGATATCACGGCGCAGGTCTTCCACCGCCAGATTGCGCCGTATGCGCTGGGCTGCGATCCGCTGGATTTTGCCGATACGCTGCAACTGATCCAGGAGCGCGAGCACAAGTTTCCCGGCAGCTATCTGCGCCGGGCGATGGCCGGGCTTGACACCGCGCTCTGGGATCTGCGGGGCAGGGTTGAGGGGAAGCCCGTGGCCAGTCTTCTGGGCGGCAGTCCGGGCAGGGTGCGGGCCTATGCCTCCAGCATGAAGCGCGACATCACCCCGCAGGACGAGGCCGCCCGTCTCTGCCGCCTGCGGGACGATCACGGCTTCACCGCATTCAAATGGCGGGTGGGTGCCGAATGCGGCCGTGACCGCGACGAATGGCCGGGCCGGACCGAGGAGGTGATTCCGGTCGTCTCCAACGCTCTGGGCGACGGCATCGACAAGCTGGTCGACGGCAATTCCTGCTATTCGCCGGCAAAAGCCATCGCCGTGGGCCGTCTGCTGGAGGCGAACGGCATCGGCCATTTCGAGGAACCCTGTCCCTATTGGGAAGTGGACCAGACCGCCGAGGTCCGCGCCGCCCTGGCGATCGACGTGGCCGGGGGCGAGCAGGACAACGAATATGCCGCCTGGCAGCTGATGATCGAGCATCGGGCCGTCGATATCCTGCAACCCGATATCCTGTATCTGGGCGGCATGCACCGCACCCTGCATGTCTGCCGCATGGGCCATGCCGCCGCCCTGCCGGTCACGCCGCATGCGGCGAACCTCGGCCTTGTGACGATGTGTACGATGCATCTGTTGCGGGCGATTCCGAACCCGGGGAAATATCTGGAATTTTCCATCGAGGGGCCGGATTATTACCCTTGGCAGGAGGGGCTTTTCCTCGGCACCCCCTATCGGATAGAGGATGGCCATGCCATTGTGACCGACGCGCCTGGCTGGGGGGTGGAAATCGACCCCGCCTGGCTGGCCGGCGCCGATTACAGATGTTCGGAACGGAACTGAGGAGGCCCCCATGCCCGCATTGCACGCCCATGTTGATCCCGACGGGCTTGAGGAGTTTTCGGTGGTCTTCACCGACCGCAGCCTGAATCATATGTCGGCGCGATTCCAGGGCATCATGCGCGAGGTCTCGGCGCTGCTGAAAGAGGTCTACAACGGCACGGCGACGGCGCTCGTCCCCGGAGGCGGCACCTGCGCGATGGAATCGGTGGCGCGCCAGTTCGGCCGCGGCCGTGTCCTGATCGTTCGGAACGGCTTTTTCAGCTTCCGCTGGAGCCAGATCTTCGAAGCGGGCGGATTCGCGCAGGAAACCCATGTGGTGATGGCGCGCGCGGCGGGCAATGCGCCGAAATCCCCCTTTGCCCCGCCGCCGGTCGACGAGGTGGTGGCACGGATCCGCGAGACCCGGCCCGAAGCCGTCTTCGCCCCGCATGTGGAAACCGCCAGCGGCATCATCCTGCCCGATGCCTATATCGCCGCCATTGCCGCCGCCGCGCATGAGGTGGGCGCGATTCTCGTTCTCGACTGCATTGCCAGTGGTGCGGTCTGGGTCGACATGGCGGCGCTCGGCGTCGATGTGCTGATCTCGGCGCCGCAGAAGGGCTGGTCCTCCACCCCCGCCGCCGGGATCGTGGTTCTGGGACCGCGGGGCGAGGAGCGTCTGGCCGCGACCACGAGCGACAGTTTCGCGCTGGATCTGAAAAAATGGCGCGCGATCATGAAGGCCTATGAAGACGGCGGCCACGCCTATCACGCGACGATGCCGACCGATTCCATCCTGGCCCTGCACGACGCGATGGTCGAGACCAGGGCCATGGGCTTTGCCGAGGCCAAGGCCGCGCAATGGGATCTGGGGCAGAAGGTCCGGGCCCTGCTGGCGGAGTGGGGCGTGGCCTCGGTCGCGGCCGAAGGCTTCCAGGCGCCGGGGGTCGTGGTCAGCTTCACCGACGACCCGCAAGTGCAGAATGGCGCGAAATTCCGCGATGCAGGCCTTCAGATCGCCGCCGGCGTGCCGCTTCAGGTGGGCGAGGGCGAAAGCTACCGCAGCTTCCGCCTCGGCCTCTTCGGGCTGGACAAGCTGAAGGACGTGGACGGCACCGTGGCGCGGCTGCAGCGCGGGGACGAAGCCGTCCTGTAACCCGGGGCCCGGACGGGCGGCATTCCCGCCGGGCCGGGGCCTCGCCGCGCGCGGCTACCTGACGCCCAAGCCCGCGCGCATCATGGTCTTGCGCACCGGCGCCAGGGCATAAAGCGCATCCAGCACGCCGGCGCGCAGATTGCGCAGGCCCTGCGCCCCCGTCATCGAGGCGCGGTTCAGCAGGTCGATGCCGGTGACGCGGGCCTCGACCTCCCAGTGGCGGCGGCGATGATAGGTTTCAAGCATCGCCGCCGAGCCGAGATTGGCCCGGTCCTTTTCCGCAAGTGCCAGCAGCACCCGCAGGTCGGCCAGCGACATGTTCAGCCCCTGCGCCCCGATGGGCGGCACCACATGCGCGGCCTCGGCCATCAGCGCCACCCGCTCGCCCGCCATCCGCGCCGCCTTCTGGCTGATGATTGGCCAGACGGAGCGGCGGGTGATCGGCGTCAGCGGCCCAAGGATGCCACAGGACCGCAGGTTTATCGCCACCTCGAATTCCCCTTCGGGCAGATCCGCCAGGCGCTGCACCTCTGGCCCGGTTTCCATCCAGACGATGGCCGAGGCAGGCCGCCCCTCGTGGTCGGGTAGGGGGACCAGCGTGAAGGGCCCGCCGGAGCGGTGGATCTCGGTCGAGACATTGCCGTGCGGCAGGGGATGCGTCACCGCGAAAGCCAGCGCCTTCTGGCCGTAGCGGATGGTTTTCACCGGGATGCCAAGCGCCTCGCGCATGGTGGAGTTGCGCCCGTCGGCCGCCACGACCATCCGCGCGGCAACCTGCGTGCCGTCCGACAACGTGACCAGCGCCTCTGCCTCGCGGGTGAACAGTCGTGACGCCGCAAGGCCGGGCCGGAAGGTCACGTCGGGAATCTCCGCCAGACGCGCCACCATCTCGCGCCGCAGAAGCCAGTTGGGCAGGTTCCAGCCGAAGGGCTGATCCGAGATGTCGCGGGCATCGAAATCCTTGACGATACGGGCTTTTCCAGCCTCACCGCCGGCATCGACGATCCGCATCACCTGCAGGGCGGCGGCATGAGGTTCCAGCCGGTCCCAGAGACCGGCCGCCTGCAGGACGGGGATCGAGGGTTGCAGGAAGGCCGTGGTGCGCAGATCGGCGCCGGGCGCGTCCACCCGCGTCACCGGCACCTCGGGGTCGACGCAGAGCGTGCGAAAACCCGCCGAGCCGAAGGCGGCCGCAGCCGTCAGGCCGGCGACGCCGCCGCCGGAGACCAGAATGTCGGTGGTGATACGTGCCATGATCCGATCCTTTGCTGCGCGCAGACTAGGGCGCGGCCGGGCAAAGGACCAGAGGACAGGATGCCGCTTGTTGCCGCCGCCGTCAGGGCAGGGAGACCGCCACGAAGAAGGCGAACATCACCGGCACCAGCACCAGCGCCACCATCGTCAGCGCGACAAGGCCCCAGAGCTTCACCGCCAGCACCAGGCAGACGACAACCACCGCAAGAAGGTAGAAGACGGCATTCACGCCCTGTGCGTAGGTGCGTGCAATGAAGCCCACGATCGGAATGCGGTAGAGCATCCGGTCGGACGACGGGGGGGCAGAGACATCCGCGGCAGGCGACATGGGAAACCCTTTTCCGGTCTGCAAGTTGCCTTCAGGATACCTGTTTTCACGCAGGGCGGAAAGGGGCGTGGCGTCGCAGTGCGACAACCTGTCCGCCGCCGCCGGCCGGCTCAGTTCCGCAGGCGGCGCAGGAAGACCTCCAGGTCGTCGGTATGGTGGTCGATATGGGGGGCGGGATCCGGGTTTGGCGCGACGTGAACGGTGCGCATCCCCAGGGCATGCGGCACCGCCAGATTGCGCGGATCGTCCTCGAACATGGCGGCGGCGGCGGGGTCGAACCCGTCCTGCGCGCGGATCGCCTCATAGGCCTCCGCCCCGGGCTTGGGGTGGAAGCCGGCATGCTCCACCCCGTAGACCGCATCGAACAACCCCGAGAATCCGCGCTTTTCCAGCACCTTGTGCGCATAGACCGCATCGGCGTTGGTAAAGACGATCCGCCGCCCCGGCAGCGCTGCAATGGCCGCGGCCAACGCCGGATCGGGCAGAAGCGGCGAAAAGTCGATGTCATGCACCGCCGCGAGATATTCGCCCGGCTCGACGCGATGCTCGCTCATCAGCCCGGCGAGCGTGGTGCCGTAAAGCTGCCAGTAATGCCGGCGCAGATGGTCGGCATGGGCGCGGCTGACGGCAAGGCGGTTCATCACCCATTCGGTCATCCGCTCCTCGATCTGGTCGAAAAGCTGCATGGCGGGCGGATAAAGCGTATTGTCCAGGTCGAAGACCCAGGTTGTCACATGATGGAAATCGCGTTGGGGCATGGCTCTTGATAAACCCCCGGAGTGACCCTTGGAAGTGTTGATCGTGCCGGGGGGCGCGGCTAGTGTCGCATACCTCAGGGATCGGCAGGAGGGCCGGGTGCAGAAGGATGCCTATACGCTGATCCTCGAGGCGATCGAGGCGGGGACCTACAAGCCTGGCGACCGGCTGGTGGAAAGCGAACTGGCCGAGCGTCTGGGCGTGAGCCGCACCCCAGTGCGCGAGGCGTTGCAGCGGCTGGAGACGCAGGCGATGCTGACGCGCGACGGCCGCAGCCTGATCGTCGCCTCGCTGGACCACAACCAGCTGGCCGAGCTTTACGCCGTCAGGACCGAGCTTGAGGGGCTGGCGGCGCGGCTGGCGGCGCGCCACGCGACCGAAGAGGAAATCCGCGTGCTGCAAAGCATGGCGACCGAGGATCGTGCCCTTCTGGGCGGCGATCCTTCGGCGCTGAGCCGGGCGAACAAGCGGTTCCACAAGCAGATTCATTTGGCCAGCCACAACCGCTTTCTCGTCCAGCAACTCGATCTGGTGCATCGCTCGATGGCGCTGATGGCCAAGACCTCCTTTGCGGCCGAGGGGCGCGACGAGGTGGCGCTGGCGGAACATGGCACCATCGTCGCGGCGATCGCCGCGCGCGACGGCGATGCCGCCTATCAGGCGCTGAAGACCCATATCAGCCGCGCGTTCGAAACCCGGCTGCGCATCGAGGCCGGCGAATTGCGGCTGCGCTGAGCGCCATCGTCATCCCGGCCCCACGTGGTCGAAGATGCCATGGGTCGTCTTGTCCCAGTAGAACGGGCGGGTGATCAGTTCGTACAAGGCCTTGTAGGCGGCAAAGGTGGCAAAGGGGAAATAGCCGTGCAGTGTCAGCGCCCAGAGCGGCGACAGGCGGTGCCCTGAGCGGCGCAGCCCGATGGCCGCAGTGATTGCGTCGAGTGCGGCCGAGGCGAGGAAGAGCCCGGCCATGGCATGCAACGCAGGCGCCGGCAGGCCCGTCGCCACCGGATGCGGCAGGCCGAAACCGACAATCCAGAACGACCACAGAAGCGGTGCCAGCAGGGCTTGCAGGATCGAGCCGGCGAACATCACCTGAAAGCCGAGGAAGGCACGCGGCCCGATCTGCCGCCAGAGAAGCGCCGGGTGGCGCATATGCACGAACCAGGTCATCATGTAGCCCTTGATCCAGCGCGAACGCTGCTTGATCCAGGGGAGGAGCCTGCAATTCGCCTCTTCCATCGTCACCGTTTCGATCAACTCGGTCCGGTAGCCGTGGCGCACCAGACGGATGCCCAGATCGGCATCCTCGGTGACGTTATGGGCGTCCCAACCGCCCAGGGCCTCGATCACGTCGCGGCGGAAGAACAGCGTGGTGCCTCCCAGCGGGACGGCCAGGCTGAGGCGTGCGATACCGGGCAGGATCAGCCGGAACCAGGTGGCATATTCGATGGTAAAGCAGCGTGACAGCCAGTTGGTGCGGGGGTTGTAGTAATCCAGCGCGCCCTGCAGGCAGGCCACCTCGGGGCCGCGGCGCTGAAAACGCGCCACCACCTTGCGCAATTGCGCGGGTTCGGGCGCGTCCTCGGCGTCGTATATGCCGATGATCGAGCCGCGGCACTGGCCAAGCGCCACGTTCAGCGCCCGCGGCTTGGTCTTGACCCGCCCCTCGGGCACCACCACGATCCGCATCCAGGGCGGCAGGTCGGCGCGGGCCAGCGCGTCGCGGGTCGTGCGGTCGCCGATTTCGACGGCAAGGATGACGTCCAGCAGATCCCGCGGATAATCGAGCCGCGACAGCCGGGCGATGAGGCGGGCCGCGATATCGTCCTCGCGATAGAGCGCGACGATGATCGAGATGCGCGGCAAGAGTGCCTTGGAAGGTGCGTCGGGTTCCGGATCGGGCGCGCGCAGGGCGGCCAGCGCGGCGGCGGCCTTCAGCAGCATTGCGGCAATGAGCGAGACCAGCGCCAGCGCGAGGAGGAGGTGGAGCAGAAACATCGGTGCCGCCACCGCCAGCGCCGCCGCCGCGCAGGCGCCGGACAGGGTCCAGCGGCCCCCGTTTCCGCTGCCCCAGCTGCGGCAGCTTTCGGCGGGGGGAACATGGGCCTCTGCCCGGGCGGCGATGTCCGGCCCCCGGCGGGCCAGAATCGCCGCGCCGATCCGCTCGGCCGGGGCCAGTGTCATGATGACCGGGCCGAGCCGGTCCTCCAGCATCGGGCGCAGGCGCGCGAAATCCTCGGGGCGCGCAGTGGCGACGGCCGTGACCGATCCCGCGCAGGCCAGCGGCACGACCCGGTGACGCAGGCAGTCCGCCAGTCCCACGCGGTCGATCAGCGCCGCATCGGGCAGGGGCGAGAGCGGATCGACCAGCGCGGCGCCATGGGCGCGCGCCGCTGCGGCGAGGCGTTCGCCTTCGGTTTGCGGAACGGGTGCGGACTGTGGCGGTGGCGCGGTGGCCG
>JBDHSO010000103.1:0-13831 GCA_039808125.1 Rhodobacter sp. | reverse complement strand
GCCGGGGACGGCGCCGGTGTCGCGGCCGACTGGGCGGCCCCCTGCCCCTCGGGCAGCGCCGCCAGCCCGGAGGGCGCGGCCGGCTCCGGCGTCCCGCCACTGCCCGCCCATTGCCAGATCATCCAGCCGATCCCTGCCGCCGCCGCCACGCCGACTGCGATCAGCGCCGTGCGGGACCCCGCAGCGACCGCCCGATTGCCGGATGAATCCGCCATATCGTTCCTTCCCCCGTGTGCCGCCGGGCATCCTTCCTGTCGTCCCGGCTTACATTCGCCAAGGAACCCCGATAAACGGCCAGAGGCAACAGGATTCAGGACACCAGACATGACCCGGCCCTCGATCTGCGTCTTCTGTGGCTCTCGCCCCGGCACCAACCCGGTCTATGCCGAGGCCGCCCGGGCCTTCGGCGCGGCCTTGGCGGGCCAGGGCTGGCGGCTGGTCTATGGCGCGGGCGATGTCGGGCTGATGGGAGAGACCGCCCGCGCGGCCCAGGCGGCGGGGGCAGAGGCCCTGGGCGTGATCCCCCTGCACCTGATGGGCCGCGAACAGGGCAAGCGCGACCTGAGCACCTTCGTCGTCACCGAGAACATGCACGAACGCAAGAAGGTGATGTTCATGAACTCCGACGCCATCGTCGTCCTTCCGGGCGGCGCCGGAAGCCTGGACGAATTCTTCGAGGTGCTGACCTGGGCGCAGATCGGGCTGCATCGCAAGCCGATCTTCCTGCTGGACGTGGCGGGCTACTGGCAACCGCTTCTGGCGCTGGTCGACCATACGATCGCCGAGGGCTTTGCCGAGGGCAGCCTGCGCAGCCTCTTTGCCGTCCATGCCACCGTGCCCGCGCTGATCGACGCGCTGGCGGCGGCACTGGCCGGCTCTCGCCCCGGGCAATAGGTGCATCCATGCCGTCCCGCCGCGCCGTCCTGACCCTTGCCGTCCTTGGCCTGACGCTTTCTGCCTGCGGAGGCCGCCGCAGGGAGGAGGAGCCGCGCCGGATCGCCGGCAACACGCCGGAGATGAATGCGCTGGTGCAAAAATACGCCGATCTCCACGGCATCCCCGAAAGCCTGCTGCACCGGGTGATCCAGCGCGAAAGCGGCTACAACCCCCGCGCCCGCAACGGCCCCTATTACGGGCTGATGCAGATCATGCCGCAGACCGCGCAGACCATGGGCTACCGGGGGCCGCCCGAAGGGCTGCTCGATGCCGAGACGAACATGAAATACGCCGGGAAATACCTGCGTGGCGCCTGGCTCGTTGCCCGCGGCAACGAAGACCGCGCGGTCATGTGGTACTCGAAGGGCTATTACTACGAGGCCAAGCGCATGGGATTGCTGAAGGAAACCGGGCTGCGCGGCTGACGGCCGCCAGAGCCGGTCCGGCCCCGGCTGCCGCCTCAGATCACGGTGCGGATCGCGAAGCTGGAGTTGATCCGCGTCACCGCCGGCAGCCGCGACAGGATCTCCATATGGATCCGCTCATAGTCGCGCGGCCCCTCCACCTCCAGATGCAAGAGATAGTCCTCCTCGCCGGTCATCAGGTAGCAATGCCGGATTTCGGGATGCTTCAGAACCTCGGCCTCGAAGGCGTTCAGGATCTCGCCGGTCTGCCGGGCAAGGCTGATCCGCACGATCACCACCTGCCGCCCCCCGGCCGCCGGCCCCGCCACCAGAGCGGTATAGCCGCGGATGACGCCCGCCTCCTCCAGCGCGCGCACCCGCCTGAGGCAGGCCGAGGGCGACAGCCCCACCTCGGCCGCCAGCGCCGCATTGGTGATCCGCGCGTCGCGCCGCAGCACGCGAATCAGCGCCCGGTCGATCCGGTCGACATCTGGCATGTTGTTGCAAGACCCGGTGGATAATTGCTCAATGCGTAATCATATCGCAGGAAATTGCGCATTCGCAAAGGACATTCGACGGATTTTGCCGCAGAACCGGACTCTCGGAACCCAGGCGCACAGCATTCCCGGAGCAGAACATGAAGGTCATCGTCCTTGGCAGCGGCGTCATCGGCACCGTCTCGGCCTGGTATCTTGCCAAGGCCGGCCATGAGGTCACGGTGATCGACCGCCAGACCGGGCCGGCGCTGGAGACGAGCTTCGCCAATGCCGGCGAGGTGTCCTTCGGCTATTGCAGCCCCTGGGCCGCCCCCGGAATCCCGAAGAAGGCGGTCAAGTGGCTGCTGATGAAACATGCGCCGCTGATCCTGCGGCCCCGGGTCGATGCAGCGATGATCGGCTGGATCCTGGCAATGCTGCGCAACTGCACCTCGGGGCGCTATGCGATCAACAAGAGCCGGATGCTGCGGCTGGCTGATTACAGCCGCACCGCGCTGGCCGAACTGCGCGCGGAAACCGGCATCCAGTACGACCAGCGCATGAAGGGGACGTTGCAACTGTTCCGCACCTCGGCCCAGCTCGATGCCTCGGCCAAGGATGTGAAGGCGCTGGAGGCCGATGGCATCCCCTGCCAGGTCGTCGATCCCGCCGGCTGCATCGCCCAGGAACCGGCGCTGGTCCATGCCCGTGACAAGGACAAGATCGTCGGCGGCCTGCTGACCCCGCTCGACGAGACGGGCGACTGCTTCACCTTCACCAATGCGCTGGCCGCCATGGCCGCGGCGCGGGGCGTCGCCTTCCGCTGGGGCGAATCGGTCCGGCGGCTGGAGGTGGCGGACGGTCGCGTGACCGGCGTCGTCACTGATCGCGGCGCCCTGCCCGCGGACGCGGTGGTGCTGGCGCTCGGCAGCTATTCGCCGGCGATGCTGGCACCCCTCGGGCTGCGGCTGCCGGTCTATCCGGTCAAGGGCTATTCGCTGACGATCCCGATCACCGATGCCGCGCGCGCCCCGGAATCGACGGTGATGGATGAAAGCTACAAGATCGCCATCACCCGCCTTGGCGACCGTATCCGCGTCGGCGGCATGGCGGAAATCTCCGGCTACAACAACCGGTTGGAACCCGCCCGCCGCCGCACGCTGGAACATTCCGTCACCGACCTTTTCCCCGGCGGCGACCTTTCCAGGGCAACATTCTGGAGCGGCCTGCGCCCGATGACGCCAGACGGCACGCCGGTGATCGGGCCGACCCCGGTGAAGGGCCTGTTCCTCAACACCGGCCACGGCACACTCGGCTGGACGATGAGCAGCGGCTCAGGCCGGCTGATCGCCGATCTGGTCTCGGGCCGCAAGCCGGAAATCGACGCAGCCGATCTCGCACTGGCGCGCTACTGACCGCACCCCGCCCCGCCGCCGGGGCAGACGCCTCCGGCGAGGGGGTATTGGATCAAGAGGAAGCCCCTTTCCGCTTCCTCTTGACCGAAATACCCCCGGGGGAGCCGCCAGAGGCGGCGGGGGCGGCGCCCCCCCCCCGACACGCTTGCGAACCGCGGAACGCCCGCCTATATTGATCTTGTCCCGGGCAACCCGGACTATGGCGATAAACGCACCTGTAATAATCGGCTCGGACCCGGGGGCGGTACCCGGCGGCTCCACCAAATCCCCGTTCGTTGCGGGCGTGTGGGGCCGAAACAGGATCGACGGACGACCAAAGAGGCCAGCTTTCGCTCGGTGAGGTACCACCGTTATCGGTCCAAGATCACAGTTGCCAACGACAACCGTGCTCCGGTGGCGCTGGCCGCGTAAGCGGCTCGCAATACCAAACATAAGTCCTTGCGCTTAGCCGCGTAAGGCGGGGTTCGCAGGTACCTGGCAACAGAAACCTGCACTCTCTCCCTTCCCACGGACCGGCCCGGCAGCGCCTTTCCCCGTTGCGGGCCGGACGTTCGCCCCTTCCATCGGCGGGCGAATCCCCTATGCTGGCGCCAGGAACGAAAAGGGGCTGCGGATGGCGCGCGGGATCGACTATGGCAATCTCATGCACCAGGCGATGCGGGGGCTGATCCGCACCGTCCTTGCCGATGTCGCGGCGCATGGCCTGCCGGGGGCGCATCACTTCTTCATCACCTTCGACACCACCCATCCAGGCGTTGCCATCGCCGACTGGTTGCACGAGCGCTATCCTTCGGAAATGACGGTGGTGCTGCAGCACTGGTTCTCCGGGCTGGAGGTCACGGAAGACGGCTTCTCGGTCACGCTGAACTTCGGCAACCAGCCGGAACCGCTGGTGATTCCCTTCGATGCCGTGCGCACCTTCGTCGATCCCTCGGTCGAATTCGGCCTGCGCTTCGAAAGCCAGGACGAGGAGGAGGAAGATGAGGAGGACCACGACGAGGAGGACGGCGAGGAGGAGCCCCGCGCCGAGGCCGAGGTCGTGAGCCTCGACAAGTTCCGCAAGACCTGAGCGTGGAGAGCGATCTCGCCCTTTTCCGCCGCCGGCTTTTGCGGAATCCACGGCAGGTTTCCGCGATCGCCCCATCTTCACGCACGCTGGCGCGGGCGATGACGCTGGGTCTTGGCCCCGGATCGGGCCGGGTGGTCGAATTCGGCCCGGGAACCGGACGGTTCACCGAAGCGATCCTGGCGCGCGGCGTGCCGGCCGCGAACCTGACGCTGTTCGAGCTGGACGAGGAATTCGTCACCTATCTGCGCCGAAAGTTTCCCGGCGTGACCGTTCATCAGGCCGGCGCGGAAACCGCCGACAGGCTGCTCGATCCCGGGGTGCATACGGTGATCTCGGGCCTGCCGCTCCTGTCGATGCCCACGGGGGTGCGCGAGGACATCGTCGGCGCGGCCTTCCGCATTCTCGCGCCGCGCGGCAGTTATGTGCAATTCACCTATGGTCCCCGCCCGCCGCTGCCCCCCGACCAGATCGAGAGCCTGGGATTGCGGGTCAATCGCGGTCACAAGATCTGGGCCAACCTGCCGCCGGCCCGGGTCTACCGCTTTCGCCGCGCCTGAGCCGGCGCGGTATGCCTTTGCATACCGATTGATCTTGCCGCGCCCGGACGCTATGCGAGGCGCAAGCTTTGCAGGAGGCACCGCATGACCGCGACCCGCACCGAGACCGACAGCTTTGGCCCGCTGGAGGTTCCGGCAGACAAGTACTGGGGCGCGCAGACCCAGCGTTCCATCATCAACTTCCCGATCGGCTGGGAGCGCCAGCCGGTTCCGATTATCCGCGCGCTGGGCGTGGTCAAGAAGGCCGCCGCCGAGGTGAACAAGGCGCAGGGCGACATGGCGCCGGACCTGGCCGATGCCATCGCCGCCGCCGCGCAGGAGGTGATCGACGGCCGCTTCGACGACAACTTCCCGCTGGTCGTCTGGCAGACCGGCTCCGGCACGCAGTCGAACATGAATGCGAACGAGGTGATCAGCAACCGCGCGATCGAAATGCTGGGCGGGGTAAAGGGCTCGAAAAAGCCCGTCCATCCCAACGACCATGTGAACATGGGGCAATCCTCGAACGACACCTTCCCCACGGCCATGCATGTGGCCATCGGCATGCATACCCGCGACGTGCTGTTCCCGGGCCTGGAAAAGCTGTCGGCCGCGCTCTGGGCCAAATCGGCGGAATTCAAGGACATCATCAAGATCGGCCGCACCCATACCCAGGATGCGACGCCGCTGACGCTGGGCCAGGAATTCTCGGGCTATGCGACGCAGGTCGACAAGGGGATCGCGCGGGTGAAGCTGTGCCTGCCCGACATCTATGAGCTGGCGCAGGGCGGCACCGCCGTCGGCACCGGGCTGAACACCCGCGTTGGCTGGGACAGCCGGATCGCCGCCGCCATCGCCCGCATCACCGGCCTGCCCTTCGTCACCGCGCCGAACAAGTTCGAGGCGCTGGCGGCCCATGACGCCATGGTCTTCTTCTCGGGCGCGCTGAAGACCGTCGCCGCCTCGCTGTTCAAGATCGCGAACGACCTGCGGCTTCTGGGCTCGGGGCCGCGCTCGGGTCTGGGCGAACTGATCCTTCCCGAAAACGAGCCGGGATCCTCGATCATGCCGGGCAAGGTGAACCCGACCCAGGCCGAGGCGCTGACCATGGTCTGCGCACAGGTGATGGGCAACGATGCCGCCGTGGGCTTTGCCGGCAGCCAGGGTCACTTCGAACTGAACGTCTACAATCCGATGATGGCCTACAACGTGCTCCAGTCGATCCAGCTTCTGGGCGATTCGGCCGGATCATTCGCCGACAACATGGTGGCCGGCACCCAGGCGAATCTGGCCCGGATCGACAAGCTGATGAAGGAAAGCCTGATGCTGGTGACGGCACTTGCGCCGACCATCGGCTATGACAACGCGACCAAGGTGGCGAAGACCGCGCACAAGAACGGCACGACTCTGAAAGAGGAGGCCGTCGCGCTCGGCTTTGTCGATGCCGAGACCTTCGACCGGATCGTGCGGCCGGAGGACATGATCGGGCCGAAGGGCTGACGGCATGGCAGGTGTGGTCAACCTCAACCGGTTCCGCAAGGAAAAGGCCCGCGCCGGGCGGCGGGCGGAAGCCGAGTCCAATGCCTTGAAACACGGCCGGACCCGGGCCGAAATATTGCTGGACAAGGCACGGGCGGAGAAATCCACCCGCGATCTTGAGGCGCATCGGCGCGATGGATCCGACGAAAGCGGCTGAGGGTTCCGTTAACCCCGGCTTAACCTTGCCGGGCAAGTCTTGCAGCAGGAGGTGCCGCATGACCGCCTTGCCGCAGTTCATGAGTCGCGAGATCTGGCTTCGCCATCTGTTCTCGTCGCAGGCCGCACAGGACGGCGGGGTCGTGCGCCGCAAGATCCGGGATATCGACCGTTTCGTCGGGCGGGAGGTCTTTCTGGCCGAAATGCGCCGGCGCGGCTTCGCGGTGGTCGAGAACGCCGGACAATACGTCATTTTCTGCAATCGCGAACCCGTCCGCCGCGTCGTCTGAGCGATTTCTTCAAAGAAATCGCACCGGAGCCTTCAAAGGCTCCGGACCGGAGTTTTCAAAAACTCCGGTTGGCCGGACCGCTGCGAAGGCGTAAGGGGGAGCAAAGGAGCGTCATGACCGCCCGTCCGGAAAAACACTCGCTGACCCTTCGCGGCCACCGGACCAGCGTGTCGCTGGAGGCGGCCTTCTGGCAGGCATTCCGCGAGATCGCCGCATTGCGCGGTGTAGGACTGAATCAACTGGCCGCCGAAATCGACGCCCGGCGCGCGCCGGACGAAGGTCTCGCCTCGGCGATCCGGGTCTTCTGCCTGGCCCATTACCGCGGCTGACCCGCTTCAGCGGGCAACCCGCGCCAGTGTCGTTGCCAGGTCGCCATAGCCTGTGAACCGCCGTTCATAGGCCAGGCCCAGCCGCCGCGCGCAATCCTCTGCCTTGGCGTCGAGGGACGGATCCTCGGTCTGCGCCTGATAGACCAGCTTGGTGTAATTGCCGAACAGCATGTCGCGCAATTCCGGATGCCGGTCGAGACCCATCGGGCGCCAGACGAAGGCATCGAACTGCCGCACCAGAAAATCGGTCAGGTAGAAGGCGGTGATCTCGTCCTCTGCCCGCGCGGCGAAACCGGCATTGCCTTCGAAGAACGAATAGCAATGCGGTCCCTCGACCATTTCCACCCCCAGTTCGCGGCATTTGTCGAGCAGCAGCCCCCCCGTGCCGCAATCGGCATAGACCACGAAGACGGAGTCGTAATCGTCCCGCCGCGCCCGGACTGCCTCCTCGACGGCCTGGGTGATCCGGTCGGGCCAGAGGTGCAGGTTCGCCGGCAGGCATTGCAGGTCGATATGGGCCCAGCCGTTTGCCGCCTTGAGGTCCAGGATCTCGCGCGCCAGCGCCCCGCAGGCGATGAGGAGGAGCCGCCCGGTCCGCGCCGGCGCCATCCCCTCGCGCGTCAGAACCTCGTCGGCCGGCAGATCGGGCGTTTCCGCCGCGGCATCTATCGCCACTGCCGCGCCCCCAGAAGCAGGCTGCCGGTCAGCGCGACCAGGGACAATGCGGCAAGCGGCAGGCCGGCCCAGAAGGCGAGGATCAGCGTGAGTCCGGCAGCCAGGATCGTCAGCGCCAGAAGCCCGAGGAAATGTGTCAATGGCATCGTTCAGCCCTCCACCTCTTCAATCTGGGGCGCAAGCGGCCGGGGCACAAGCCCCGAAAACGACAAAGCCCCGGGGGTTTGCGTCCCCGGGGCCAGATCCCGCGCATGGGGATTGTCAGGCGTTCAGCTGGTTGTGCTTGCGGGCAACCAGGGTCTTCGCCGTTTCCACCGCCACGGCCGCATCGCGGCAATAGGCGTCGGCACCGATGGCGCGGCCGAACTCCTCGTTCAGGGGCGCACCGCCGACCAGAACGATGTAATCCTCGCGCATGCCCTTTTCCTTCAAGGTGTCGATGACGACCTTCATATAGGGCATGGTGGTGGTCAGCAGGGCCGACATGCCGAGAATATCGGGCTGTTCGGCGGCCAGCGCATCGAGGTATTTGTCGACCGAGTTGTTGATCCCGAGATCCAGCACCTCGAAACCCGCGCCCTCCATCATCATCGCGACAAGGTTCTTGCCGATGTCGTGAATGTCGCCCTTGACGGTGCCGATCACCATCTTGCCCATGCGCGGCGCGCCGGTTTCGGCCAGAAGCGGCTTCAGGATCGCCATGCCGGCCTTCATCGCATTGGCCGAAAGCAGCACCTCGGGCACGAAGAGGATGCCGTCGCGGAAATCGTCGCCGACGATCTTCATGCCCGAGACCAGCGCCTTGGTCAGGACGTCATAGGGCGTCCAGCCGCGCTCGAGCAGAATGTTCGTGCCGTCCTCAATCTCTTCCTTGAGGCCGTCATACAGATCGTCGTGCATCTGCAGGACAAGTTCCTCGTCGGACAGTTCGGAAAGGATGATATCTTCTTCGTCGGCCATGGAGCGCTCCCGCGGTTCTTGCAACGGTGATGCGGCAATTCACGACCGGCGACTTCGCAATTTCCGACATGCGCCGAGTGAAAGCCGACAGGGCCGCCTCTGCGGCACGGGGGGCTTGGCAAATGTTCGCTTTATGTTCTAGTTTTCCGGGATGACCGCGCCCGATTCCAGCCTGCCCCCCGGAGACCGCGCCCGCGCCAGGGGGGCCGGATCGAACCGTGCCGGCCGGTATGAGGCGAACAGCCGCGAAGGCGTGGACGACGGCTGGGACATTCCCCATGACGACCGGCTGATCCAGACGGAGGTCCGCGAGGAACGCCCCCGCTCCGCCCTGACCTATAACCGCTCGCCCGACCTGCCGTTCGACCGCTCGATCAATCCCTGGCGGGGGTGCGAGCATGGCTGCATCTATTGTTTCGCCCGGCCGACCCATGCCTATCTGAACCTTTCGCCCGGGCTCGATTTCGAGACCAGGCTGATCGCGCGGCCCGGGATCGGCGCCGTGCTCGACCGGGAACTGCGGGCGAAATCCTATCGCGTCGCGCCCGTGGCGCTGGGGACGAACACCGACCCCTATCAGCCGGCCGAGGCGAAATGGCGCGTCATGCGCGAGGTGGTCGAGGTGCTTTCGGCCTTCCGCCATCCGCTGGCGATCACCACCAAGGGCGCGCTGGTCGAGCGCGACCTCGATCTTCTCGCGCCCATGGCGGCGGACGGGCTGCTGCGCGTCGGGATTTCCGTCACCACGCTCGACCGCGGGCTGGCGCGGCGGATGGAGCCGCGGGCCGCGGCGCCCGAACGGCGGATTCTGGCGATCCGCCGGCTGTCGGAGGCGGGCATCCCAGTCCGGGTGATGGTTGCGCCGGTGATACCCGGCCTGACCGACCACGAGGTCGAACCGATTCTCGCCGCCGCGCGCGAGGCCGGGGCGGTCGGGGCAAGCTGGATCATGCTGCGGCTGCCGATGGAAGTGGCACCGCTGTTTCGCGAATGGCTCGAGGCGCGCGAACCCGGCCGCGCGGCAAAGGTCATGGGCCGGATCCGCGACACACATGGCGGACGCGACTACGATCCCGCCTGGGGCAAGCGCATGCGGGGCGAGGGCGTCTGGTCACGGCTGATCGCCCAGCGCTTCGGCCTGGCGTGCAAGCGGCTGGGGCTGGATGCAGCCCTGCCGCCCCTGCGGACCGATCTATTCCGGGTGCCCTTCGCCCGCGGCGACCAGCTTGGTCTGTTCTGAACCGCGCGCCCGGCAAGGTGGTTGCAAATCGGCCGCCAAATCGCTCAGATGCCGCCGCATTCGGGTGGCATTTTCGCAAACGGTGCCGCCCGGCGCGGCAGGACGGCGGCAGGACGCAAGCGAAGGACCCGATCATGACGCTTATCCACCCGGTGCTTCTTTGCGGCGGATCGGGCACGCGCCTGTGGCCACTGTCGCGCAAGAGCTATCCCAAGCAGTTCTCGCGGCTGACCGGGGTGGAAAGCCTGTTCCAGGCCTCGGCCCGGCGGTTGCACGGCCCCGGTTTCGCCGCGCCCACGGTGGTGACGGGCGCCGATTTCCGCTTCATCGTCACCGAACAGCTTGCCGGCGCCGAAATCGCCCCCGCCGCCGTGCTGATCGAACCCGAGGGCCGCAACACCGCGCCGGCGATTCTCGCGGCGGCGCTGGCGCTGGCGGCGCGCGATCCAGAGGCGCTGATGCTCGTCGCGCCGTCGGACCATGTGATCCCCGACATGACGCGCTTCCGGGCCACCGCGCAGGCCGCCGCCGCCGAGGCCGAGGCCGGCCGCATCGTCACCTTCGGCATCCGGCCGGACCGGGCGGAAACCGGCTATGGCTGGCTGGAACTGGCCGCCCCGCCGGAGGAGAGCTTTGCGCCCGTCGCGCAGCCCCTTGTCCGCTTTGTCGAAAAACCCGACCGGCCCATGGCCGAGCGTCTGTTGGCTTCGGGGCGCCATCTGTGGAACGCCGGCATCTTCCTCTCGTCGGTGCCGACGATCCTCGCGGCCTTCCGTGCCCACGCCCCCGACCTTCTGGCGGGTGTCGAGGCCGCCCTTGCCGGCGCGCAGGCCGATCTCGGCTTCACCCGGCTGGCGGCCGGCCCCTGGGCCACGCTGGACGATATCTCGATCGACTATGCCGTGATGGAAAAGGCCGACAATCTTTCGGTGGTGCCCTATGGCGGGGTCTGGTCGGATCTGGGCGGCTGGGATGCGGTCTGGCGCGAGACCTGCCCCGATGCGGCGGGCGTGGTCGCCGACGGCGCCGCGACGGCCATCGACTGCACCGACACGCTGCTGCGATCGGAGGCGGAGAACCTGCAACTGGTGGGGATCGGGCTGCACAACATCGTGGCCGTGGCGATGCCCGATGCCGTCCTTGTCGTCGACCGTTCGCGCGCGCAGGATGTCAAGCTGGCCGTCTCGGCGCTGAAGGCACGCGGCGCGGCGCAGGCCGACACCTTCCCCCGCGACCACCGGCCCTGGGGCTGGTTCGAAAGCCTGGTCAAGGGCGACCGCTTTCAGGTGAAGCGGATCGTCGTTCACCCCGGCGCGGCGCTGTCGCTGCAAAGCCATCATCACCGGGCCGAACACTGGATCGTGGTCGAAGGCACCGCCCGCGTGACCGTGGACAACGAGACCCGCCTCGTCACCGAAAACCAGTCGGTCTACATTCCGCTGGGCTCGGTTCACCGGATGGAAAACCCCGGCAAGCTGCCCATGGTGCTGATCGAGGTGCAGACCGGCAGCTATCTGGGCGAGGATGACATCATCCGCTACGAGGATGCCTATTCCCGCGGTCAGGGCGCGCGGGGCTGATTCGCCGGCCGCCGGCCGGACAGCGGGGGCCGGGCATGCGAAAGCGGTTCCCCTGCGGCCAAAACGCCGTATAGTCGCGGCCAAGACCGCCGCACGGCACGCCGGCGTGCCGCGACGGGGGCAGCACAGGACCAGGACCGGGCAGAACCTTCCATGCGCATCGCTTACCATCTGGGCGTCCATTGCACGGACGAAGAGCGGCTGATCCGCTGCCTGCTGAAGAATCGCGCCCCGCTGGCCGGGGACGGGATCGCCGTCCCCTCGCCCACCCGCTACCGCCGGCTTCTGCGCGACACCGCGGTGCAGCTGAAGGGGCGCGCCGCCTCGGCCGAGACCGAAGCCATGGTGCTGGAGCAGATCCTCGACGACGAGGAGATGCCCGAACGCATGGTGCTGAGCTGGGAGAGCTTTCTCTCGTTTCCGCAATGGACGCTGCGCGGCGGGCAGCTTTACAGTTTCGGCGGCGAGCGCATCCGCGCCTTCACCCGGATCTTTCCCGGCCACACGGCGGAATTTCACCTGGGCCTGCGCAACATCGCCACCTTCCTGCCAGCGCTTTTCGCCCTGCAAAAAGGCCGGACGCAGGAGGAATTCCTGGCCGGCACCGATCTGACGGCGCTGCGTTGGTCGGAAGTCGTGGCCCAGATCCAGGAACAGAATCCCGGCGTGCCCGTCACCGTCTGGTGCGACGAGGACACGCCGCTGATCTGGCCCGAGGTGCTGCGCGAAGTGTCCGGCCATTCCGATGCGGTCGTGCTGGAGGATGCCGAAGACCTGTTGTCGGGGCTGCTGACCCCGGACGGTCTTGGCCGGATGCACGATTATCTCGCCTCGCATCCGCCGGGCAGCATCGCCCAGCGGCGGCGCATCGTCGGCGCCTTCCTGACCAAATTCACCCCGCCGGCCAGGATGGAAATGCGGTTCGAGATGCCGGGCTGGACCGAGGATATCGTGGCCGGGCTGAGCGCGGCCTATGACGCCGATGTCGCGCGGATCCGGGGCATGCCCGGGGTCCGGGTGCTGTCGCCCTGACCCGCGACCCCGGGGTCCGATCCCCGGTCCGGGCGGGCGGGCTGGTCAGGTCCGGGCGCCCGCCTCAGGACATGCCGAGCGCGGTCTTGTAGATTTCGAGGATCGCCTCCTCCTCGGCCAGATCGTCGGGCTTCTTCTTGCGCAGCGCCACGATCTTGCGCATCGCCCTGGTGTCGTAACCGCGGCCCTTGGCTTCGGCCATCACTTCTTTCTGCTGGTCGGCGATGTCCTTCTTTTCCGATTCAAGCTGTTCGAACCGCTCGATGAACTGGCGCAGCTCATCGGCGGCGATGCCATAGCTGTCCGCTGCCTCGGCCATGGGTCTCTCCTTGCCTGTGGTTCTCTGATATTGCCTCGCCGTCAGATAGCCCGCCCGGCGCCCGTCCCGCAACCCCCTGCCCCCGAGGCCTGCCCGCCTTGCGCGCCCCGCAGGCACCGCACGGGCTTGCGCCGGGCACACAGGCGGGCTAGGCCGCGCCGAGCCCCGGTCAGGAAAGCCGGAGGCCCGAGGAAACTGGCCCGACCGGCCCGCGGAGACCGCCATGCAACTGATCATCCTTGCCGGAGCCGCCGTCTCGCTTCTGGGCGTGGCCGGGCTGCTCTACTGCGTCTTCCGCGCCTGGAAGGCCCGACGCTCGGGCCAGTCCGACGATGTGATGCGCGCCGAACTACGCCGCATCGTGATCCTGAACACCATGGCACTCGGCGTTTCGGCGCTGGGGTTGATGCTCGTCGTCCTCGGCATCCTTCTCGGCTGAGGCCGGGCCGGACCCGGGCCGGACGGCATCAGACGGCGGCGCGGACGGCCTCGACGATCTCGTCCACCACCCGGCCAAGCAGCGCCTCGTCCTCGCATTCCGCCATCACGCGGATCAGCGGTTCGGTACCGGACTTGCGGATCAGAAGCCGGCCGTGTCCGGCAAGCCGGTCGCGGTTCGCCGTGATCGCCGCCTGCACCGCAGGCGCCTCCAGCGGCCGCGCGCCTTCGGCGAAACGCACATTCTTGAGCAGTTGCGGTACCTTGGTGAACTGGCGCACCAGTTCGCTGGCCGGGGCGCCGGTGCGCACCATCTCGGCCAGAAACTGCAAGGCGGCCAGAAGCCCGTCGCCCGTCGTCGCGTAATCGGTCATGACGATATGGCCCGACTGCTCGCCACCCAGGTTCCAGCCGCCGCGGCGCATCGCCTCGACCAC
>JBDHSO010000102.1:0-13918 GCA_039808125.1 Rhodobacter sp. | reverse complement strand
CTTCCCCGAGCCCGTGCGGGAGTTGAAGATCGAGGTCGATCTGGTCGCCGACATGACGGTCTACAACCCCTTCGACTTCTTCGTCGAGGAATCGGCGGAAACCTGGCCCTTTGCCTATCCGGCCGACCTGACCGAGGATCTGTCGATCTACCGCAATGCCGAACCGCCCGGCCCCCTGCTGGCCGCCCGCCTGGCGGCGATACCCGGCACGCCGCAGCGGACGGTCGATTTCGTGGTGGGGCTGAACCGGCAGGTTTCAGAGGATATCCGCTATCTGATCCGCATGGAGCCCGGCGTCCAGACCCCGGAGGAGACGCTGGACCAGGCCAGCGGATCGTGCCGAGATTCCTCCTGGCTGCTGGTCAACATCCTGCGACATCTGGGGTTTGCCGCGCGTTTCGTCTCTGGTTACCTGATCCAGCTGAAACCCGACCTGAAGGCGCTGGACGGCCCCTCGGGCACCGAGGTCGATTTCACCGACCTGCACGCCTGGGTCGAGGTCTATCTGCCCGGTGCGGGCTGGATCGGGCTAGACCCGACAAGCGGGCTGCTGACGGGGGAAAGCCATATCCCGCTGGCCGCCGCGCCGCATTACCGCAATGCCGCACCGATCGCCGGTGGATATTTCGGAACCGCGCAGGTTTCCTTCGATTTCGAGATGAAGGTCGCCCGCATCGCCGAACATCCGCGCATCACCCGCCCCTTCGGCGAGGAAAGCTGGCAGGAACTGAACGCGCTTGGCCGCAAGGTCGATGCCGCGCTGGCGGCCGGCGATGTACGGCTGACCATGGGGGGCGAGCCGACCTTCGTGTCGATCGACGATTTCGAGGCGGCCGAATGGAACACCGCCGCCGTCGGGCCGACAAAGCGCGACCGCGCCGATACGCTGATCCGCCGGTTGCGCGACCGTTTCGCCCCCGGCGGCTTTCTGCATTACGGACAGGGCAAATGGTATCCGGGCGAAAGCCTGCCGCGCTGGACATTCTCGCTCTACTGGCGGCGCGACGGCAAGCCGATCTGGCAGAACCCCGACCTGATCGCGACCGAGGGTCGCGATCAGGCCGCGACCACGACCCAGGCGCAGGCCCTTCTGCGCGAGATTGCGGTGGAACTGGATCTGCCGCAGGAAAACATCCTTCCCGCCTATGAAGACCCGGCCGAATGGCTGCTGCGGGAGGCGCGGCTTCCCGACAACGTCACCCCGGCCAATTCGCGGCTGAAGGACCCCGAGGCCCGCCACCGGATCGCGCAGGTCTTCGACCGCGGGCTGACCGAACCCGCGGGCTATGTCCTGCCCGTCCAGCCGTGGATGGGTCTCGACCGGCGCCGGCGCTGGCAATCGGAGCGCTGGAACCTGCGCCGCGGCCATGTGTTCCTGGTGCCCGGCGACAGCCCGGTCGGCTATCGCATTCCGCTCGACAGCCTGCCCTGGCTGTCGGCGGCGCAATATCCCTATATCAACCCCACCGACCCCACCGTCGAACGTCCGCCGCTGCCCGAACCCGCAGCCGTGGAGGCCGCCGGCCGGCCACAGGCGCGAGCCTTCTTCCTTGCGGATGCGGCGGTCCAGCAGATGCCCGGTCAGCAGCCGTCAGAGGTCGGCGGCGCCGTCCGTACGGCCCTGTCGGTAGAGCCGCGCAACGGCCGGCTCTGCATCTTCATGCCGCCGGTCGCCGTGCTGGAGGATTACCTCGACCTGTTGCATGTCGCGGAAAGTGCGGCCGCGCGCCTGGGGCTGAAGGTGCACATCGAAGGTTATCAGCCGCCGCAGGATCCGCGCCTGAACGTGATCCGCGTCGCCCCGGATCCGGGGGTGATCGAGGTGAACATCCATCCCGCCCATTCCTGGGAGGAGTGCATGGCCATCACCAAAGGCGTCTATGACGAGGCCCGGCAGAGCCGCCTTTGTGCCGAGAAATTCATGATCGACGGCAAGCATACCGGCACCGGCGGCGGCAATCATGTGGTTGTCGGCGGGGCCACCACCCTCGACAGCCCGTTCCTGCGCCGGCCCGACCTGCTGAAAAGCCTGATCCTGCACTGGAACCGCCATCCCGCGCTGTCCTACCTGTTCTCGGGGCTGTTCATCGGTCCGACCAGCCAGGCTCCGCGCATCGACGAAGCCCGGCACGATGCACTTTACGAGTTGGAAATCGCGCTGTCGCAGATTCCCGCTCCCGGGCAGGGCACCGCACCGATGCCCTGGCTGACCGACCGGCTGCTGCGCAACCTGCTGACCGATGTCACCGGCAACACCCACAGGGCCGAGATCTGCATCGACAAGCTCTATTCGCCGGACGGCCCGACCGGACGGCTGGGGCTGGTCGAGTTCCGCGGCTTCGAGATGCCGCCCGATGCCCGCATGTCGTTGGCGCAGCAACTGCTGCTCAGGGCGCTGATCGCGCGATTCTGGGCCGCGCCGCAACAGGGCGATCTGGTGCGCTGGGGCACGGCGCTGCACGACCGATTCATGCTGCCGCATTTCGTCTGGGAAGATTTCCGCGACGTGCTGCGCGACCTGCGCGACCATGATCTCGACCTGAAGGAGGAATGGTTCACCGCGCAGGCCGAGTTCCGCTTCCCGTTCTGCGGCGAGGCCGACTATGAAGGCGCGCATCTGGAACTGCGGCAAGCGCTGGAACCCTGGCATGTCCTGGGCGAAACCGGCGCCATCGGCGGTACGGTGCGCTATGCCGACAGTTCGACCGAACGGCTGCAGGTCAAACTGTCCGCGCCGGATCCCGGGCGCTATGCCGTCACCTGCAACGGCCGCGAACTGCCGCTGGCCGGGGTTGCGAACGGGATCGCCGTCGCGGCCGTGCGGTTCAAGGCCTGGCAGCCCGCCAATGCCATGCATCCGACCCTGCCCGTCCAGGCGCCCCTTACCTTCGACCTGTACGACCGCTGGTCGGGGCGGTCGCTCGGGGGGTGCGTCTACCACGTTGCTCATCCGGGCGGGCGGAACTACGACACTTTCCCCGTAAACGGCAACGAGGCCGAGGCGCGGCGGCTGGCCCGGTTCGAGCCGTCGGGCCATCGGCCCGGCACCTCCTGGCGCCCGCCGGCCGAACGGCGCCATCCGGAGTTTCCGATGACGCTTGACCTGCGCCGCCCGGTCGGCGTCTGATCCGGCGTTCGGCAAGGGCGGCAGGCGACGACGACAGGCGGCAAAGACGGGCTATAACGGCAGGCGGCGCGGGCATGGCAGACGACAGGGCAGAGAACGGGATCCGGCCGCCGCGGGGCTATGCCGCCCTGCCCGGCGTTCCCGACGAGATGGTTGCCGCCGACGGCACCGTGCGCCCGTCCTGGCGGCGGCTTGCCGGGCTTCTTGCCGCCGAGGGGCCGCAGGAGATTGCGCAACGCCGCGTCCGGGCAGAGCAATACCTGCGCGATTCCGGCGTGTTCTACCGCCAGTACGGTGCCGGCGGGTCCGATGAGCGGCCCTGGCCGCTGTCGCCCGTGCCGGTTCTGGTCGAAGCCGCCGACTGGGAGACGCTGATCCCCGGGCTGGTGCAGCGCGCCGATCTGCTCGAGGCGCTGATGGCCGATCTTTACGGCGAGAACCGGCTCGTCGCCGAGGGTCATCTGCCGCCCGACCTGATCGCCGCCAATCCGGAATGGCTGCGGCCGATGGTGGGGATCCGGCCCGCCTCGGGGCATTTCCTGCATTTCCTTGCCTTCGAGATCGGGCGCGGCCCGGATGGCACCTGGTGGGTGCTGGCCGACCGCACGCAGGCGCCCTCGGGCGCGGGCTATGCGCTGGAAAATCGCGTGGCCACCAGCCGCGCCTTTTCCGAACTTTACGCCGAGATGAACGTCCACCGCCTGGCCGGGTTCTTCCGCGACTTTCGCGACAGCCTGCTGGCGCCCGGCCGCGACGGCGACGGGCGGGTGCTGCTGCTGACCCCCGGCCCGCTGAACGAAACCTATTACGAACATGCCTATATCGCGCGCTACATGGGTCTGACGCTGGTGCAGGGCGAGGATCTGACCGTGGCCAACGGCCGGCTGCATCTGCGCACCGTCGCGGGGCCGGCGCCGGTCGATGCGCTCTGGCGCAGGCTCGATTCCGGCTATGCCGATCCGGTGGAGCTGGATCCGGAGTCGCGGATCGGCACGCCCGGCCTGGTCTCGGCGCTGCGCGCGGGCGGCCTGGTGATGATCAACGCCCTGGGATCGGGCGTGCTGGAAACACGGGCGCTGATGGCTTTCCTGCCGCGTCTGGCGCCGGTTCTTCTGGGCGCGGATCTGCGCCTGCCCAATATCGCGACCTGGTGGCTTGGCGGGGCTGCGGAACGCGCCACCGTCCTGGCCGACCCGGCCGCACGCATGCTTTCGCCCGCGCTGGCGACCGGCCTTCCCTTCGACAGCCCGGAGGAAACGCATCCCGCGCCGGGCCAGGGCGCCACCGCCGATCTGGCCCGCCGGCTGAAGGCCGAGGGCCCCTCGCTCGTGGCGCAGGAGGTGGTGCGGCTTTCCACCACGCCGACGCTGATCGACGGGCGGCTGGAACCGCGGCCGATGACACTGCGGGTGTTTCTTGCCCGGGTGGACGGCCGCTGGCAGGCCATGCCCGGCGGCTTTGCCCGCATCGGTGCCAGCCGCGACCCTGCCGCCATCGCCATGCAGCGCGGCGGATCGACCGCGGATGTCTGGGTGCTGGGCGGACCGCCGGGCGCCAGCGTGACGCTGGTACCGGCCGTGACCGGCACCTACCGCCGCGCCGCCGAACGCACCCTGCCCGCCCGCGCCGCCGACAACCTGTTCTGGTTGGGTCGCTATGTCGAACGGACCGAGACCGCCGTGCGGATCCTGCGCGCGGCCCATGTCAGGCTGGCCGAAAGCGGTGCGGATGCCCGGCCGCTGTTGCAGGGGATCGAGCCGCTGCACGGCTTTTACGGCATCGAAACCGGCCGCGGCATCCCGGCGGGCCTGCTCGACACGTTGACGGCGGCCGTTGCCACCGCCGGCCGGGTGCGCGACCTCTTTTCGACCGACGCCTGGTCCGCCCTTGCCGATATCGCCCGGACGGCGCAGCAGATGGCGGCCCGCGTCACCCCCGGCGACGATGCCGCCCGGGCGCTGTCGGCGCTCTTGCGCAAGCTGGCGGGCGTCTCGGGACTGGTCCACGAAAACATGTACCGTTCGCAGGGCTGGCGTTTCCTGACCATCGGCCGCCAGCAGGAACGCGCGATGGGCATGGCCGCGATCCTGGCGATCCTGGCCGATCCGCGGCTGCCGGCCGGCGCGCTGGACATGGCGGTAGAGATTGGCGACAGCGTGATGACCCACCGCCGCCGCTTTGCCGTGGCGACCGGCCCGGCAACGGTGATCGACCTTCTGGGGCTCGACGGCGACAATCCCCGTTCGATCCGCCATCAGGTTGACGGTCTGGCCGAACAGATCGCCCTTCTGCCGGCGGCCGAGGATCGCGGCCGACCGAGGGCGCCCCTGCGCGCGATCATGCGCATCCAGGTCGATCTGGCGACGCAGACGCCCGAGGGGCTGACGACCGGCGAATTGTGGTCGCTGCGCAGCCGCATCGCCGATCTGTCCGACCGCCTGACCGAGGCCTATTTCAGTTGATGCGCTACAATCTGCACCTCGAAATCCACTACAGTTTCGGCCATGTCGCGGCCGGCGGGCGGCAATTGCTGCGCGTTCTGCCGGCCACCGTCCCGGGCCGGCAGCAGGTCGCCCGCAGCCGGCTTGCGATCACGCCCGCACCGCTGGAGGAGCGGCGCTTTCGCGATTTCTTCGGCACCGAGGTCATCGAGATCGTGCTTCCGGGCGGGCTGACCGATCTTCTGGTCGAGATGACGGCCGAGGTCGCGCGGGACGAAACGGTGCCGGTGCCCCCCGACACCTCGGCACCCCCCGGCGCAATGGCGGCGGAACTGGCGGCGCTGGCCTCGCTGGCGCCCGACAGCCCGCATCATTTCCTCTTCCCCTCGCCCCGGGTGCCCGGCGTGCCAGAGATCGCCCGGTTCGCCCGCGCTGCCGTCGCCGGCACGACGACCGTGGCCTCGGCCGTCACCCGGCTGGGACTGGCGCTGAACCGGGCCATCGCCTTCGATCCCCGCGCGACCGAAGTCGACACCCCTATCGCGCAGGCCTTTCGCCAGCGCCGCGGCGTCTGTCAGGACATCGCGCAGATCATGATCGCCGGGCTGCGGTCGCAGGGCATTCCGGCGGCCTATGTCGCGGGCTATCTGCGCACCCGCCCGCCTCCGGGGCGGCCGCGGCTGGTCGGCGCGGATGCCATGCATGCCTGGGTGCGCGCCTGGTGCGGGCGTGCTGCGGGCTGGATCGACTACGATCCGACCAATGCCTGCCGGGTGAACGGCGATCACGTCGAGGTCGGCTTCGGCCGCGATTACGGCGATGTCGCCCCCGTGACGGGCAGCCTGCGGATGGAAGGCGGGCAGAGCGGCAGCCATTCCGTCGATATTGCCGAGATCTGAGGCACGGCCGCCGGCCTGTCAGCCGCGATGCGTTATCCGCTTCACCAGTACATAAAGCGCCGGGATCATGAACAGCGCGATCACGGTCGAGGCGATCACGCCGCCCAGGACGCCGATGCCGATGGCCCGCTGCGCCGCCGACCCCGCGCCGGTCGCGAGAGCCAGCGGCAACACCCCGAGCGCAAAGGCAAACGAGGTCATCAGGATCGGGCGCAGCCGCAGTTCCGCCGCCTTGCGGGTGGCGGCCAGGAGCGGCTCGCCCGCCCTGAGCAGGCTTTCGGCGAACTCCACGATCAGAATCGCATTGCGCGACGCAAGGCCGATGGTCGTCAGCAGCCCGACCTTGAAATAGACATCGTTCGACTGGCCGAAGGCCCAGGCGGCCGCCAGGGCGCCAAGCACACCGACCGGCACCACTAGCAGCACGGCAAAGGGCACCGACCAGCTTTCATAGAGCGCGGCCAGCGACAGAAACACCACCAGCGCCGACATGGCGAACAGGAACGGCGCCTGATTGCCGGCAAGCTGTTCCTGATACGACAGCCCGGTCCAGGCCAGGCCGAAGCCGCCCGGAACCTCGGGCAGAAGCGCGCTCATCCCCGCCATGGCATCGCCCGTCGACACGCCCGGCACCGGATTGCCCGAGATCGAGATCGCGCGCGTCCCGTCGTAGCGGTTGAGCGAGGGGGAGTTCTCGGTCCAGACCTTGTCGATGAAACTGGCAAAGGGCACCATCTCGCCGCCGGAATTGCGGACCTGCCAGAGGTCGATGTCTTCGGGCTGCATCCGTGCCCAGGCATCGCCCTGAACGGTGACGGGCCGCAGTTCGGAACCGAGCTGGAAATCGCCGATCGAGCGGCCGGAGAAGATCACCGCCAGCATGGTGTTCACCGAGGCGACGGAAATCCCCATCGCGCGGGCCTTTTCCTGGTCGATCACCAGTTGCAGCGCGGGGCGACGGTTCGGCTCCTGCCCGCGAAAGCCGGTGGCGATGCCCCGGGCCTCGGCCAGGGCAACCAGCGCCTGCGCGCCGTCCTCCAGTGCCTGCTGGCCCTGCCCCCCCTGGTCGATCAGGTAGAAGGAGATACCGGCATTCTGCCCCAGGCCCTGGATCGCCGGCGGCTGGGTGAAGATGATGTTGCCCGCCCGGTTGTTGCTGAACCGCTCGGATCCGGCCTGTTGCAGCATGGCCACGCTCAACCCCCCGCGTTCGGCAAAGGGGCGAAGCTTCACGAACATCATCCCGACGTTCTGCCCCGATCCGCCGAAGGAAAAGCCAAGCGCGGTCATCACCGTCTCGACGCTGGCCTTCTGATCGGTCAGCAGCCAGTCCATCACCTCGTCCGCCACGGCGCCGGTCTGCGCCGTGGTCGAACCCTCGGACAGCCGCAAGAGAACCATCATCACGCCCTGATCCTCCTGCGGCACGAAGGAGGAGGGCAGGTCGCGAAACAGCACCCAGGCCCCGCCGCCGATCCCGACCAGAAGCACCAGCATCAGCAGCGGCACCCGCATCGCCGCATGGGCCGTGGCGCCATAGCCCTGCGTCACGCGGGCAAGGCCCCGGTTGAAGCCGCGGGCCAGCAGGTTCCCCTGCCCCCGCGCCTTCAGAAGCGAGGCCGTCATCGCCGGCGTCAGGATCAGCGCCACGGCGAGCGACAGCACCATGGCCGAGATGATCGTGACCGAAAACTGCCGGTAGATCACCCCGGTCGAGCCGGTCATGAAGGCCATGGGCAGGAACACCGCCGACAGCACGGTCACGATGCCGACCAGCGCCGAAGAGATCTGCGCCATTGACCGCCGCGTCGCGGTCCGGGCGTCGACATGTTCCTCCTCCAGCACGCGCTCGACGTTTTCCACGACCACGATGGCGTCGTCGACCAGCAGGCCGATTGCCAGCACCAGCGCGAACATCGTCAGGGTGTTGATGGTGAACCCCAGCAGGGCCAGCACGCCGAAGGTGCCGAGCAGGACGACCGGCACCGCGATGGTGGGAATGATCGTCGCGCGCCAGCTTTGCAGGAAAACAAGGATGACCAGGAACACCAACCCCACGGCCTCGAGCAGGGTCTCATAGACCTTCTGGATCGATTCCTCGATGAAGGGCGAGGTGTCGTAGGGATAGGCGATCTCGACCCCCTCGGGCAGGGCGGGGGCGATTTCCGCCAGCAGCGCGCGCACGGATTGCGCCGTCGTGACGGCATTGGCGCCGGTCGCAAGCGTCACCTGAAAGCCCGAGGCATTAGCACCGTTGAACTGCGCCGTGGAGCCATAGCTGGTCTGGCCGATCTCGATCCGGGCAACGTCGGACAGGAAGACCTGCGCCGCGCCGGCCTCGGTCTTCAGCGCGATACGGGCGAACTGGTCGACGGTCGAAAGCTGGGTCTGCGCCGAGAGGGGAACGCTGAGTTGCTGGCCCGGCACCACCGGCTGCCCGCCCAGAGATCCCACCGAAACCGTGGTGTTCTGTTCCGAAAGCGCGGCGGTGACATCGGCGCTGGTCAGCCCATAGGCCGCCAGCCGGATCGGATCCAGCCAGATGCGCATGGCATAGCCCGAGGAAAAGCTGTCCAGCCCGCCCACGCCGCGCAGCCGCAGCACTGCCGGTTCGATCAGCTGCGCCGTCAGATCGCCCAGTTCCAGCGTGGAATAGCGCCCGTCGCGCGAGATGAGCGCGGCCACCATCAGCGTGCTTTCGCCCGAGCGGCTGACATTCATCCCCTGATCGCGCACCGTCTCGGGCAGTGAATTCTCGATCAGTTGCAGCTTGTTCTGCACCTGGATCTGCGCGGTATCGGCATCCACGTCGTCCGAGAAGGTCAACGACATGCGCGCGCGTCCGGTCGAGGTCGAACTGCCCTCCATGTAGAGCAGCCCGTCGAGGCCGGTCATCCCGTCCTCGATCACCGAAGTGACGGAGTTTTCCGTCGCCTCGGCCGACGCGCCGGGATAGGTGGCGGTGATCGAAATCCGGGTCGGCGCGATATCGGGATATTGCTCGATCGGCAGGGTCGTCAGGCCCCAGGCGCCGAAGATCATCGTCACGATGGCCAGGACCCAGGCGAAGACCGGGCGCGAGATGAAGAATTGTGCCATGCCTCAGTTGCCCGCCGGCCCGATGTCTTGCACCACGCCGTTTTCGTCGATCCGGGCGGGAACCGGCGCCACCTCCTGCCCGTCGCGCAGGTTCGACGTGCCGTCGATCAGCACCCAGTCGCCCGCGGCAAGGCCGCCGGTGACGATCCAGGCATTGCCGTCGGTGCCGACCTCGGTCAGCTTGCGCTGTTCGGCCTTGCCGCCCACCGCGACCCAGGCGGTCAGCGTGCCGTCCCTTTGCCGGGCGGTGGCCCGCTGCGGCACAAGGATCGCGCGCTGCGTGCCCACGGCCATCTCGGCATGCAGGAACAGTCCCGGCGCGATCAGCCCTCCGGGATTGGCCAGTTCGAAGCGCAAAAGCCGGGTGCCCGTGGTCTGCGACACGGTCGCGCCGGTCGACACCAGAACCGCCGCGCTGTCGATGCGGCGCCCGTCGCCCAGCAGCAGCGTCAGCGCGGGCTCGGTCAGGGTGATTTCGCCCCGGGCGGCGCGGCCTTCGATCCGCAGCCGCTCGGGGTAGGGTTCGGACAGGTCGAGATAGATCGGGTCGATCTGCACGATATCGGCCAGCGGATCGCCCTGGTTCTGGGTAACAAGATCGCCCAGCGCCACATTCGGCACGCTGATCACACCCGCGATCGGCGCAAGGACCGTGGTCCAGCCCAGTTGCGCGCGGGCAAGATCCTCGTCTGCCTGCGTACGGGCAAGCGTGGCCTCCGCCCGCAGCAGGGTCACATGCGCGACCTCCCAGTTCGCCTCCGAGGTGGTGGAGGCCGCCCGCAACCGCTCGGCCCGGTCGAAGGCGGTTCTCGCCGCGGAAAGGTCGGCCTCGGCGCCCTGGCGGGTGGCCGTCGCGCTGGCCAGCGCGGCCTCATAAGTCAGCGGGTCGATCGTAAACAGCGGATCGCCCACCTTCACCACGCTGCCGGGCGTATAGAGGATCGCGATGATCGCGCCGCCCACGCGCGGTCGCAACTGCGTGTCATTGAGCGAGACGGCCCGCCCGGTCAGCCGATAGCGGACCGGCACGTCGCTTTCCTCGACGACCATGTAGCCGGCGGTCGTCGGCGGCCGCCCACCCCCACCGGGCTGAGCCGGGGTCGCGGCCGGCGCTGACGCCTGGGTCTGACCCGGAGCCTGCCCCGCACCTGCCGCCTGCTGCGCCGCAAGCGGCTGTCCGGCAAGACCGACAATCAGGACGGACAGGGCGAGGTGTCTGAGGATCATCGGGTTTCCCGTTGGTTCCGTGTACTGCAACCTGCCCCGCGGCGGACGAGGCCATGCCACGGGATACACGCGGCAGCTTCGCGTTTCCGTCGCGCATGGTCCCGGATTATTTCGGAACCTGCAAGCGCCCGCCCGGCTGGGTCGCCGGCGCAAGACGAAACCCCGCCGGCCGGGCCAGCGGGGTTTCCTGTTGCAATCGGCCGGTGCCGGATCCCGGCAGCGGGGTGTCAGTCGCGGCTTTCCGGCATTCCGGCCAGTTCTTCCGCGAATTCCGCCTCGGCCAGTTCGACCGGGGCCGCCAGCGCCGCGGCCTCGTCCGCCTCGCTGCGACGCGCCTCGATCACCGTCGCATCGCGATCCGCGGCGATCTTCTTGACGCGACTCGTGGCACCGCCGGTACCGGCCGGGATCAGCCGGCCGACGATGACGTTCTCCTTCAGCCCCACCAGCTTGTCGCGCTTGCCCTGGACCGAGGCCTCGGTCAGGACGCGGGTGGTTTCCTGGAAGGACGCGGCCGAGATGAACGACCGGGTCTGCAGGCTGGCCTTGGTGATGCCCAGAAGCACCGGCTCGGCCCTGGCTTCGCGTTGACCGCGGGCGCGGGCCTTGGCGTTTTCTTCGTCAAGCTCCTGCTTTTCGACCTGCTCGCCTTTCAGCAGGGTCGTGTCGCCGGAGTCGAGAATCTCCAGCTTCTGCAGCATCTGGCGGACGATCACCTCGATGTGCTTGTCGTTGATCTTCACGCCTTGCAGGCGATAGACGTCCTGCACCTCGTCGATCATGTAGTTCGCCAGCGCCTCGATCCCCAGGATCCGCAGGATGTCATGCGGCGCCGGGTTGCCGTCCATGATGTAGTCGCCCTTCTGGACGAAGTCGCCTTCCTGAACCGGAATGTGCTTGCCCTTCGGGATCATGTATTCCATCGGGGCCAGCGTCTCGTCCACCGGCTCGATGGTGATGCGGCGCTTGTTCTTGTAGTCCTTGCCGAAGCGCACGTAACCATCGTTTTCGGCGATGATCGCGTGGTCCTTCGGGCGACGGGCCTCGAACAGTTCCGCCACGCGGGGCAGACCCCCGGTGATGTCCTTGGTCTTGGCACCTTCGCGCGGAATACGAGCCACCAGATCGCCCGGGTGCAGTTCCTGCCCATCCTCGATCGACAGAATGGCGTCCACCGACATCGGATAGGTGATCGGGTTGCCGTTGTCGCCGCGCACCGGCTCTCCGGTGGTCGGATCGACCACCAGGATTTCCGGCTTCAGATCGCTGCCGCGCGGCGCAGAGCGCCAGTCGGCCACGATCTTCTGCGTCATGCCGGTGGCATCGTCGGTTTCCTCGCGGACCGAGATGCCCGAGACCAGATCCTTGAACCGCGCCGTCCCGGCCTTTTCGGCCACGATCAGCAGGTTGAAGGGGTCCCATTCGAACAGCTTGACGCCGCGCTTCACCTGCTCGCCATCCTTGACATGCAGCTTCGCGCCATAGGTCAGCTTGTGGACGGCACGCTCCTGCCCGGCCTCGTCGATGATCGCAAGCGACATGTTGCGGCCGATCACGATCTCTTCGCCGTTGACATTGGTCAGGGTGTTGGCGTTGCGGAACTCGACCCGGCCCTCCTGGCTGGCTTCCAGGAAGGATTGCTGGCCGCCCTGCGCCACGCCGCCGATGTGGAAGGTCCGCATCGTCAGCTGGGTGCCGGGTTCGCCGATCGACTGGGCGGCGATGATACCCACCGCCTCGCCGATGTTCACCTGGGTGCCGCGGGCAAGATCGCGCCCGTAGCACTGGGCGCAGACGCCTTCCTCGGCCTCGCAGGTCAGCGGGCTGCGGATACGGATCGACTGCACGTTCGCCTGCGAGATCAGATCCGCGCGGCGTTCGTCGATCAGTTCGCCCTCCTTGACCAGCACATCGCTGGTGCCCGGCACCAGCACGTCCTCGGCCGCGACGCGGCCCAGCACGCGCTCGGACAGCGGTGCGGTTTCCTGGCCTTCCTTGACCGCGGCCGAAGCCGTGATCGCCTGTTCGGTGCCGCAATCATGCACGCGGATGATGCAATCCTGCGCCACGTCGACCAGGCGGCGGGTCAGATAGCCCGAGTTCGCCGTCTTGAGCGCGGTGTCGGACAGACCTTTCCGCGCCCCGTGGGTCGAGTTGAAGTATTCAAGAACGGTCAGACCTTCCTTGAAGTTCGAGATGATCGGCGTCTCGATGATCTCGCCCGACGGCTTGGCCATCAGGCCGCGCATCCCGCCCAGCTGCTTCATCTGCGTGACCGAACCCCGGGCCCCGGAATGCGCCATCATATAGACCGAGTTCGGCTCCTTCTCGGCGCCGGTCTCGTCATATTTGGCGGCCGAGATGGTCGACATCATGGCCTCGGTCACCTTGTCGTTGCACTTCGACCAGGCATCCACGACCTTGTTGTACTTCTCGCCCTGAGTGATCAGACCGTCGAGATACTGTTGCTCGAAGCCCGCGACCTGATCCTTGACGTCGTTCACGATGTCCCACTTGTTGTCGGGGACCACCATGTCGTCCTTGCCGAAGGAGATGCCGGCGCGGAACGCCTCGCGGAAGCCGAGGCCCATGATCTGGTCGCAGAAGATCACCGATTCCTTCTGACCGCAGTAGCGGTAGACGGTATCGATGACGGTCTGCACGTCCTTCTTGCGAAGAAGACGGTTCACGACCTCGAACGGAGCCTTGGCATTCAGCGGCAGCAGGCTGCCCAGCCGCAGGCGGCCGGGGGTGGTCACGAACCGCTTGAGGACGACATTGCCCTCCTCGTCCACCTGGTTCAGGCGGGCGGTGATCCGGGCGTGCAGATGCACCTCGCCAGCGGCAAGGGCCTGCTCCACCTCATCGATGTCGGCGAAGGCCATGCCCTCGCCCTTCATGCCCTTGCGCTCCATGGTCACGTAGTAAAGACCAAGAACCATGTCCTGCGACGGCACGATGATCGGCGCGCCGTTCGCCGGCGACAGCACGTTGTTCGTCGACATCATCAGGACGCGCGCCTCAAGCTGGGCTTCCAGCGAGAGGGGGACGTGAACCGCCATCTGGTCGCCGTCGAAGTCGGCGTTGAAGGCCGAGCAGACCAGCGGGTGAAGCTGGATCGCCTT